>DUDF01000026.1:0-717 GCA_012959435.1 Candidatus Poseidoniales archaeon
AAACACATCCATACTGAGTGGGGGCGTGGCTACAATTGCTCTATCTTTGACATTTGAAAGTTGTTCAAATAATGTTTCGTAGGCCTTTTTGATGAGGGTGCGCCTTGAATCATCTTGGGTTGGTCTACGGCAATCTGGACCAACAACGTGAATTAATTTCTTGGTTGCTAAACCATATGAATCAGTGATTACTGATGTTCCAACGGGGCAAGGTTGCATGTTAGTTTTCCTGCGCTCAACAGCAATAGCATCACACTCTGCCCTTAGTTCAGGACCTGCCTGTGTGTGAATTGCTCCATCAACTCCTTCCCTGCCTGCGAGACGGTTGTTTGCAGTAGTAATCATTACATCTGATTCAATCTTTGAAATGTCGCCAATAATGACTTTTACCAAGCCATTCTTGCACTGCCGCGCCATGAAAACATCTACCATGTTCAGAGCAGGTGAGGCCGTTGGCAATATACCCCACGCCGAATAGGCTTAAATTAACACATTTTTCAAATTATAATACTGACACGAATGCGATAATGTATTGAGCAAGAAGAGATTAACAACAATTGTGTCCAGCGTACGCTTTAGCCTCGCTTTGGTCTTACTGATAGTGAGCCTACCTTTGGCTAACTTTAGCAATCAACCTGAGGGGTTAAAGACTGAGGAATCAAGTTCCTACACTAACGATATTTGGAATGAAACACCTTTCAGAGATATTGCCGTTCC
>DUDF01000026.1:911-6605 GCA_012959435.1 Candidatus Poseidoniales archaeon
A
This sequence comes from Candidatus Poseidoniales archaeon, assembly GCA_012959435.1. GTDB lineage: Archaea > Thermoplasmatota > Poseidoniia > Poseidoniales > Thalassarchaeaceae > MGIIb-Q1. Next base: position 913 of record DUDF01000026.1, read on the forward strand.
TTTCGCAGAACCGCTGCGACAAATGATTAGTGATCGGAATCTGACTACAGAACTCAATTATTTAGTCACCACAAAAGGAATTCCTCTGAGAATCAATGGGCCAGGAAATGGCAAAGCAGCCTTTGATTCTGAAATAGGTTTAGTCAACGGAGCATTCAACTCAACAATACACCAAAACTGGTGGGCGTCGCATTCCTATGGGCCAGGGGCTGGCGAGGAAATGAAACAGTTTTCGCGCCAAGAAGAGGGTTTCTATTTAGTCACTAGATTAACAGGGTATACTGTTGAGACCGCACTGGGCTTAATTGACAAAGCCAACAATTCGTTTGGTCAGAGAGGGCAGGGTGTGCTGGACCTCGCTACAAATCGCAATGGCTCGGGATACAAATGGTGGAACGATTTGCTCTATGCAGCGAATGCAACATTAAATGGAAGTATGGGGATTCCAGTCCACTTTAATCAAAATTCTACTTTTGTAACAAATGAATCAAATGTGATGTTGTACGCTTCATGGGGCTCTAATGATGGCTCATGGAATTCCAACTGGCTACCTAATTCCGGTTTTGATACTGCAGATAACGGGTGGGGAACTGGTTCCAAATATTGGGATTCCGCTAACCCGCCCCTTGTAGGGGACGAGGGTTTTACTTGGGCTCGACAGACATCAGTCAAACGTAATGGGAATGCCGCCTTAGAAGGTGAATTGACTTCTGCGCCTTGTTCCACGGTGGAAGCATCTTCGGCACCTGGATTAAAGGCCGAATATTTTGATAATGTAGGAATCACCTTCAATCGTAGTTTAATGCCGGATTTATCCGGCCGAACTGCTGATTATTGGCGCGTTGAAACAAACATCAACCACCCCGCGACCACTGAATTTTGGAGCGGGCTTGATAGCCGATTTGATGACCACTGGTCTGCGAGGCATACTGGAGCCATCACAATCCCAGAGGCAGGAAACTGGACTTTCTTTCTCAACAGTGATGATGGCTCAAAACTTTGGATTGATGGAGCCGAAGTTGTCAACAATGAGGGGGAACACGGAATGCAAGAGAGTTCAGGAACGGTATTTCTTAGCGCCGGGGCACACTCACTCAGAACCGAGTTCTTTGAGCATGGGGGATGGGCAGGCCTAATCTTCTCGTGGCAAGGTGTGAATCAGACTAAGCAAGTAGTCCCACCAAGTGCCTTCACGCGTGGGGATGGGGTTGAGCCAGCCCAGAACGAGTTGATTCATCACTGGTCATTTGATGATGGCAGTGGCACTGTGGTTGCGGATTCTGCCGGCAGTGCCAATATGACTCTGTTCAATAGTAACAACGGTAGTTCTTGGCAACAGTGCCTGTTTGGGAATTGCTACAACTTTGATGGGACAAATGATTTCGCCAAAGTTGATGTCAGCGATTGGGGCGGAAATTTCTCAATTTCACTGTGGGTGAATACGGCTAACGATAGCCAAAATCAGTTCTCATCAGCCTTCGCAGTAAATGACATCGCTGGCGATTCAGCGTCATTCCAAATCATGACAAGCGGCGCAAGCCCTGGCGACTGGCAAGTTTACCACAATATTTCATATCCGTTCGGACAGGTTAGAGCAGACCAGTGGACCCATCTGGTTGTAACCTACCAGAATGCAACACTCAATCAATATCTTGATGGGCAATTAGTTCAAACAACTCAAGTTCCAAATGGCACAATAGACAGTATTGAGTTATACAAAGTTGGGGTAAATCGAGCTGGGAGCACCTACTTTGAGGGTTTGGTTGATGAACTAAAAGTATGGAACCGAACGCTAACCGAATCGGAAGTAAAAGCCATTTTTCAAATGGCAGCAATAATTTGTCCAACGTACAGCGGCGCAGGTAACGCCGAGACTTCGGTCCACCAAGACTACGACTTTGGCGATGATTTGAAAGGACACGCATGGATTGTATACGGCTATGGTATGAAAGCAGGATGGTTGCAAGGTGACTATCGATTAGAAGTAGATTCGTTCGATGAAAACGGTACTTTCCTAGTCACTAACACAAGTACAACACAAAACCTCGATAGCGCATGGAATTCGCGCACCATGCGCTTCAGACCTCCAGCAGATGCATCCTCATTCAAAGTCAAGATGATTGCCTCACTTGAGAATGTAACTACCAACGGCTCGGTCTATTTTGACACCATGAATTTACGTGCCATAAGACCTCACTTTGAGTGGGTTGATGGCAGTATTGCGGAGACCGCAGTGAGTACCGGTGGCAGAACGTTTGCGTGGGAAGCGACGTACGGACAGAGTTTGGTGGTTGATCTCCTAGAGGATGGTGTGTCAGGTGTGAAAGGCTATGTCTACGAGCCTTATCTTTCAGCAATTGGTTATCCAAATATAGTTCTCCCCTACTATGCTTATGGGTACAATTTCGCAGAAGTAAACTATGCTGCTAATCCCTTAATCTCATGGATGGGTACTGTGGTTGGTGACCCTAAGATGGCACCTTATTCTGACATTCTTCATGATATAGATATAGAGGCGGTTAGAGTAGATGGTCGATTGACCGCAGGTGTTAACGGAAGTATTGATGTGTTATTGCAAAATCTGGCCCCAGGTACTGTAAATGGCACCATTGAGGTGCGAGAAAGAAATGGCAATGCAATCCTCGCAAATGTGACTATCCAGATGCCAGGTGGCAATGATATCGGTTCTCGACGAATTGTTTCTCTAAATCTTACACCAACTCGAATTGGCTTCAACGAGTATGTCATCCGCTACATTGCTAGTGACTGGAAAAATCCTGAACGAGTTGTAGACAACAACCTTGGAATACTGAATACTCAGGTTAACCAAGCCCCGACCATCAATAATTTGCTATGCTCGTCATGGACTGTAAGCAGAGGGGATACTGTCGGATGTACAACTACTGTCAGTGATGATTTTGGCGTAGTACAAAGTCGACTTGGATGGCGACTTAACGGCAGTGGTGACAATTGGACGTTCATCAATTCAACTAGTGTTGATTACATTGCTTGGTATACTGGTTTGACAATTCCTACTAATATTGAATTGGGTGCTCTTGATCTAATTGCTGAAGTTAGAGATGAGCAATTTCAATACACTCTTCTCCAACTTGATTACATAATGGTAGTGACCAATGCTTTGCACAATTGGTTCGGAGTACATATCACTGGAGTAGATAATGATGAATGGAATGGGGTTACAACACTGTCACCGTTCACTACTCCAAACACCGTAGAACGTGATACTGATATTCTACTCAAAGCGTGTGTTGTTGACGCCGACCACGACCCTGTAACTGAGTTGCCGATGATAATCACTGATAGCGGTAATGTAAGTGGAGTTGAGCCAACAGATAGCGAATTTTCAGACGTCTTTTGTTACCAAGCAACTTGGCGTTTAGACTGGGGAATGGCTACTAGTGATGTCACAGTTTATCTGTACGATTCGATGGGTAATCTGTTTACAACAAGATTCGTTTCTGTACATGATGAGAAATTTAATGCAAATCTTACCCTCGTTGATTTTGATGGGGACTTGCTGGCTTTGGCAAGAGGTACGGGTGAGAGAATAGTAATCTCGCTATCTGATTATGATGACCCACTTTCAGACTATACCTACAATTTAACAGTTGAATGGCCAGGCCAGGCAGAATATTCTCAACAAGGCGAAATTTATGCAGCAGAAATGATGCGTCAAAACTCCTCTGTAACTTTGCCTCCACCAGAGGCGGGATTAGTATTTGGTGAACTAATTGTCACATTAGAAATTACCGACATTGCACCAAATGGTGAAAGTCAAATTGTTGTAATGAATTGGACTATGCATCTACAACCCCCTCTTGTTTACGACATTGGCTTCTGTGATGGTGAACAACTACCTCTAACACGTGGCGAAGAAGCTCGTGGCTGGGTAATGATAGATCCTAACCGGATGATTGAAGGGGCTTCAGTCAACCTCGCTCAATCGGGTAACATCAAACCGATGCAATCTAGTAAGTGGGACTGGTCTGATTGTCAATTCCCAGATTCAGCAGACTATCATTGGGGATTCATCATCTTAGCAGATAACAGTTTTACAGCCGGAGGTGCAACCTTACAGATTATTGCGAGGGATATTGATGGCTTGAGTGCGGTTGGTGAATTTACTGTTGAAATTGAGTATGGTCTTCCTCAAATCGTAAATCAATCTGGAGAGGTGATTGAGGGTGAATTTGGAGAACTTGAAGCCATTGTCCATGATTTTGACGGCCATCTAGACACTGTTTGCACCTTCATCATAATCGACACTAATGGTACAACAGTAATGGAATCAGAAGGTCCACTATCGGATAGCGGTGCGTTCACCGCTCGCTGGATGCCACCTACTGACGGAGCACCATTTGCATCAACTATCGGCTGTACGGATGCCCAAGGGCATCAAGTCGCTCATACAAGACATGGTATCATTCCCGTCCAGATAATAGACAACGAAACAGGTGAAGGGGATGTATTGAATCAAAGTTCTGATTCACCAGAATCAAATATTAATTTAGTTATGGGAGTTGGACTTGCTCTACTAATAATTTCAATCCTTGGTATTACTCTCTTAGGAATGTGGTTGCGCCCTCCGGAAGAAGAAATTGACGGGGCTGAATTAAATGACGATGAAATTGTTGCATGGGCTGCACCTGCTGATTCTCGGGCCGAAGGCGAACAAAATATCGCAATCGCTGAAATGGCTATGGAATCCCTAAGTAATGTCTCTGAATCTGAAAATGAATTAACAGGAGTTGAAGAAGTTCTCCATTCTGAAACGATAGAGGAAGATGATTCAGAACTTGATTTGGTTGATGAAAATCCACTATTTAGTTCCCCTGATGAGCAAAAGGATTGAATGCCCATCCATTCTCGGTGGAGCCATGGCAGTTGGATATGTACTCATCAATGTAAAACCAGGCTCAGAATTAGAAGTACATGGTGCAATCAACGCATTAGATATGGTTGAGGATGCAACTTTATTGTTCGGAGATTATGACCTGTTGGTCAAAATGACCGCTGACTCAATGAGCAGCATTGCTGCTGCGGTGGTTGAAAACATCCGTTCAATCTCTGGAGTAATTGATACTAAGACCCTTGCTGGTGCAGAACTTTGACGAATCAAACCAGCATCTTGATCTATTTTTTTAACCTTGATTCTTGCTTCGAAGATAGGTCGTTTCATAGTTTGAATTCCTGATTTCTGAAAATTGAGAAAGTTGTTTCCCGAAAATCATTACAATGTTATTATTTAATCCCAGATTCTATTAACACGTCGCAAATCCGTAAACGATGGACCTCTAGCCTACGCAAGTATTGCCATTCGCAATGGGGTACGTAACCCCCAATGTAGCGCAGTACTGCGTTTAGACGGGGCAATGCTTAAATAACCAACGAGTAGGGGTGGGCGTCACAGAGGTAATCTGAAATGAGTAAGAAATATTTCGTCCTGATGGACGGTACAAATGATACGAGCCAAGTGTTCGCGAGCAAGCAGCCAAGGGGAGCAGCCCTGAAAGCAGCTAGTCGCGGAGAGACAGACATCCACTTGCGTGAGCGTGGCGGTGGAGGCCGTGTTCACGTATTCAAGGGATGGAGAGAGCAGGTTGCAAAACCCGCAAACGGCCCAGCGTGGCTACCTGACAAGGTCTGGAAGGCCAATGTCAAGAAGATACGCG
>DUDF01000027.1:0-3903 GCA_012959435.1 Candidatus Poseidoniales archaeon
AATCGCGGCGAGCCAGAATTAAGTTGACAACTTCGCCGCCGTCAGCCATTTCTTGCAATGCGGTATGCACCGCATCTAATCCCGTCCGCTGATAGGTCAAGTCCTCGCCTCAGATTACGCCGACTACTTTTACCATAATTCGTTTGCGTTGGCAAACACATTGAACAACACTATGAGTAAAGCAAATTATTGATACTAATATGAATCAATAGTGATTATTCATCGCCATTTTTGCCTGAAACTTTTGCTGCTGCGTTTTCATAATATACTCTCTTTAATTCTAAATATTGGTCCATATCACGATGATAAGCCAACTTCTCCTTAGCATATATCTCACCAGAGCGTGCTTCCTTATCTATACGATAAACGATTAATGAACAAAAGAATGAGCCCGCATACAGAGGTAGCAGAATAAGACTGTGTTCCTCCATTGTCCATGAACCATGGCTAGTGGGGTAGTTTAGGATAAGAAGTGCGCTCACACCAATAGAAATCGGCCATAAGACAATAGAGATGACGAGAAACAATAATTCGTACATTGTACCTTGTCCTATTTTTCTCCTCTTTGGAGGTAGTGGCCTGTCAACTTCAAACCGCCCCATACCATCACCTAATTGCTCGTTAGAGGTGCCATCAGTAATAGATTCCGGTTCAGAATATACCATGAATGAGGAGTGATATGCATCATATTCCAAGGAAGAACGAACGATAGAAGGTACCCAAACAGAAAAACAAAACGGTATTGCTAAAACAACATCTATAATAAAATAAAATAAACCATCATTCTCAAAAGTAGTAGCATATGCCACAATTACCCTAGTAATGACACTAACAGCAACTGTTACTACAACCAATAAAGCAGCAGCAGTTTGGCGACCACTGAAATACATCAAAGATGAGAATAACAACATCAAAGATAGCGCCCCTGATAAAGAAGTAATTTGTACATCACTCATACCACCGTATGACCTAACAAATCTATTAGCAATAAAATCGTAAATAAATCCAACATCCAAACCAAAATCAAAACCCTTGTTTAAGATACAAAGTGTAATGAAAAACATACTCAAGCCAAAAAGGAAATTAACATAATTGATTGCCTTGTATGAATAATTTTTCTTTATTGTGATGTTTTCCGGGGGGTCATAAACATACATTTGCTCAGACCCTTCAAATTGGATTGCAGGTGTTTCAGGATCAACTTCCTCAAACGTTGGATTCAATTCTTCAACCACTTCACTCTCTTCTTTGACTAGTTCATCAATATCGGGCGCAGCAGGAGTTTCTTCAACTGGTTCTAAATCTTCAATCAAATGAGGTGTACCATCTTCCATCTCAGGGATTTCAGTCCTATAATGCTCCGTAATCCGCTCAATTAAATCATCCTTCTTGCCTGAAACCTTGAGTCCGAGTCCCTTCAAATTTTCTTTCAACTCAACTACAGATAGTGTACTCCAAGGGAATTTCAATGGGTTTTTCATTGCCTTTGCTTTTTTCCGCTCCTCACGGGCGGCCTCGTATTTCTCCTTTGATTTAGTAGCAAATTTTTTTGAACTATCAGCAATATCTCCAGCGCCCTTCTTCATGTCTTTTCCAAACTTCTTCAAGCCACGCTTCATTTTTTCCATTGTATCTTCTTCTTTGGAAATGTAAACAGAATCATCTAATGGTAAATCATTTGAGTCATCGGACTCAACATCATCACCAACCATGTCAGGCGGTAGAGTTGCCTAATTAATGACTTTATCTCGGGAATAATGTGTTTCTTCGAAGTGCGGCGAGCACTAAAGCACCCAGTAATAGGAATACTTCGAACCCAGGTAATGGGCCACCTGTGTAACTTTGCGACCAGTTGTCGTAAAACCTTACCTCCAAATCATTAGCGCTGGAACTATTTGTCGTCACAGAATAGTTATCACCTGCAGAAACAAAACCATCATCATCAGAATCTTGCCACTCAATTGCCCACCATGCACCTTCAGCGTCAGTCAAGTTTGCTGTACTATCACCAATGTTCATTGATAGTGAATAGTTGAACTCTTCTGTTTCGCTATCCTCTGAGCCAATCCTAAGTTCAATGTCACCAACTAGTACCTCATGTTCATGGTCACTATTTACTTCCCCTGAAAATTCAAAAACGGAATCCGGGATTTCTGATTCGTCAACCCCTTCATCACTATTATCACCACAATCATCCCAATTGTCATTGACATAACTCCATGGTACTGTGTCATTATTTTCACAGGTGAATTCTCCTTCGATATCTCCTCTTTCAGTTTCTTCATCTAATTGAATATCTACTGAGGTCTTTGGATAGTTATTCTGTACACTTAATGCAGCATCATCACCCCAAACAATCGTCAACTTCGTCGCTTGGTTGCCATCATGGGAATTAACCTCTAATTGATGTAGCCTAGGTGGGAATTCAAGGAATTCAACCATGATGCCGTGAGTGTCATTAGAGGATGTGGCTACTTGTTGAGTAGATGGTACATCTACTGTCACAATCCAATCCATACCTGATAGGTCCAAATCTAAAATGCCAAAATCAGGAGTTAAATCAGCTAGGCCACCATCACTACCATCATCACTATCATCCTCAGATGCTAACTCAACAAATGGGTCATTATATTCTGGTACTAAATCACGTGCATGGAACCACTGATTACCTACCATGATGTTTACATCTGTTGAAGCACCTTGAATTACTCTGTATTCAAGGCCCATCATTCCTGATTGAATTGCAAGCCCTGTATTTGAGAGTTGAGAAATATCATCCTTGCCGATTGTGAATGTCATTTCCAACAATTCACCATCTTCTAAATCCTTTGAATACAACTCAATAGTAATTTTATCTTCTACCTCTGCAAGTGCAGTGATATTCATGTTTGTTTCATCGTTAAGAAACGCCTCAACCTGAGCACCAGACATTGCAGAAGCGTCACTCCCTCCCCCATCAATTACAATTACGCCGCCGTCATCTATTCCCTGAGGGTCAAGAATACATCCCGCAAATAGGAGGCTGGCTGAGACGAGTAGCATGAACACTCTCTTCATGATTTTAACGGGAAAGACTACCTTTTTCATACTTTAGCCTACAACGCCTCTAAAGACAAGAGAGCCACCGGCAGAGCGAAGCACAGAGGGGTGTAAGGTATGGGCGCCGACATTCTAGTTGTTTACAAAAAGAATTTTGAAGAGGTGCACGACCTCTCAATCGCCTCATTGAAAGCCGATTTAGATGGGTTGAATGAAGAACGCGGCACATCTTACGAACTTGTTCCAAGAGAATCCGTGAAGAGATCCGACTTCGTTGGCCGCGACCTCGTAATCGTTGTGGGTGGAGATGGAACTTTAACCTCAATTGCCCATAATGTTGATGCTGACACTCAAATTTTAGGTGTTAATAGCCATCCAATGGATGATGACCCAAACGGCTCATTTGGATTCTTCATGGGTAGTGATTCAACAACTTTTGCCAGCGACTTGCGTGCTGCTTTAGATGGTGAAGCGATTGTCAATTTACTTCCCAGATTATCAGCAGAAATTGTCACAACAAGTGGGAATCGCATCACTTGTGACCCTGCACTCAACGACCTTCTAATTGCAAATACCCACCAGTATCAACCAAGCAGATACCGCCTCAAACGTGATGCCGACGACAGTCATGACAAAGTCGATTTGATGCAACGCTCTTCAGGCCTGTTATTTTCTACATTCGTGGGACAGGGCGCATGGTTCCGTCATATCTGCGTGATAGAGGGGATGAAATTCGACCCCGAAATGATTCACGACCATTACTTATATTGTGCTCGTGATTTGCCGCGTGATGAAAGAAGAGAAGATGGTTCTTACTTCGCCTGGACAAACAAACCTACTGTAATTAATTCAGACATGCACAGA
>DUDF01000027.1:3923-6510 GCA_012959435.1 Candidatus Poseidoniales archaeon
TTCTGTGTACCTGATGGCTGGGATGAGTGGCACTTCACTCGCGGCTCAACTGTAACCGTATCTATCAATGGGCCAAAACTGCAATTGCTCACTTTCCGTGAGAGATTGGTCGACAAACTTGCTCATTGGATTGAATGATTAGAGTATTTACCTCTCAATCATCATCGCCACTGCCTTCATCAAGTTTATGTTCTAACTCTTGAATTTCTGCAAGCATATCTAAACGATTCTGACTTATCCCACCTTCCGGGTCATCAGGATCTTCAGACTCTTCAGCTTCCTCTTCCTCAAGCGCAGTATTCAATTCCTCAATACGTGCACGCATTTCCTTTCGTGCATTCATCCTAGCAGTTGATTCGGCTTCTTCTTTAAGACGCGCCTCAGCCTTGATTCTCTCCTTTTCAACAGATTTCCTCTCTTCATCAACAGCATTCTTTGCTGCTTGCTCTTCCATCGCTGATGCAGAGTCATACTTCAACTGCATATGTGGATAAGGTATGTCAATACCTTCGTCAATACACCTCTCAAGAACTCTGGTAAGAATCCAATCTCTAGCCACCCATTCATCTGAGTAATCACGTACCCAACAGTTGAGTCTGAACAATAGAGCTGAATCTAACATATCTCGGAAAAGGGCTGTTGGAGGAGGATTGTCAATAATGTAGTCACATTCGCGAACTACATCAAGCAACATTTGCTTAACGTGAGCAGGCTCCTCATCATACCCAACACCAATATTTAATCGCAAATTAACTCTTTTTGGTGTATCTTCGGGTCCACCCTTAGCGAAATTAATGACTTCCTTTCCGCTGATACTTTTGTTTGGAATAACCACTTGATGGTCTTGACTGGTCTTGATTTTTGTTGACATAATCCCTACATCAACCACCTTACCAGTCACACCCATTACCGTTACTTTATCACCGACTTCGAATGGCTTATCCATAACCATCATCATTCCTGACACTAAATTTGATGCGGTCTCCTTCAGAGCCATACCAACAACCAATGAGATGATTGTTGCTGATGCAAGAATACCTGTAATATCAATATTTAATTGTGCGAAAACGACCATCGCCGCTCCAACCCAAATTGCAATTTTCAGACCTGAGAAAATTAATGATTCAATCCCTCCAAGGTCCATATCTGCCCGTTTATTCATGTTTTCAATAATGAGAGGGACGAACAATTCCACTAATTGAACTGCAAAACGTGCGAACATGTAAATTAGAATTATTACTATCAACTTAGCAAGCATCATGCTCTTTGATGAATCACCCTCAAAGACCCACATTATCGTTAACCAGAGACCAGCCAAAACCACGCCGGCGTTGATGAGTGGTGTTGCAAGGTCAAAAATAGTATCATCATATTTATTGTCACTTTTAGAAATCAACTTCATAACAGGACCTTTTGCTATTGATTGGACAGTAGCACCTGCAATAATAGAGCTGGCAAGACCGATTATTAATCGCACCCACCAATCAAAACCATCAACTATCGCCCAGTACTCTAGAGCCGTACCTACAAGGGTCATCGTTTCCTCCATACCCTACTAGATGAAAAAGTGTCGTAATCGGAATTATCAAGTATTTTGGGAATATTAAATTTAAAAAATGAGGTGGCCAACAAAAATTACTCAGATTCATCATCACTTTTGACTACGGATACTTCGTGGTTTTCTTCATTATTACGGCCTAAGAAGTGGAAAATTAAGGGGATTAGCGGTACTGCTAACCATGAAAGAATCCCCGCCCCTAAGCTTATTGATACATCTCCTGCAAATCGTATGAAGGCTTCAGACCCTTCTTCGCCATCACTAGGGGGGCTTTCACGTAACGCATCTCTTTGCGATTCATTTACCAAACCAAGATCATATCCCGATGAATCAAAACCAAAATTTAGCCCCGTGGAATGAAGTGACAATGTAGAGTCGAATGTTGAATGTGCAAATTGCTCTTCGCCCACCTCATCTCCAGTTTCTAGTGCCCCTCTAGCCTCAGGCCCAGAATCATCAGAATACCCCCCAAACAGACTCATTGGGACCATTACTATGAGTAAAAGTGCAGTAAATCCCCACAACCCAAATCCGAGCCATGAGAACCACTTTCGATAGGAACCAAGTGCAAAAAATGCAACGGTTAGAACCACTCCTTTTTGAACCAAATCTCTAGTATCATCTAATGTAGATGTCACATTTACTTCTTCTGTCTCACCTATGTTTTCGCGATTGTTAAGATAAACAATAAGCGGTGTAGCATTGGTTATTTCAATGCCAATATTTTCTTGTTGTGAATCAAGAGTATAATTTGCCCAAATTGTAGGTTCACGGCTAAGACCCTCGACATAGGTACCGTGGGCAGATACTTCATACCACACCCCTTGGGCCAAAAGCAATCCAAGCAGTGCTACTGCTGCCGCTATTACGCCTTGGCGCACATGTTCAGTCCGCATTGATTCCACTCGTGGTAATTCATTCTTGACGGCGAGGCATGATTCTTGCTACCATTGCCGCACCAATCACTACGAATACTACTGAGATGAAACCAGGGGCCGGTAATCCAAACATCCCACCAGAACCAGATTC
>DUDF01000028.1 GCA_012959435.1 Candidatus Poseidoniales archaeon
CAACTTGCTCAGGAGTCAAACTGGGTTGCTAGATTCCAAGGAGGGAATAACGCTGGGCACACTATTGTCCTAGGTGACCAAGTTCTCAAACTCCACCAACTACCCTCAGGACTAACCAATCCAGACTGTCAATTAGTGCTCGGGGCTGGTATGGTCATTGACCCTTGGGTTTTGGAAGAAGAACTTGACAAGTGGAGGGAATCGTCAGGTGAATCGCCAGAAGGGAAGCGTCTCTGGATCTCCGAGAGAGCTCATGTCAACCTACCTTTCCACCGTATTTACGATGGCGCAGATGTCAAGATTGGAACAACAGGTAGAGGAATCGGACCTACATACCGCGACAAAATTGAGCGAGTTGGTGTGCGATTCTGTGATATTGAACATCACCGTAATGATGAGGAATGGCTACAAGAAAATGCGGCTAGAATGACTGCACAACTGTCAGCACACGGGGTTTCATCCTCAATTTCAGCCTCATCCCTGAAAGAATCTCTTGATTGGGTAGCAGAAAGATTCGGAAATGCAATAAAACCTACTGGGTTAATGCTTGACTTGGCTCTCCGCCAAGGCGAAAATGTCCTGCTTGAAGGTGCCCAAGGTTGTCTGCTTGACATTGATTATGGCACCTACCCATTCGTCACATCATCAGTAACAAGCCGTGCTAATGCAACCCACGGCGTTGGAATCCACCCCGGTCACATTGGCGAAGTTTACGGCGTAGTAAAAGCCTACACCACTAGAGTAGGCCATGGCCCATTCCCTGGTGAACTGTTTGATGACGTGGGCGCTTACATGGGGAAAATGGGGCACGAATTCGGCACCACGACTGGGCGACCAAGAAGGTGCGGATGGCTTGACTTGGTGGTACTAAGGCACGCACAAAGACTGAATGGATTCACCCAACTTACCCTTACAAAACTCGATGTTTTAGGTGGACTAGACGAATTAGAAATTGTAGTGGGATATGAATTAGATGGGCAATTCTTGAGTGAAATGCCCGCTCGTTCAGAAGACATGGCGAAGGTCAAGGTTGTCACTGAAAAAGTGCCAGGATTCCCACATATTGAGATGGATGAATGGTTGGAAATGGCTCGCGACGCAAATGAAAATGGCAAAGGATACTCTGCCCTTCCTAATGGTGCTCGTGAATATGTTGAGAAAGTTGAAGCAATGTTGGGAATTCCAATTTCTTCTGTCGGTGTTGGACCCGATCGAGAGGCAACAATCTACAAAGTTTGAGCGTTAGAATAAAGCGGAATGACCGAGAGGCGATGATATGGCAGGCAGACCCCACAAGCGAAGAATTCCCAAACCAAAGGGTGCAAAACCGAAGCGTTCACGCTCCTCAGCCGCTATGGACCCAGAAGTTGCTTGCCATGTTCCTAAGTGTACAGAATTCGCTGATACAGCCCTTGGTGGCCGTTCTATTGCTTTTGATAACGCAGTTGATGTGTGGGAAAATATTCCTGAAGGTCCTAGGCGTGTGAAGGTCTGCAGAACCCACTACAAAGAGTGGAAGAAGTCAAAGAAAGATGACGAAACAGAATGGTCCTAGACTTATCTTGGACTTGTCATTCCGGACTTACCAAATTATTCTTAATATTTGGGCCATCCTTTCGGATGAAAATTACAAATCTTGGCTTCTGAAAATATTCAAAGAAATGAATGACGAAGTCTGAAATCAGATTCGGCGTTCTTTGTTTTTGAGGCGGAGGCCTTTGTAACTGCACTTACGGCATTTTATTGCTTTGAGGCCGTTGCGAGCATTGCATTTCATGCAAATACGCACTTCAAGCAGACGCTTCTCTGCCTCTGGGAACCTTGCCATTGAGGCGGCCGACTTGCTCCCGATATATAAGCCCAAACCCCCCGCCTGCAAATGGTCCCCATGCGAGTAGTCAGGCTCCCAGGCATTCATCACGATGCATCTTGCACCATAGTTTCAGGTGACAATGAGACCGTGGTAATTGACCCTGGAACATCTTGGTACCAATCAAATGTAGTTGAAAGAATTGAATCTAAGTTAGATGATGCCCCCAAAGTCAGCAAAATTTTCCTCACTCACCGCCATTATGACACTGCTGGAGCGGCTCGGCATCTTGCCGACCATTGGGGTGCTTCTGTCCACGCACATGAAGCAGCATCGGGCGCATTGGCTAGTGGTGATATGTTCACCACATGGGCATCTCGTTACAATTCCGATATGCCGCCAATTGATGTGAATCCATTTGATGAAAGTGATGTGTTTGATTTGGGGAATGGCTCTATTGAAGTCATACACACACCAGGTCATACCTCAGACTCGTGTTGTTTCTGGATTGAAAGTGAGGGGATTCTAATATCTGGAGATTTAATTCCTAGGAAAGGACATATCTCAAGATGGGACTTACCAACAGGATGTTTGCCAGACCTACTGGAGAGTGTTGAATACTTGTTGAAAATGGAAATTAAACAATTAGTACCCGGCCATGGTGAAACCATTGTCGGTGATGCTGCTGTGTTAGCGGAACTTGAACAGCATCAACAGGTGTTATCTCAAATTGTTGAAAACAAGGGGATACGGCCACAAGAATGGCCTCGCCCTGCTTCAACTTGCAATTGGTTTACGCCCGAACCGCCTTTGGCAGAATGAGTTGCTGACTTACTCTTTGAAGTAGCGGAGTAGGTGGGGAAAACCAGCGCTTAGCTGAACTAACTGCATCACCATTCCAATGGCGAACTTCTCTTGTCCAGCCAGAATGGATGGTTAGAATTTCATCAGTTGAGTGGATTAAACCAATTGAACCGTCAAGAGAAAACAGTTTCAATGAACCTGATGGGACTCCTTCACCAATTGCAAATACGCTACCATCTTGTAATCCAGCAATCACTCGCTTTCTCCCACCTGGCTCATGTAAAGCAAGTGCTGTAACTGGTGTTTTACCTAATTCATGGCTTTCAATAAGATTCAAATCGGGTAATGTAAATAGATGCAAACATCCTTTTGCATCGCCGACTAATAGCCGAAAAACGATTTTTTGCGGCCCATAACAAGCTAGCATTACTGTTGCTCGGGACGACATCCTAATCTTCTGTTCTCGACCTCTAAGAGGTTTGAACAACAATGTTCTATCTGCATGTGCAGTGACTATTCCATTTGGCATGACTATACTTCTAACAACTTGGGATTGCATGAACCAAATGATACGCTGCCACACTACCTACTTTTCTAGAGGAGAGGGGGCTGAAAGTGAAAGTGAATTGAGGGAACCTGTTAATTCAATTGACACCATGCCATAGGCATGAACAGTCGGTTGAGTTCAAGTATTATCATCGCCGTCTTTCTCTCATCCCTCCTTGTAGCGTCAATGTCAACGGGAAATCTTCAAAATACAACATCGGTTTCATCACAAGACAATGGAAGTCAAGATTTCACACTTGATTCACTACCTGATAATCAGATGTCATCTGCCCGTTCTTCTAACAACTCAACATCGCATCTTGCGTGGGAGTGGGCATCTTCAGCCGGTAGTAACACGGACGACTCTGGATTAGATATAGCAACAGGGCCGAGCGGGGATGTGTATATCCTTGGGCAGTACAAAGATACAATTTCGTTTGGCACTTTATGTCCAACTCTCGGCACATTTGGTTCTACGATTTCAAGTATTTACGTGGGGAAATTCGACTCCACCGGCGCATGTATATGGATCGTTGAGGTAAATTCAACTTTGGACGCTGGCATTTTTGGCGGAGCGATTTCCGTTGATTCAAATGAAAATGTGTATATTACTAGTGATTTTGAAAATAATGTGGAGATGGGGAATACCTCTCTTAATAGCAGTTACCGGCTAGCCTTTGTCGCAAAATTAGACCTGAACGGTACATGGTTGTGGGCAACACCGTTGTCGTACAGCGGGGCTGTTTCAAATGGGGGGAGGGGGCATGGTATTGATACAGATACTAATGGAAACGTTTTCTTTGTTGGGAGAAGTAAAGGTACTGGATTTGACCACGGATTTATTGCAAAACTAAATTCTAGTGGAGTCATACAATGGCAAAATGAGTTGGGTGGTAACCAAGGAAGTTCCTTGAGTGATGCAGCGGTTGACTCAAATGGAAATCTGTATGTAGCGGGCTGGTTCAAAGGTCCCCTTTCTGTTCAGATTGGAGGGACTAATGAATATTTTACATCTTCGCATGGCACATCGGGAGCAGGGCACAGAAATAGTATGTTAGTTGGTAAACTTGATAGTTCTGGTGATTGGCTCTGGTTCAGAACAACAGAAAATGGGACTGAGACTGCTGAAAGTAACTCAATTGCCATCAATTCAAATGATGAAATTTATGTTGTCGGTTCATTCTATACTTCTCCGGAATTTGGACCATTCACCCTTTCTACTGGTAATACTGAAAATGGGTTTGTCGTCAAACTAAATTCCAGTGGCGATTGGAAATGGGCAAAACACATTGATTGTGCCGGCACAACAATCCCTTATGATGTAAGTACAGATACAACTGGGAATGCATATATCACTGGGAAATACAATGGTAACACCGTTAATATTGGCTCAGTTTACCTAAGTCCGGTTGGTGGAGGGTATGACATATTTGTATTCATGGTAGACGCTTCTGGAACCTCACAGTGGGCACAAGGTGCTGGCGGTACTGACAAAGACATTGGCAACGCCATTAGTATTGACCATCTCGGAATGGTGTACACTACTGGCAGTTTTGGGGCAACTGCTGATTTTAGCCAGTTATCTTTGATTACGCAAGGAGCTAGTGATATGTTCTATGCCAGATTATCTTCAGACTATGACGGTGATGGTGATGCAGATACCAATGACGATGACGACGATGACGATTACATCTTGGATGTGTATGACCTTTGTCAATTTTCAGAAATTGGGTTTCGTTCAGTAGCTGCCTTTGACCATGACTCTGATGGTTGCCGCGATGCAGATGAGGACGAGGATGATGATAACGATGGTCTCAATGATAATTTAGACAATTGTGCGCGTGGAATGACTGGTTGGACTTCTACCAACGCTACGGATTATGATTCAGATGGCTGCAATGATGCCCTAGAAGACCAAGACGATGATTCAGATGGAATTGAAGATTATCTTGACTTATGTCCAAGAAATAGTGGTAATTCCACGTTTGAATTCGAGATGGGTTGTAGAGATGATGATGGAGATGGGCGACCAAATATTCGTGACCCGTTCCCTCATGACCCTACAGAATGGTCTGACCTTGATGGTGATGGAATTGGAAATAATGGTGATGCATTCCCATTTGATTCCTCTCAACAATCTGATGGAGATGAGGATGGTTATGGTGATAACCTCGCAGGACGTTTACCTGACCTATTCCCAGATAATCCAACACAGTGGGAAGATATTGATGGAGATGGACTTGGTGACAATCAATCTGGTACGGCAGCCGACCCATCCTTGAACGACTATGATAACGATGGTTACAACGACAGTATTGACATTCTTCCAAAGCTTGCAAGTCCTGGTGACCATGACAATGATGGTTGCCTAGACGAGGAGGACACATTTCCGCTGAATTACAAGGAATGTTCAGACTTTGATGGTGATGGTGAAGGTGACAACGCCGATACTGATGATGATGGTGACGGGTGGTCCGATACGGATGAACTTCGCTTGAACTCAAACCCATTAGATTCCGCTGATTATCCTGTTGAAGGATTTGAGATTATCATCCCATTCCCTGGTGGCGCCATTGGCCTTGGTGCTTGGGATTTAATGGGAATCGTAGTCGGAATTCCCTTGTTCACTTGGATTGCTTTCGGCTTCGTAACACGTAATCGACGCTGCCTTGGATTTGAGGTAATGTTGGATGAGGCGCGAACCAAACAAGAGTTAGAAGATATTGCTCTAAAGGCAGAGTATGCCCTGATGCTCCGACTGCTTGGACCACATCAAGGAATCAGGCTTGAACGACTCCGTGCCGAATTAGATGACGCCCTTGATGGTGAAGGAATGCAATTCGATGAAAATCAGACTGATATGGTAGACCAAGAATTGGATCAAATGGATATCCGTGATGAGATGCCAGAAATAGAATTGGCTGATAATCCAAAAGGACCACCTGCCTCAATTGTTGCTGAAGGAATGACTAGTGGCAAGAATACTTCTGAAGCAGAGCCGCCTTCACCAAATGCCGTGGGAATCGTTGGTCAAGATGGATACGAATGGTTGCAACAAGGTGGTGCAACTTGGCATCGCGCTGCAAACTCTGGCTCTGATTGGGAACAATGGTTAGATGATTGAGAGGAACTCTCTCGTAGCCAAAAATCAGACTTCACCAAGCAGTTGCTCAAGCGCTGTTAACACCTGTAGAACCAACACGCCATATTCCATAGGAATGTTAGGGTCTTCTGACAACTCTTCTAACTTGTTCTGAGCCATGGCAATTCGAACATCCAAATCCTTGGATTTATTCAACAACCACTTCTCAACTGCTTCTTTAGCGCCGGCACGG
>DUDF01000029.1:0-1886 GCA_012959435.1 Candidatus Poseidoniales archaeon
AGATTGGAGAAATCGGCTTACTAGGCCGCTGGAATGAGGTAGTAGCGATACCTAATGTTGAGAGGACAATGATTAGCCAACCAGCCCATACAAGATGACTTCCGGAGAGATGATACACAGTCAAGCGAACCCTATCAAGCCCAACCTCGCCACTCTCAATATCCATAATTCCAGAGGCATTTCCTAATGCTTGTGTTTGCGACCAATCAAAAATAAACACAGTATCACCACTCAAGGATGTATACCGGTCTACCTCACTACGAGGGAAACTGTTTGACCCGTCAAACCTCAACATGCCTGGGTTAACACTGTCCAAAAAATTACCCTGCTCATCATAGATGTCAATCTTAGCGCCGAGGAAACCATCCCCTACCGAAAAGCGCTCTTCAAATTCTGCATCATCAGGCGAAAGAACAGTCCAATCATCAAAAGTTAGTTGCAAGCCTTCATGAGAAACTTGTTGCCCTCGCACCAAGACTACTTGGTGAGCGGGATCTGTTCTGTCAATCAGTGTGGTTGTAAATATGTGGCCGACCAGCAACAAGAGAATTCCAACATGGGCTGTGTGAGCAAGGGCACTGCGCATTTTTGCAGGAGAATAACCCTTCGCTGTTCGCTGATAGAGATCATATGCGAGACGAATTAATGATGGGATTGCTACGATTAGGATCGGCAATAGTAACCATGCAACTTCACCGCGATTTATGGTGTCACTAAATTGAGAATTGCTATCACCTAAAATAGGGATATCAAGGAATACTCCAACAACAATTCCAATCAAGATAAAGCCGAATAGAAGAAGGGGCACCATCTTTTCTGGCACTGTATCTTTCCAAGAGTACGTTGCCAAGGCAGAAGCAATTAGCAGAATAAGCGGAGCGCCGAACATCTCATGCATCGCTAGTGATGTGCCATCTACACTAGCAATCAACAACATCCATGTGAGGCTGAAAAATGTCCCACCAATTACAATCGGAGCGAATAGAGATAGGCGAATTTGGGTTTTCCTGATTGATAATTCCATCAGTCGTTCCTTCAAAGTCTGTTCTTCTCCATCTTCAACATCTTGAACCAGTAACGGCCAAATGAAGATTAACAGCCCGGTTGCAGCCACATATACATCAATCAGATAAGCGTATACTGAAGTTAATATAACTACTATTCCAGCCACTGTCCAAACCATTTCTGACTCTTTATCTGAACTTGCTTTCAGCAGCATCAATATAATGAGAAGTGTTGCAACTAATGGTTCATCGATGTATAATGATAACAGAATTATTGCGGCCATTGAAATCGACTTCTCACGGTTCGCAAACAACTTCGAACCTGCAGGATTAGGTGGCAACATGATTGCCAACAATGGGGCAGCGGCCGCAATGAGTAGCATGAATGTAGGCAATTTCTCAACTAGGCTTGATTCTGCACCAAACATGTCAACAGAAATTAGCCAAGATAATGGTAAAAACAAAATCATCCATAAAGAAAATCTGTTGGCAAATTGCAGATTATCAACACAGTCAATCTTAGCTTGACGAGTTAGCATCACAGACACGGTAATGGCCAAAATTACTACTAGTGAAATCAAGTAAGTAATGACCTCAGTCCCGCTGACACCTGAATTTTGTAAATCCATAATTCGCAATATTGCAGAATCACTTTGAGCGCCCACATCTTCTGATACAAAAGCATGAACTGAAGCCCACACACCATTAGCCCTCGTGACCATGGTCGCGTGGATAGAGAACCATCCGGGGAGGATGGCTAAAGGAAGAACAAAACCACTGTTTTTCCCGCCAGGGGTCACACGCAAGTGAAGCAGAAGAAGGAGACCTAGCCAAGGCAAGAGTGAGGCTGTTTCAACAGGGTCCCAAGCCCAATACCCGCCC
>DUDF01000029.1:2022-3612 GCA_012959435.1 Candidatus Poseidoniales archaeon
ACGAAGTTGAACATCATCGACTTTTTCATCACTGAGAACTGTGGCCAGTGCCTTCAACATCACGACGATACAAAGTGAGTAGAACAAGAAAACAAGGGGCGGGTGAAAAACCATCAAATCGGTTTGCAAAAGTGGGTTTAACTCACCTCTCCAACTACTCTGAGCAAGTCTGAAAGGTCGCATCATAAGAGCAATAGAAAAAATTGTTAGAATTGTCCCATTAACTAATCTACGAAATAGTACTGAGCACTCTTCCTTGCCTGTGCCTTGGAAAGCAAGTCCACATATTCCCAATAAGCCAGCCCAAAGCAGAGTCGGGCCTTCTCTACTAGCCCACACCGCACTAATGCGGTAGGTAATTGGCATCTCACTGCCCCCGTAAAGTCGAACCAGATCATAGTTTGTAGAATCGCTGATAAACAGCCAACTGAGAGCAATAAATGGTAAAACCTGAATTGTGGCAATGGCTCGCGGAATCCACAATGATTGCTCCTTGGACAGATTTCTCCACGGTATTGAGATTCCGGCTGCGGATGCGCCGATTGCTAACCAAAGAAGCCACTGCACGAAAAGAGCGAGTAGCCATCAACTGATGGCAATTTCGGCCACAAGGACTGGTTGCAGGTTATGATTACCAGCCGTAGTATTTAGCGCGGCTATAACCAAATGCTAACATCGCAGGAATTATTTTCTTAAAGTACAGACTTGGCCTTCGTACTAGTAATCTAATTCCTACCATGGCCTTTCCTGATATTCCCATTGAAGACATCTCTTCAGGGAAGCAATTGCCCATCAAGGACATATCAGAATCACTGAGAGAATACAATGCTGTTTTACCTTTCAGAATCTTTTCATAAGGAGGGAATTCTGTTTTCCAGCGGTTTGCATAAATAGCTAGATTAGCCGCTGATACATCTCCAACAGCAATCGCTTCAGCGGCTGTCTGAGCAGCAAATGCTGCCGACTTCAACGCTAGATGGGAACCACCTTCGAACAATGGTGAGGTGAAACCAGCGGCATCGCCAACCAGCATTATCCCATCAAAATGAGTTACTTCGTGTGGCCCAGAAATTGGAATGGTTCCACCAAAACCCCGTAGTTTCAAACCCTCTTTGCGCCATGGTGGATTTATCATTTCTAAACCCTTAAATTCTCCATCTTCAATGAATTGATCAAGCGCTTTTACGGCGCCTTTTTTATTCTCTGTAACCAAGCCGATATTAGCCCTTCCATCTGATTTTGGAATCATCCAGAGATAACCCTTTTCAGCATATTTAGGCCAAATATAGAAATCCAAGTAACCATCTGACGGGACTTCTAATACCTCATATTGCATTCCGGCAATCACTTCTGGTCGAGGATTCAATTTCAATAATTTTGAGCAAACACCAGCAACTCCAGAGGCATCAATTACAACCTTAGCAAAAATTGGAAATTGGTCTCCTTTGCCCTCACAAATCCAGCCATCGAAAACACCATCAATTTCTTGACGTTTCAATTCTGTCAACTTATGTGATAAGTGTAATTTAGCACCTTGCTCAACTGCTTACGTCTAACAGTGGATAAAGTAAGAGAACGAATGTTGGATGT
>DUDF01000029.1:3622-3998 GCA_012959435.1 Candidatus Poseidoniales archaeon
ACAGATGCTTTTCTAGAACATATCCCGGTTCACTCAATTTTTTTGCGGTGCCATCGGGAAATAGCACCCTGATACCTTCAACACGACGTGAAATTACAGACGAGGGCAGGTCAAGTTGTAAATTGTTGACT
This sequence comes from Candidatus Poseidoniales archaeon, assembly GCA_012959435.1. Taxonomy (GTDB): domain Archaea; phylum Thermoplasmatota; class Poseidoniia; order Poseidoniales; family Thalassarchaeaceae; genus MGIIb-Q1. The sequence goes on from DUDF01000029.1 coordinate 3,754, forward strand.
GCTAAATCAGAAATACATTCTCCACAGTGAACTGGGGTGCCAATCTCATTATGATCTTCGATTAAGATGACTTTGAGGCCTTCTCTTGCGCTGTGTAAAGCCGCCGCACCACCGCCTGGCCCTGCACCGATGACCAAGACGTCACACTCTGTTGCGCCGCCCTCCATGAGTTGGGATGAGGGCAGTCACTTCATGAATAACACGGTTGATAGAATATTAACAATGTATGAGAATTTGATAGAATG
>DUDF01000029.1:4013-4900 GCA_012959435.1 Candidatus Poseidoniales archaeon
ACCCTTGATGTTTCTTAGGTGAGAGCCCCTCCGAGGGTCGTGGGATGGAGTAACCTTCACCAATTTATCGCGGCCCTTGAGGAACAAGGCGACCTGCTTCGTATTTCTAGGCCGGTTGATGTAGAATTAGAAGCCGGCTGCATTGCTGACCGCCTCGTCAAAACAGAGGGAAAGGCTGTGATTTTTGAGCAACCAAGATTGCAGAATGGGAATATTTCTACAATTCCGTTGGCAATGAATCTTTTTGGAACTCGGCAGCGAGTGAAAACTGCTCTCGGAGTAGAAGATTTAGCAACTATTGGAAAGCGACTTGTAGGGCTGATGAAGCCAGATGTTGCAACCATTTCGAAGAAACCATGGCAAGGAATCAGTTTGGCTCGGCAAGGATTACGAATGGCCCCAAAACGAGTGAAAAAGGGGGCTTGCCAGCAAGTAGTAATGGAAAACCCAGACCTAACCACTCTCCCAATCCCAAAAACTTGGCCACAGGACGGTGGGCCGTTTATTACCCTACCATTAGTAGTCACAAAAGATCCTGTTAGCGGTGAGCAGAACCTCGGTATGTATCGCTCGCAAATATATGGGCCAACTGAATGTGGTCTTCACTGGCAGATGCACAAACATGGAGCTGACCATGCTGATGCTAGTGTTGGTTCTGGAAGCAAAATCCCCGTTGCAATTTGTCTTGGAGGCCCACCCGAATTAATTTTCAGTGCAATTGCACCACTTCCCGACAATCTTTCTGAGTTTATGTTTGCTTCTTTCTTAGCAAATCAGAGATTAAAATTGGTTAAGGCAACTACTCAAGATTTGTGGGTTCCAGCAGAAGCGGATGTAGTAATTGAAGGATATTGCGTGCCTGGAGAAACCAAGCCTGAAGGACCATT
>DUDF01000029.1:4976-6438 GCA_012959435.1 Candidatus Poseidoniales archaeon
CCATCGTGTTGATGCTATCGCTCCCATGACAATTGTCGGACTACCGCCAATGGAAGATGGATATCTAGGTGAAGCAATTACCGACGCTTTCCTGCCAATATTGAATTTCCAACACCGAGATGTCGTTGATATGTTCGTGCCACTGCAGACTGGTTTTCACAACCTAGCAATTGTCGCATCCAAACAAAGATACCCCCGTCAAGCAAGGAAAACCTGCCTTGGTTTACTTGGTGCGGGGCAATTAATGTTCACAAAAATTTCTGTAGCCGTTGACCCTAGCCATCCTGTGAAAGACCTGAATGCACTCCTCGACGTTCTTCATGAAAAAGTTGACCCGCGCAGTGATTTAGTTACGATTCCGGGAATGGTTGCTGACACCCTTGATACTTCATCTCCATGGGAAAATGTTCACGACAAATTACTGATTGACGCTACAACATTAGCCAGTGCCGATCCGCGAAAAGGCGGTGTAGGTCTGCCAAGGGGGACTGGATTTGATGAATCCCCTGATTGGCGCCGAGGACAAGTTGAAGCACCTGGGGTTTCGGTTGACTTCTGTGCCAAAGTCAGGGCAATGGATGGAGTTACAGAGGCAGTTCTTATGAGACCTTCAATCATGGTCATAACAACAAAAATTGATGATACACCCAGCCCAGGTAGCGGAATGCAAGCAATTCTTGACCCAGCCTCATGGACATTACAGGTTGAAGCTAGTAGGGCTCAAAGGAAACGTATTTTTCAATTGATGAATTCAATTTGGGAATTGGAAAAATCTGACGAACTAAGGTGGTTATTTATCACCGATGATGATGTGAAGTTACACTCGGCAGGAGCAAAACAAAAATTACTTTGGCAATTAACTGTCAGATTTGATGTTGGCAGAGATTTACATTTTGATTCTGACCGCAGTAGGGTTTGCTGGGATGCTACCACGCCAATCCCACACCCTGGACGCAAAGCACTGATGAGTGCTGGCCAAGAAATTTCAGCCCTAGACCCAATCATTCCTATCAGGAGTTGGCCGGCAATCACTATCCATGACCAGGAAACTCTTGCTAAAGTAACCAACATGGCTGGCTATGATGGATATGAGCAGAGAACTTGGCAACCAAATGTTTCGGGGTGGTAAAATGAATGTAAAGAGGATCCTAGAGTTTGTGAAAATTGAGCATACACTATTTTCTCTACCCTTTGTCCTAATAGGTTACATCATCGCTATCCAACAGTTTGGCTCGGTAGGAGGAATGAGTCTCGCCTGGCTGCAAATGGACCTAGTTTGGATCCTAATCGCGGCCGTTGGAGCCCGTGGCCTTGCAATGACTCTGAATCGAATTATCGATCGTGACATTGATGCCGCCAACCCTCGCACTGCAAGCCGGGTCCTAGCATCTGGCTCAATGTCTATGAACACTGCTTGGACCTTATCTGCAACCTTCCTCGCTATGTTACTTCTTGGTGCTTG
>DUDF01000030.1 GCA_012959435.1 Candidatus Poseidoniales archaeon
ACTACTAATGAGAATCAGGCAACCAGTAGCGTTCTTCTTGGTGCAGATATTGATGGCGATGCACTAACTTACTCAGTAGTTGGCTCTGCAAGTAATGGTAGTGTTACTATTACTAACTCATCAGTTCCAGTGTTTACCTACACACCGAACAACAACTTTAACGGCACTGACACCTTTACCTATAAAGTTAATGACGGTACAGTTGATTCATCTACTGCTACAGTAACTATAACTATTGGTAATGTAGATAACACACCAGCAGCAGCTAACGGTACGATTACCACCACTGAAGATACAATTACAACGAGTACTTTAGTAGGCACAGACCCAGATGATGACCCTTTAACTTATAGTATTGTTGGTCAGGCATCAAAAGGTACGGTAACCATTACTAACGCCGCAACAGGTGCGTTTATTTATACTCCTAATGCTAATCAGACAGGTAAAGATGCTTTTGCCTACAAAGTGAATGATGGCTCTCAAGATTCTAACGTTGCTGTTGTTAATATAACCCTTAATGCAGTAAACGATGCGCCAGTTGCCGCTTCTGGATCTCTACTAATCAATGAAGATACTGAAACTTTCTTCTACGTATTAGGTGCGGATGTTGATGGCGATAGCTTAACCTATAGTATTGTTTCACAAGGTAGTAAAGGTGTTGTATCAGGACTTAACAACTCAACTGGATACTATGCTTACAATCCTGATTACAACAAGACAGGAACAGATACATTTACCTACAAGGTAAATGACGGTACAGTTGATTCTGCCCCAGTTACCGTTACAGTGACCATCAACCCTATTAATGATGGACCTACCGCAGTAGATGACACTGCAGTAACCGCAGTCAACAAAACTCTAAGCATAGCTGCAAATAAACTAACTTCTAATGATACTGATGTAGATAGTAGTAATATTTACACCAGTGGCGTTTCTAATGCCTCAAACGGTACGCTGAGTATTGATGGCGCTAATGCATTGTTTGCTCCAACTACTGACTTTACAGGTAGTGGTAGCTTTGACTATGTAGCAAAAGATGGTAATGGTGGTACAGATACAGGCACGGTCAATGTAACTGTTAAAGCTATCTCTCATTCAGGTAATGGTACGGTAACAGGTGGTAGTGGAGATGATGTGCTACAAGGTGGAACTGGTAATGACACACTAAATGGTGGTGCTGGTAATGACCTGATGTATGGTGGTGCTGGAGACGATATATTTATCTATGATTCAGCCGATACTTATAGAGTTGATGGTGAAGCGGGTACAGATACGTTGCAGATGTCAGGTAGTGGTGATACTTTAAACTTAACTAGCTTAAATAACACTCATTACTTCAACTTGTTTGGCGGCATGGAGAAGATAGACATCACTGGGTCAGGCGACAACAGTCTTATTATGAATAAGCATGATGTACTTAATATGTCAGACACAACAGACACACTGTATGTACTTGGTGATGCTGGAGACTCAGTTGATGCAGGTAGTGGTTGGACATTAACAGGCACTGACGGGGACTACTCAATCTATGGCAATAATGAAGCGACGCTTTATGTTGATGCTGATATAACGTTTGTTTAGTATCAGATAATGGTGAATAACCATAGACGATAGTCTTAAGACTTACTACAGTGTAGTTAGGTGTTAAACCTGCTGTTAGGTTTAAGTTCTGGCTTAATATGAAGTAATACATATTATCTTAATGCTGTCCTATGTACTCCTATCGACATTCGGCTAGCTTTTAGTCTATGCACACTTATGATAAATTACATTAAAGTCTAGATTGGACAAACAGTACACCCCTATAAGGGGTGTGTCCATGTCTGTCCATTTATTCCATTAGACATATGTAGACATTGTCCAGCTAATGTCCATGTCTGTCCATCATTTGAAGTGCTTACTTTGAATATGAGCTTTAACATCAGACCACTGAGGCTCTATGTCTTCACCATACTGGTAACTGCCAGCATCGTTAACACATACTACTCCTGCATCGATTAGATCATCAAAGCCTCGACTAAACACCTTCTTAGCTGCAGTAATATCTTTTTTTCTATTTGGGTCTTTAAAGGTGCGCAATGTCACAAGCTCATCTCTCCAGTCATCTTTAGAAGCTTCTGTTGCACCGTTAGACTTTAGGACATTACCAAATGACTTTAACGTATCCGTCAAACCTTCAGACATAGGCTTAAGCTTTACAGCCCTAGTAGATTGCTGCCCACTAAGTGGTATGTATTCAGGTATGCATGTAGTGACATGCTCACCATCTTCATCTAGTTCAGGAAGCTGTATCTCTCTAAGCTCAAATCCAACAGGATCAGGTTTCTTTCCACCATCTTTGAGCTTAGTACACTCCAGCTGGAACTTACTGTTTTTCTTGGTTATCAGTAATTGAGCATCCATGGCTGCAAATTGGGCTGAACTTCCGCGAGCTCTCTTGATGTTACCGTACCCAGGATGGTGATTAATCAGTGCCGCAGCTCCATAGTAACTACATAATTTATCTAAATTATTTACAAACTTTCTAATGGTGTTGGATGAGTCTTCATCGCCACTCATGCTTTTATGCATAGTATCGACAACAATCAAAGAGATGTGACCATCGTGCTCTTGTGCAAACTTATCTAGTGTTTTTTGTGCATTTGCAACAGCAGTATCATCAGTTAGATCAAGAGCCTCTGTAGAGAGTAAAAAAGGCGCATGTAAAATTGACTGATGTTCTTGTTGCCATCCTTGTATTCTGGTAGTTATTCCACTATAACCTTCAGAATTGAGATAAGCTACAGGACCTTGTGCTACCTTGCAATTGTTCCAGTCTTGGCCTGTTGCAATAGATAGCCCTATATCAATCGTAGCAAAGGATTTACCTGCCTCACTTTTAGCAATAATCTGGGCTACCGACCCCTGAATTATGTAACTCTTGATAAGCCAATTTGGAACAGGTGACTTAGCTAGTATCTCAGCAGGTCCAATCATCTTAAACTCTCGCCTGTCCTTTGAAGTTTTGCCTGTGTATAGCTTGCCATCCTGGTGTAACTTATATACGGTACTGCCATGTGCAAATGAGTTAATCACTATAGTGCCGTTATCATTTACGTACAGCTGTGCTTTACTAGGCCCATCAGCTGGGTCAAACGGATCTGGCATAGATAAGTTCTTATATTCACCAGGGTCTGCAACTACATCAGCAAAACTAAACTGGGTGCCATCATCTTTAGTTAGAGGATGCCCAAAGTCTATTACACCCTGGTCCCCCATTGCATGGAATCTCATCAATCTTTCAGCAGCTATACCAGTAGTTTTCGACTGGTCTTTGACATATTTATATAGAACGTCAAACGCATCATCCTCAGCATCACTCAGAAGCTTCTTATGCTTATCTTGATAGCTTACCTCCTCTTCAGGCGTTAACCTGGATAGTAAGCTACCATCTATTGAATTACCAGGTCTGGAGCTACTTACAGGTTCATCGATTTCCAAGGGCTTATTAATGATTGCTGGTGCAATATAATCTATTCTCTCTGGACCATGAACTGCAGCATCAAAAATAGTACGTATGTACTTACGACCATTTTTACTAATAAAGATATGACCTAGATCATTTAGGATGCACCGCTTAAATAATATCTCTGCATATGACTTTAACTGACCGCCTGGAATGACTAGATATACATGGATTCCTGTATTGTCATTGAGTAGCTTACCATTCAGTCTGATACCACTACTAGCGCTACTTTTATAGAAGTAAGCGCAGGACTTTAGCTGCGGATCAATCAACTCCAGAGTATCTATAAAGTTATCTGCACTAGAGATTTTATAGCCCCTATCACTAGGATCATGATCAAGCAACATTAAAGCATTATCGGGATAACTAAAGTTGTCTTTAGTTCGAGTCATACACCCGTCTATAGGCTGATTCTTCGTACAAATACCTACTTGCTCATGATCTTTAATAGTGCCATGGATAAGAGCCTCTTTTTTAGTTAAATAACCAAAATGTTCAAATAGGTCATACAAGCTCAAATTATTAACACGATAAAATGTACCATCTACAGGCGATCCAGCACGCTCTTTTATAAGCTCATCACTTGCCTGATCATAAGAGTATGTTTTAGTCATATACGAAGTCTCACTAGACACAGTGGTAAAGCTTACAAGAGGATAATCTTGTATAATGGTAGTGTCTGCTTGATGAGTCTTAATCGCTTCTAATTCGCTAAGGCTCGTCATGCTACTTACCTCCCATTTGCTTATCTAGCCACTGGTCAACTGTCACCTTTTCCCAAACCACTAGCTTCCCTGAATTACTCAGATTGGCACCTATATTGATCCCTGCTGGAAACTTTCCTAGTTTAATTAGTCTGTTTACGTAAGATTTTGAAACTGATAAATACGAAACCACATCATTAAGTCTCATACATCTTTTGCCTTGTGTTGCATATTTAGCAACACTTCTATACTTGATTGGCATTTAAAACTCCTATTTAAGGAGTAAGAGCTGATGCTGGTAGATTTATGTAGTGACCAACTCTTACAAAAACATTAAATTAACAACACAGTGTGTCGTTTCTATTTAAATGTTTTCATAGTCGGAGTGGAGCATCTAACCGCTTAGCAAATTAAATTTACCTTGCGCTACTACTGTCTTCGTAGGTCCACTTCTTGCCTATTTGAAATAGCGCGGTTGGACACTATGTTGCTTATAAAATACCCTAAGGCACTATTTTCAACAAAGGAGAAAATACAATGATTTAAATTTATGATTACATTATAAATATATTATGTTAAATTAGCAATGCTAAATCATGTAATTTCATGTAAATTTTTTAGCCTTAAACCCTGCTTAATTAGTGGTGACATAATTACCCCAATCTGTCATCAGTACTCGTCTTTTATCAAACAAATCACCTCTGTTGTAGGCTCGCTCTGTTTTATTGGGAATAGTGTGCGCTAGTGCGCGCTCTATAACACCATAGGATGATGTTGACTCCTCTTCACACCAGTCCCTAAACGAACTCCTAAATCCGTGAGGAACATATTGACCAACATTCATTTTCTTCATTACAATGTTCATACTTACACCGCACAATGGCCTGCCCACTTTTTGGCCCGGAAATACATATTCATTTAGAACGTGTAGCGATTCAAGAATATCGATCATTTCATCGGTTAGTGGCACCCTGTGCTCTTTAAAAGCCTTCATGCGACTTGCTGGTATAGTCCATGTCTTGTTCTGAATATCTATCTCATCCCAGGTGGCGTTAAGCACTTCACCCGACCTACAGGCTGTTAATATCGTAAATTTGAGCGCTTTAACTGATATGCCATTCTTACTGCTTAGTTCTGCATAAAAAGCAGGTAATTCCTCATATGGCATGGCAGGATGGTGGCGCTCAACACCGTTATTATTAAGCCTCTTTATCTTTGTAGGTGACTGCAGTAGTTTTTCTAAGTTACCCTGCCATCTAGCTGGATTAGGACCTTCTATGTAATCCATTGCAGCACACCAGTCAAGGATATTTTCAATCCTGCCTTGTACACGTTTAGCTGTTTCAGTTTTAGTAAGCCAAATAGGTTGAAGTACTTTTAGCAAATGCGCTTTAGTTATACCTGTTACTAACATTGAGCCGATTACAGGGAGTGCATGATTACGAAGCGTTGATATCCATTGCTTAGTATGCTTCTTATTCCTCCACTCATGTCGCTGCTTTAGTATGTATCTAGCTGCAGCCTGGTTGAATGTTGGCACAGATTTGCCCGTATCTCCCTTTAAGCGCTTAACTTCATCAATAGGATCAATACCCTTGTGGATTAGCTGACGGTACGATAAAGCGACCTTTCTAGCTTCAGCGAGTGTGACTGTAGGATAGCCTCCTAACCCCGCTTTACGAGCTTTTCCATTAGTTGTGTATCTAAACGCCCATAATTTAGAATTGTTACGCTTTAGTAGCCATAAATTGCCACCGTCATTCAAACTCTTCTTAGTAGTTTTTACTTGTCTGTCTGTTAATCTTTCGATGCTTGTTGCCATAGTATTTCTCCGTATTATTTATGTGTACAAGTTGGGGTACAAGTTGGGGTACAAACGTGTACTTATTTTAACATTTTGACGTATCAACGATATTGCTAAAACATAGCTCTATAGCACTGTATAATGCATTTCATGGAGTCACATGAGACCTTGATTTTCGAGACTCACTCTCCGCCATTATTAAAAATATCTTTACAATCATGACTGACACACCACTAATAATTGCAGGCACAACTT
>DUDF01000031.1:0-34089 GCA_012959435.1 Candidatus Poseidoniales archaeon
ATGAACGAAGGTACAGGAGTGGGTGGTCGAGCCTTAGCATCTCCAGCAGTACGCCAACGAGCCAAGGATGAAGGAATCGATCTCAACCAAGTTAGAGGTAGTGGCCCGGCTGGTAGAATCAGTCATGCTGATTTAGATGCTCACAACGAAGTTGGTGAATCAGGAGGAGGTATCAAGTTCTCAGCACCGGGGGAACCCGCCGATGGAACAACTGAAATTCCAATTGTAGGATTACGACGAAAGATTGCTGAACAAATGACAAAATCATATACTCAAATCCCTCACTTTTCATACTTTGAAGAAGTTGATGTAACAGATTTGGAAGCATTGCGCCAATGGCTCAATGTGAATCGCACTGCGGACCAACCAAAACTCACCTACCTGCCTTTCATCATGCAAGCATTAGTCAAACTGTTCAATGAGGGCCACCACGGCTGTAATGGCCATTACGAAGATGAAAGAGAAGTTCTCGTACTACACAATGCGGTAAACATCGGCATCGCAACAACCACTGAACGTGGACTCTATGTACCAGTAGTCAAAAATTGCGAAGCAAGAAACATTTGGGAACTTGGAAGTGAACTCGGTAGAGTAGCGGGTGCAGCAAGAGATGGCACAGCCACACTCTCAGACCTTACTGGTTCGACCTTCACAATCACCTCACTAGGGAGAGATGGTGGATTAGGAGCGACACCAATTATCAATACCCCAGAAGTCGGGATTCTAGGAGTTCACAAGGCCATTGAAAGGCCAGTAGTAGTTGATGGGAAAATCACTATTCGCAGAATGATGAATCTCTCCTCATCATGGGACCATCGAGTTGTTGATGGCGCCAATGGCGCCGCTTTAGTGCAAGGTTTGAAGCAACTTCTTGAGCACCCAACACAGATTCTTTGAGGTGAAATAGATGGAACAAATTTCTTGCCAAGTTTTAGTGGTTGGCGCTGGACCTGGAGGCTATGTTGCTGCAATTCGAGCGGCTCAACTAGGACTCGATACAATCATTGTCGAAGGTGACCGAGCAGGTGGGACCTGCTTGATTCGTGGTTGCATTCCATCAAAAGCAATTATTCACGCCGCTGAAAGATTTGAGTCGCTTAAATCACATCAAAGTGGACACATGGGGCTCAAAGTAGGTGGAGATGTTTCAATTGATATGCCTGCATTAGTTGATTGGAAAAATAAAATTGTTGACAAACTCAACAAAGGAGTTGAAGCCCTTCTCAAGGCCAACGGAGCGAGACTGATTGGTGGTTGGGCAACATTCCTTGATGGCAAAACCTGTAATGTGACTGATTCTGATGGCAACAAAATTGCTCACATTACAACAGAAAATGTAATTCTAGCAACTGGGTCTCAGCCAATTGAATTACCATTTATGCCCTACGATGAAGAAAACATAATTTCTTCAACAGGTGCACTTGACTTGGATGAATTACCAGAAAAGATTGCTGTTATTGGGGGCGGATATATCGGCCTTGAACTTGGATGTGCCCTAAGAAAACTCGGTGTTGAGATTACGGTCATTGAAGGACTTGATACAGTTGTATCTATTTTTGACGCTGAAATTCGCCGACCACTAGAACGCTGGCTCAAGAAAAACAAAGTTACCGTTCACACAAATTGTTTGGCTCAAGGTGCTAAAATTAGTGATAACGGAGTTGAGTTATCTTGGAAAAACAAAGATGGGGATTTGGTTTCGGAAACCTTTGACAAAGTGCTTGTAACCGTTGGCCGTAAAGCCAATACAAATGGATGGGGTCTAGAAGAAATGGGAGTTAAAATGGATGACTCCGGTAGATTTGTAGCAGTTGATTCTCAATGCAAAACCAATATGCGAGGGATTTATGCTATTGGAGACCTAAATGGTGAACCCCTTCTAGCCCACAAGGCAAGTGCACAAGGAGAAATGGTTGCGGAAATAATTGCTGGTAAGAAGCGCAACTTTGAACCAGTTGCTATCCCAGCAATTGTCTTTACTGAACCTGAAATAGTCAGTGTTGGAATGAGCCCTGATGAAGCAACTGATGCAGGAGAAGAGATTATTGTTGGTAAATTCCCATTAGCAGCAAATGGTCGAGCCCTGACTCTCGAAGCAGAAAAAACCGGTGGGTTTGTTCGAGTCGTTGCTCGTGAATCAGATCACCTGATTCTAGGCATTCAAGCAGTGGGAAGTCATGTCGCCGAATTATCTGGGGCATTTGTCTTAGCTCTTGAGATGGGTGCTGTCCTCGAAGATATTGCTGCAACTATCCATGCCCACCCAACAATGAGTGAAGCATTCCATGAAGGTGTGCTCAAGACATTAGGACACGCAATTCACACGATGTGATGAAATGCGTCAATTCAATGTCATTCTGGCTGGGGTCGTTGACCACGAAATTGTTGCATCAGAAATGAAACGACTTCAAAAATTACGCATCAATAATGAGATACCTGACACTCTAATTCTAGTTGAACACCCTGAAGTTGTAACGATTGGCCCAAAGGCAAAAAAAGATGGTGTGGAGGTCCCACAACAATTTGCGACATCACCTATAGACCGAGGTGGTGGAGTTACTTGGCATGGACCAGGACAAATCGTAGCATACCCGATTTTCCTTTGGGATTTAGATGGTGAAAAGAATGTTTCCTCGATAATTCAGTTGCTAGAAGAATGGATAATCAATGTATTACGGCCATTAGGAATAATTGGTGAAAGAGACAAGCGAATGCAAGGCATATGGAAAGATGGGCACAAATTTTCAAGTGTCGGATTAAATTTTCTAAAATGGGTCAGTCGACATGGACTAACTATCAACTACAACACACCGGATGGGAGGGTAGAGGGATTAGCAGGTTGTGGACTCCCATCTGGCACCACCACCTCACTTAGTGCCTTAGGTGAGCAAGGACTTACTCGTGAAATCTTAGAAGCGATGTTAATCTCATCAGCACAAACTAGTCTCAACCGAACTGCTGCGCAATTCAGTTGCCAATCAGGTAACCCGCCATGGTCTAATTGATATGCGAAGGTTTGAGAACGACGCCCCACAACGAAAAGCCATGATGCGCTCAAGTAACCCCTATCTGAATGACGAATCATTTGGATTTGGCACAACTGAATCAAGAATGACTCTTGAGGGAGTAGCCAATAAGACCATGTTATTGCTTGGAATCTGTGTTGTCACAGCAACATTTTCTTGGATTACAATGATTAATAATCCGGGATTAGGGACCATTTTATTCTTTTTAGGAGTAATTGGTTCATTGGTTGCAGCAATTTCAATGTATTTCATCAACAAGGAATATGCAGTTTATGTCGGACCGATTTACGCTGCTTTAGAGGGCTTGGTACTTGGGCCAATATCTGGAATCTTTGAAACTATGTACAGTGGGATTATTCTGCAAGCAGTAGCTCTCACCTTTGGACTGTTTTTGATTATGCTAGTAATCTATCGCGCTCGCCTCATCAAGCCAACGGAAAACTTCAGAATTGCAATTGCATCAGCAATGGGAGCAGTTTTCATGATTTACATGGTATCATTCATTCTAGCAATTGCAACCCCTTACCAGATACCATATATCCATGGTAATGGAATAGTGGGGATTGGATTCTCTTTGGTGGTGATTGGAATAGCATCCCTAACCTTCGTAATGGATTTCGATTTCATCGAGAAGGGTGTTGAACAAGGTGCCCCGAAGCACCTTGAATGGTATGCAGCGTTTGGATTAATGATTACATTAGTCTGGCTTTACCTTGAACTACTCAGACTTCTATCAAAATTGCGTTCACGCTGAACGACTAACGTCAACTGTCGGCTAAGGTAACCTCAGGTAGCCTGTGCGAGGTTTCATGTCCTGAGACAGATTCCACAATCTAATGGAAGACCACCCACTCTCACCAAATCTCGGCGAATCAGTAGGTGGTGGTGAATTCCCCCCCATTGACTACTTGGAGTGGTATGTCCCTAGATTACAGGCAGGGGTAAGCCATGACCTGTCACAATCCGGTTTCCATTTCCCATGGGATTGGCAGAAGTTGTCTGGTGGGAAAATGCCTGCCGACTTAACAAATCCATTTACCGAAACCCCTCTTGACGCACGCGAGTGGGTTGCGAAACGCGAGGGCGTCAAACCATCTCAAGTAGCTGGCGGTCATGGCGTGAGTCAATCCCTAGTGTTTGCACTTCTGTCAGTCATGAATCCAGAGAAACCGAGGAAAGTTGCGGTTGAAATGCCATCGTACGCACCTGTATCTCAGTTCCCACGTGCGCTTGGTTGTGAAGTGCTTCCATTTTGGAGAGGGCCGAAAAATTCCGATGATTGCGGTTCATGGAGAATAGACCGAGACTCTTTGCAATCAATCATTGATGATGTGTGTGCAGTGATAACGACCCCTGTCCAGAACCCTACTGGATGGATGATGGACGAAGATGATCAACAATGGTTGTCTGACATTTGTAGTGACAATGATGTGGGATTGATTTCAGATGAAGTTTACCTCGATACTACAAAAGGTACCCCACACTATCGACCAATGCACAAATACGGACCACACTGTGTATCAGTTAATTCTCTGACCAAATGCTATGGGCTGGGGCCCCTACGAATGGGTTGGATTATTGGTTCCGAAAAAACCGCTACAAACGCACTGCGAGTGATGAATAATATGCAAGGCATGTTGGCTACTCCGTCACTTCGCCTTGCGGAAATGGCTTGGCCCTATCTTGATGAACCACTAGCATTGATAGAAAAAAGAAGGGAGACTAATCTACAGCACCTCATTGATGTATTATCTGCAAATAGCATTGAATGGAAGCCGCCACCAACTGGAATCTTCGGATGTATCCCACTCCCTCCATATGTGGATTGTCAGCGCTTCGTTGAAGATATCTGCTCAAAGCACGGAGTACTAGCAACACCGGCATTGATGTTCTCATCTAAACTCCCAAACATGGTACGAGTCGCTTGGGGAGGAGAGCCAGAAGCATTTGTAGCAGCTATGGATGCATTTGATTCCTGTTTACAAGAGTTGAAATGAGGTAGAGGTCAGGGAGAAACGATGCCATCAGCAGTATTAGCCATCAGTGGTGCTAGCGGGGCTCGCTACGGTGCTCGCCTTCTTGAGATATTGACTCAATCTGGATGGGATATTAATCTCATTATCAGCCGCGAGGGCGCCATCAATCTCGACCTAGAATGTGGGGTCACCCCCCAAGAACTTGCTACGCAGCATGGTGCTCTACTAGAAAACAACGATAATTTAGCGGCAAAATCAGCCTCCGGCTCAGCAAAATTTGACGCTTACATCATCTGCCCTGCATCAGGAACAACGATTTCAAAATTAGCAGCAGGAATTAGTGACAACCTAATCACTCGTTCAGGCATGGTCGCCTTGAAGGAAAGAAGGAAACTCATTGTCGTCCCCCGCGAAACACCATACGCAACCGTACAACTTGAAAATATGGCAAAACTTTCTGGTTATGGTGTAGTAGTTCTTCCAGCGAATCCAGGATACTACAACAATCCACAATCAATAGATGATTTAGTTGACTTCGTAATAGCACGTATCCTTGACCAGTTAGATGTTGAACATCAATTATCACAAAGATGGACTGGCGGAGAGGTTACATTGGCCGAGTCAGCATATACTGACTCAACTACTTTGACTGAATTTGAATAGTAAAATGAAACACACCTTTTGGGGTTGGGTTGATGAAGGACCTAGTCCCACGGAGTGATGAGTAACATGGGATACGCAGAGATGACTTCAGCAGAATTGACTGCTGAGTTAAAACGTCTTAATCTCCCAAGTAGTGGGAATAAAGATGAAAAACTTGCCCGCTTGCAAAAAAATGAGAAGACGGAATCTTCTGTTTTAGAACAAGAAGTTCTGGATGCTGTATTAGTCGCAGAAACCTCTGAAGATTCTTCCCTTGCAAGCCGGATGAAAGCGAACAGAGAAGTATTTGGAACTCAAATCCCAATGTTTGGGATTTTGGTTGTAACACTATTACTTCTTAGCATTGCAGGTGGCGGGATTCTAGGACTACCTGCACTAATGTCTTGGCTAGAAGATGACCCAGAATATACACTAATTGATTTTGACCCTGCTCAAGCACGGGATAGGGCCAACCACCTAGTTGACCTAGGCCACCCACAATGGGATGGGAGAATGTCTGGTAGTCAAGAAGAACTAGCAGCAGCAGAATCAAACAAACAAAATTTCACCGAATATGGAATGTCAGCCACCATTGAAGTATTTGATGTACCGATGTTTGAAATCCAATCAGACCCAAGAATTCACTACTGTATACCAGGTGATTATTCACCATTTCCAAATCCGAATCCTTGCGGAATAGACGCTCAAGCAACAAGGGTGGAATTCCAACACCGCTTCGACTATGTCATCCAAGGTTACAGTGGCACTGGGAACTACCAATTTGGTGATGACCTAAATATCGTCAATTTATCAAATGGAAGTGATGACACTTTGTGGTCTCAAGCTACTGGAGAAGTTGGAATGGTATGGGGCTCTGCAGGAGTAGCAAGTAACACAGATATCTACGCTAAAGCAATAAAGAACGATTTAGCGGCTCTTTTCCTTGTAAATGTGAAGTATAACTGTAACAAAGTTGTTGCTGACGATTGTGTTCCAATTTTCAAAACAGTTGACATTGAAGGATTGATGGACCAAACAGGAGGAAACCTTCCAGAAACAATTCCATTCGTTCAACTGTCAAAAAAGATGGGTGAAGAACTTAGTGATTTGTTTGAACAAAGAGAAACAAACGATGTGAAAATAGGTATTGAGATTGATGTTGACAACCAAGGCACGAGGCCAGTAAGAGTCCCATGTGGAATTATCCAAGGGGATGATGACAAATTGATTATCTTCGGCGCTCACCACGATACAGTATACAATGGACCAGGTGCTATTGATGATACATCAGGAACGGCTTCAGTTCTAGAGTTAGCAAGGCAGTTTGGAATTATGTATGGTGACTTGGGAACACCAAAACACACCATTAAGTTCTGCACATGGGGTGGTGAAGAGGAAGGATTACATGGCTCAAAAGCATGGGTTGAGAAATACCAAAAAACCTTGGCTGACAACCTTATTATCTACATTAATTTAGATATGAATCATGTTGATAGAGACGCTGAAAGAGGTAATAGCCTCACTCTTTTCGGCAATTATCAAAGTGATGTTGACCAAGTCAAGAACATCGTTTCATTGCTAAAATCACAACGTCCAGAATTGACTTCAAATTACACCATCAACATCAGGACCCTGGATGGTGCTAAAAATACTGAAACTGGGATGCCGTATAATTCAGATCACGGTCCTTTCGTCTATGATACAGTACAGGATGATAATGACAAAACGGGACATGCCCTAGTCTGCTATGGCTCAGGCTCGTATGAATATCACACTTATGCAGATGATATGACTCGCTTCAACGAGGAAAGTTTAGCGATTAGTTCCATCGTCTATGGCACCTATGCAAGATACCTTGCGTGGGGAGAAGTATGAGAATGGGGTCTGATTAGATGGCAATAAAAAGAGCGCATGCGAGTCACATTTTGATTGCTAGTAAATCTCAAGCAATGCAAATCGTTGAGAAGATTACTGCTGCTAGAAAGCCTCACAAAGAATTCCAAAAAATGGCTCGTAAACATTCTTCATGCCCATCTGGCTCAAAGGGTGGTGACTTGGGATGGTTCCACTACAAACAGATGGTTCCTGATTTCTCAAAAAAGGTCTGGGAGCAAGACCTGAAAGCGATTGATGGCTTCATCAAAACTGGTTTTGGCTATCACATTATTTGGGTTCATGAGCGAGATGAATAAATCATGACTCTTAGCCAAGATGGAAATTTTGTTTGGGATGGCACAAAATGGATTCCTGTTCAACAGAACTTCCCACAGCATCAGCAACAGATTTCACCGGCAATACCTCTGCATCCATCTTACTCACAACAAAACATAGTGTACGTCCAATCACATCGAAAAAGCAACAAATTTTGGCTTCTATTAGGCGGGGGTATATTTGCAATTCTAGTTGTAATCCTTCTATTACTTGGAGCCATTATTTGGGCACTTTTACCACCTCCAGAATTTGGACATAGATTAGATGTTTCGCACTCAACCTTCGAAGATTTAGGTGCAAACAAAGAACCATACTTGGTCAATGAAGGATATCCTGACTTCTCAACAACCGTTGCTATCAGTAACTTTGGTAGTGGTGTTATCATTGGTGACCGTTGGGTATTAACTGCTGGCCACGTGGTACTCGACGAAGAGTATGGGGAGGAGCAGCCCGGTGCATGGGTCGTATTTGTTGGTTCGGATTATGAGAATCCTGATGCAACTTATGATGTCAAGGCAATCCATGTTCACCCTGGCTGGCGTGCTGATAATTCAAACGATGGATTGGAGTATGGGGTCGATATTGCACTAATTGAATTGACTTCATCTATTCAAGGGGTAACTCCAGCACCTTGGGCAAACTCTACGGAATTAGATGACCAATTTCTCGATTCTTTAATTTACAGTTCAGGATTTGGTGATTATGGGGACGTAATTGATGACGGCTCTGGAGATTACTATTCTCAACGCAGAGCATGGAAAAATACACTTGATAGACTCTCTGATGACATTGACCCTCCAAAAAAATACTCGGGTGATGATGTATGGCAAGGAGGTTGGGTCGTATATGACTTTGACAGCCCAGAAGGGGATTACAACTCACTTGCCAAAGGTGAAAATTCAGATGGAATGTTTTCATATGTTGGTGTTGGGAACAGTAGTTCAGTCGCACTAGACCTAGAAGGAACATCAGTGCCAGGGGATTCGGGAGGCCCGACATATCTGAAAATAAACGGTGAATGGACCGTCATAGGATTAACTAGCCATGGATCTACTGACGGTTACTACGGAGACCTAGCTCTGAATACCAGGGTTTCAAGCCATGCAGATTGGATCTGCTCAATCACTGGTAACGCACTAACTGGTTGTGAATAATGATAAACATTGAGGAAATCAAATGGCAACAGAAATCCTTACCGATGACACTTGGCCAGAATTCATCGCTCAACGAGATGCAGTTCTCATACTCACGCGGAACAGTTGTGAAAACTGTGAGCCTTTTGTTGAAACATTAGCAAAAAATGACTTCCCTGTAGCAAAGATAGTACTCGATAGTCCTGGTAATGTGGGATTCAAGACTGCTTTCCCCCAAATTTCCTCACAAGCAAGTGTGTTACCCTTCTCAATCCTTTTTTCACGTGGCGAATGGCTTGACTCAGTAATGGGTGCTCGAGTTGGTGCGGTTCTTGAATGGTTCAAGTGATTAGCAACAAATTTGACGCCACCTTCATGGAGTAGTGCTCGCACCGATGTGCGATGAGTGACCTGAAACAGGTGTTCATGCCAACCGTAGTCAATGTTGATGAGGTCCCAACCCCACTAGGAGTGACTTCCAAAGAAAGTGATGCTTGGGATGTACTACGTGCCTTCTTTGCCCGTGCTGAAAATACTGAATTTATTGAGGCTTATGTCGAGGTTTGGGAAATTGACTATGTTGGTGAAGACCCTAATACAGAGTTAGGAAGAATGCGGCGTCGGCCATGCCCAATTTGTGAACGCTCATCCTTTTGGGAAGAATTGGGTGAAGTAAATTACAAGGGGATTCGAGAAGGGACAAATGGACGTTGTCACCGGCCAGAATGTTCTGCTTGGGTTGATGAAAATAATGTTGAAGAAGGCAGATGGGATTGTGGCTGGCCTGCGGCTCAATGGACAAAACGAGTTGAGAGTTACAATCTTGGTATACGTGGCTTAGTTGAGATGCGGGGCGCAGTGACTGCATCGGGACGAAAACGCCATTCAACAATGAGTGGCAAACTAATGGAAGATCTTTGAATCACATTGATTCAATTGCAATAATACCCATACCTGAGCATCCAGCTGAAAGCAGGATTCTAGCAACTTCTGACAGTAACAAATTTTGACTATTGACTTCGCCTTCTACCAAAACGTGATTGTCGCGGTAAAATCGATTATATTCTGTTGCTAGAGATAGCAGATAGGAACAGAATAGATTTGGTCGCTGACTTATGATTGACGAATCTAGCGCCTCACTGAATGTCGCAATTCTCTTCACCAATGTAGAGGCCGAATCTGAAAGATTCGCCCAGTTGCCACTTGCAACCTCGTTTGCTACAAGTGATTCCACATCATGGCCTTGAGCAGTTATTTTACGACTTATTGAACAAGCCCTAGCATGGCTGTACATGATGAAGGGGGCAGAATCTGAGTCAAAACTGAGGGCATCTTCCCAACGGAAATTTATCCCTTTTTCCGGAGAAACTCGGATGATATTGTAACGTACAGCAGAGAGACCAACAGCCTCGCCAATCGCGGCCAATTCTTCAGCACTGAGATCGTCTCTCATTTCTTCAACAATCGCTGTTGCTCTAGCACAGGCTTCGTCCAATAAATCGTCCATGTAGACAACATTCCCTCTACGTGTACTCATTTTACCGTCTGGTAATTTTGTAAATGCATAGAACACAACTTCAGGATTACGAATATCTAACTCATCAAGAGCAATCCCAACCTGCTTAGATTGCAAACGATGGTCTTCACCAAGGATATTCATAAGCCGCTGTGCTTCAGTCCACTTCCATTGATGATAAGCGATATCTCTAGTCGCATACAGTGAAGAACCATCGCCTCTTTGATAGAAGAATTTTGTTGATTTCCCCTGTACTCCTCTATTCTCAAGTTCTAGGTAATGTGCACCATTTTCTGCGGTCCCATGCAACTCGCTCTTTCCAAGTGTATCCATGATGACTTCCACTGAACCATCAACAATGAATCTCGATTCTTTGGTAAAGGAATCAAAACCAATGCCTAGTCTATCTAAGGTTTCTAGCATTCCATCAAGCACTGGCTGGTAAGCCGATTCAAAAATTGCAAGAACTTCTGCATCTGCTTCTTCCGATGCTTGTACTAACTTCGTAACACCCAATTCCACTTCTGGATCTACGGCTTTCAGTAAATTTGCTGCCTGATAGTAACGAACCCTTTGATGGTCTTCTTTATATGGATGGCTTGGTGCTTCATCCATATCTTCTGCAGCCAAGATTTCGCTTACTTTTTCATCATTTAAATTGGCAAGCGCCCAAGCCAAAATTCCAACCTGTTTACCCATGTCATCAACATAGTATTCTGCTCTAACATCATCACCTGCAAGACGGTGCATCCTAACAAAAGTATCTCCAAGTATTGCGTTTCTTGAACGACCAACATGAAATGGGCCATTCGGATTAGCCGATGTGTGCTCAATTAGTAGAGATGAAGGAGGGCGGAAATATCCAACTGATTCAGGATGATTAAGAGTATCAGCCATTATTTGGGTTGCTAACCATTCTACGTCAACATAAAAATTACAAAACCCACCGTCACTTCCAACTTCACTGCATCCATCAATTGATGTCAGCACTGTGGCAACTCTTTGCGCTAAATCTGCAGCAATATCTTGAGGGGATTTTTTCATCGCCTTTGCTAAGGCAAAACAAGGTAATGCAAGATCACCCTGATTGGCATGAGGTGGTGCGGTAAGATTGGCTAAGGTGCCATCCGGGTTTTCATCACCCATTTCAGTTAGTGCATCCCAAACTGTGCCGCGAATTACTTCACTCAACTGACGCATCTCATCAACTCCATGACCAGCGTAAAATTGCTGCCATTCCTCCAAACGCTGTCATCAAGGTCATACCCTCTTCTGAATCAGTTGAAATCAACTTCACTTTAGCTGCTGATTGCCCTGCAAGTTCCGTCAATTCATCTAACAAATCAGTTTCCTTATCAGAATCTTCCCTTACTTGGTCTGCATTTGCATGACAATCAGGGCAATCTGGGATTTCAGGCATTTTGTCAACAGTAATCGACCATTCATGTTTGCACTGACGACAGTTGAAAAAGATGGTTTTCTTTCTCAAGGCTTCTGAAAGCAATAGCGTATTAACGGCTCCTTGATCAAGAGCGGAGCGTATCATCATCTCACCGTATGTTGCTTTGGGATGGGCCTGCATAATCTCTTTGAGAAAATTGTCAACCAATGTTCTCTCTTCTTCCAAAGCGATTTGGTCCATCAAATCTCCAGCATTCTGAACTAATTCACGAAGGCCGCTTTCATTCGAATAACCTACATCAAACAAAGGCTTCTTGACAATTTTTTGAATTTCGTGGTGGAGATATCCGTTGTTAATTACGAAATCCTTAGTCGCCCCAGGGCCACCTACAATCACACCTTTGAGGTCTGGGAGCATTGGTAACCAGTATTCACAAGCACGTTCTGTGACCTTTTTGAAAAACTTGTCAGCGGCCTCTTCAATCAACCTCTCGAACCGCTGTTGAGACTGCCCACCTTGTCTGTGTTTACTTGGCACAAGGCTGGTGATGTGTTTCTTTACAAACACAGTACTTCCAGTTGCTACTCCATATGCACCCTCTCCACGGTCAATTACTAACAAACCGTAAGCAGTACGATTGATGAGCATCTCTTCAAGTTGAGATGTTTCAAAAGTGCTATCACAGCGATATCTGAAAGAAGTGAATGGTTCTGGTGGGTCGTCAATAACTATTGTTGTCATGCGTGATTTATTGTTACCAACGATGACATGCCCAGTAAATACGGCAATTCCTTTTTCACCAGCATTGCGGCGATTAGCTAATGCTGCAGATGCAGATTCAATCGCATCGATGACGTGCTTCCTCGTCAAATTTGATTTGATGTTGCGTGCTTGCCCTGATTCATTGGCTAGTTGATGGCGGACATCAGCAACTTGACGCTCTGGTGGAATTATGACTGACACGAGTTCAGTTCCCATCCCCTTGAGGCCCATCAAATCTTCGAGAACACGCTTCAGCCGAAGTTTGGCTGCTTGTTTCTCGGAATCGTCTGCCATCAGAACCACCTTGTGGTTCTAGGCGATTGCCAGCGGGTTATCAATCCTTCATGCAGTCCGCTACTGCTTTCCGCATCTTCAAAGGGTTTTATTTCGAAAATATAGCGGGCGGGCTTATCAATTGGCGGCGCTGCCGCTAGCGTAATGAGCGAAGTCGTCATTGTCGCTCTTGGTGGTAGTCTGATGTATGGTAATGGCGACATTGACCAACAATGGATTGATGCTGCTAGTACGATTATTGCTCGGACAGCGTCTACAGGAACCAAGGTTGGTGTTGTAATTGGTGGCGGTCATTTAGCTCGCAAAAATATTGCTGCTGCACGTAAGTCAGGAGTAACTGACACATTTGATCTTGACTTAGTTGGCATTGCTGCAACTCGTTACAACGCTACGGCATTCACAGCAGCACTGAAATCAGCAGGCGTAGATGTTTCAGAGAATGTCCCAGAAACAACTGCTGATGCAACCGAATATTTACAAAATCATTCAGTGATTGTGATGGGTGGAACAATACCAGGCCACACTACAGATGCTGTTTCAATCAATCTTGCAGTTGAGAGCGGGGCTAAACGATGTACAATAGCGACCAATGTTGACTTTGTCTACGACAAAGCCCCACAAACTAATCCCGATGCAATCCCCTTTGAGGAGATGACATTAGCTGAATTGCAATCAATTGTGGGGCCACCCGAACATCATGGTGCTGGACCTAATGTAGTAATCGATCCAATAGGGGTTCAAATTGCTATAGACAACAGTATAGAACTAGCATTACTTAATGGACGGGAGTTGGGGAGACTAGCGAAATGCCTAGCCGGAGAAACCTTCCGTGGGACAATCATCGGGGTGAATTAATGGGACGAATGGAAGAGCGTTTGAAAAAGGCAATTGCTGATACTGCAAAGACAACAAAAAAGGTTGTAAAAAAAATTTCTGACAACCCAAAAAATTCGAAGTACATTTCGCCGCATCGACATTGTGTGATTTGCCATACGCCTATTCCCCTAGACGCAGACCCGGCACACTGTGGAGACCAACCTTGTTCGGAAAAGCATGCTAGGCAAGAAAAGTCTAGAAAACGGCTTAATTTGATGCTTTATTTATTCCCTGCAATTGCAATTATGTTGTTCTTATTTCCTTTTCTAACTGGATCCTAGAAATTTTAGCACGATATCTTATGCGATGGATTAATTCACCGAAACCCGCAGGTATAGTTTGATGATGGTACGTATCATGTCGGCCCTGCCGATGATTACCGGCGTTTTATGCATCATTCTAGTACTGGTTGGTGCAATCGGTTACTCTTCGGATTCTAGTACAGTTGGGGTCCCAATCCCTCCTTGCGCCCCAGGTTCAGACGATAATTGTGAAATTGGAATGAACCAAGATAACCTCTCAATACCTCAACCATTCATGCTCCTTGACGTTTCAGTCTCAATGAACTGGGACCATAGTGGAGAAGCGTGGATTGGAATTGTTGACGCAGATACAATTGACTGGGAAAAATGTAGTCCTGACGAACAAGGATTGACTGGATGCACTGCATCAGATTTTGACATCATAGCAGGCGGTCCTAATTCCGATACGGGATTAGAATGGAATTTAGACCCCGGGAATACACGATTTATCACAGGTGGGCGTGCTGGCACTATTTCGCTTGACACAAACATAGTGACATATTCGTATAGCGCTGGCATGGCTCTTTTCCCAATGCTCATCCTAAGTGTGGTAGGTGTAGTATTGTGCCTTGCAGGAGTGCAAATGGCCTTCCCTCTAAAGTTCATAAAACGTGACAACGATTAGTCGGACCGTTGAAGAACCCTATGCTACTCGGAAGGTGTGAGGATTGGTCATGCCGGGTTTCAAGTGTCAGGGTTGCGGGGTTGCAATTGCTATTGAAGGACTGGAAAGAAGTCAATATGGGCACAAAATTTACTGTACCCGATGTGGGCATGTATCACCAACCAATTGATTCAATTTGTTGCGGTCATTTCTTTGATTCAACGGTCTGAACGATGCCATCCTTCTGGAAGAAGGAGTGGGTCACCCACAACATCAGCACCAATTCTTGCCACCAATTCATCACGTAACTTCTCAATCCCATAGCCTTCAGTTGCCGAGACACATAGATGCCCTGATACTGGATTCACACCTGTATCAATATTCAGTAAGTCTGCTTTGCCATCAACAACAATTAGTGGAGTCTGTGGTAGCAAGGCGGCAACTTCCGCCAACAAATTTTCTTGTGATTCCATCGATGTACCACCATGCTCGGCTGGATCAAGTAAGAATAACACAATTGAGCCAATATTTTCTAGGGCAACAATTGCTTGCATCTCAATATTATTTCTATCCTCCATAGGCCTGTCAAGTAGGCCGGGTGTGTCAACCATCTGGTAAACACGACGGCGATGTTCAAAATGACCTACATGTAACTGCTTAGTGGTGAATGGATAGGATGCCACTTCTGGTTCGTTACTCGATAACACACCGATAAGAGCTGACTTCCCTACATTTGGAGAACCTGCAACAACTATACAGGGCTCAGAAGTGTCAATCGATGGTAATTCTCGCAACTGGTCCCTTGCTCTGTTCAACCACAACAAAGAAGGGTTCACTTGGTCAATTATAGAGGATATTCGGCCATAGGCTTCACGCCTACGCTGATGCATTCCATCAATAATCATCATTCTCTGAATTTGTTGCTCATACTTTTTGGCAATAGCCATGGTTTGTTTGGCAGCCCATTGAAGGTTTGAGAGGTGATGGCGGAATGCATCGCATCCAACTGATGCATCTATCAGTGAGCGGTCAAATTCAGACTGTTTGTTTAGGGATGGCCATTTGTCCACATAATTTCTCAGTGTGGCATCTAATACGTCACTCGCAGATTGAATCATGCGAATCATCTGCTTTCTAGTTCGGAATAATCTATCCGTGTCTTCGACTGAATCCTTGGCTTTAGTGGCTCTCCTGTAGGCCTTGTCAAGTAACTCATCAGCGAGCAAAACCGTAGGTAATTTCTTCCAGACAATGACCGCCATTGTACTCCCTCCACTGTTCGCGGCTCGCCCATCCCTCTTCAATGCAAAGGTTTGGATTTTCTCTATTATTCATTCATTTGGATAAATTTGTATTCTACTTTCAAGGGGTTCTCTTTTCAAGGGTTGGGTTACTCAGGGTGTTAGAGGCGAGCGAGTTGGCAGCAAAGAAAGGTAATAAGAGCAAGAAAAATGACCTACCCGATTGGGCGGTTATATTATGGAAAGATCTTGGAAAACCTGACCTTTCTGAATTTCAAGATATTCGCAATGGCCCACTACTAGAACGACGCACTGGCCTTCGAAGAGATGACCTTGTTGAAATCCTGATGGATGCCCGCGCTTTGCCTACAGACATGGATCCATGGGTTAGAGGGAGATTAATGGGGACCAATAAATTGACCATTGAACTTCTTACTGCAGACAAAAATTACCATTACATCTCAAGGGATGTTATTGTTGAGGTCTGTCTAGTAGCCCATATGAGGGCAGCTTACATCGATGACCGCGACCTGTTAAACTATGAACGAGAGGATATGAAACGCCGAAACACCTTGCACGAAGAAGTGGAGAAGGATTCCACTGGTGCTGATGACAGCCACGTATGGGGTTGATTCGGTGAACATGCATCAGCATTGGGAATTAATTGATAATCATCATTACGAGCGGGTTTGGAAATTTTCAGACTTTGTTAGTGCTCTGGATTTTGTCAACAAAGCTGGTGCCATTTGTGAAGAGTTGAATCATCATGCTGAATTTGTACTAAATTGGGGTAGTGTCCTCGTCAGAACTTGGAGCCATGACATCAATGGGATTTCTGAACGAGACCATGCTCTAATTGAGAATTTAGACCCTCTATTGAAGTGAAAGCATGAGTACCAACTTTCGACACCACATGTTCATTTGCGCTCATGAAAGGCCTGCTGATGCAACGAGAGAATGTTGTGCTGCTAAAGGAAGTTTAGAATTGATGAAGGCTATCAAAACCGCTGCAAAAGTAGAGGGGATTGCAAATATACGCGTGCAAAAATCAGGATGCCTTAGTAATTGTGAGAATGGTGTTTCTTGTGTAGTTTATCCTGAAGGTGTGTGGTATACACTTACAGGCGAAGAAAACATCCCCTACCTCATGGAGCATTTACGGACTGGAACTGTAGCTAAGCATCTATTGATGCACCCGGAGGCCTGATTATGCAACGTGTAGTCTATACTCAAAGAGGTGGTTTAGAAGCCATTAAAATCGTCGATGAAGATAATCCCACCCCTTCCCCCAGCGAAGTGGTTGTTGAAGTACATCGAGCAGGAATTAACTTCGCCGACCTAATGATGCGTCAAGGTCTGTACCAACCAACCCCTCCATTCCCGTTCACACCTGGTTACGAAGTATCAGGAACTATCTCCGCGATTGGCGAAGGAGTGACAGACTTCACTATCGGCGAGCGAGTGTTGGCATTATGTGGAATGGGAGGCTACTCACAACAAGTTGCCGTCGCAGCAGACCGTGTGTTCAAATTACCTGATGAGGTAGATTTTGATACAGCAGCCGCACTACCTGTAACTTACTTGACAACATACCACATGCTGAAATATTTGGGTAATTTTCAACCTAATGATACCATCCTAATCCACCACGCCGCTGGAGGCGTTGGGACTGCAACCGCGCAAATAGGAAAGGCACTAGGTGCCGGGATAATCATCGGCACTGCATCTACTGCAAAATCTGACTTTGTTAACGAACTTGGAATGAGATATATTGATCGAGATGCTGAAGATTTTGTCGCTGTTTGCAAAAAAGAAACAGGTGGTAAAGGAGTACACCACGCCTTAGACCCAGTAGGAGGGAAACACCTAATGCGCTCTTACAAGGCACTTCGTAAAGGCGGGAACCTATACGCCTTTGGCGGCTCTTCAGCAGTTCGTGGAAGTAAGCGCTCACTTCGGGCTGCACTCGGCTTCCTTTGGGGAATGCCGAAGTTTGACCCAATGCGAATGATGAATTCTAATAAGGCCGTTTTTGGTGTTCACATGGGGACTTGGCCGGACCACGAGGTTCTCAAAGGTCACATGGATGAACTATCTAAAATGCTTACAAAAGGAGAAATTTCACCTGTTGTAGACAAAGTGTTTCATTATACTGATGTTGCCTCTGCTCAACAGTATATTCATGACCGCAAAAACCGCGGAAAAGTGCTGATTAACTTCCGCTCAAAATGATGCGGGGGCATCGCGGTTTACTTTTTGCACTACTTCATCATTATTTACCCCCTTAAACAGCACCTTTTTGCCGGCAACAGTCGGCGAGGGGTTGAATCGCTTGGTGGCAGCGAAATTAGTTGAATGGTTCAGTGAAGTCAGCATGGCTGATACTGCAAGTGTAGGTGGAAAAGGTGCATCTCTGGGGGAGTTGTTTTCTAATCTCAAAAAAGCGGGAGTAAGTGTCCCTAATGGATTCAATGTGACAGTTGAAGCATTCCAACAATTTGTCAACACAGAAGTACCAGCATCTACTTGGGACAATGTTCGTAATCCAGAGGGTGTTGAGGATATTCGCGAACAAGCGATAGCTTGTACTACCCTGTCCAAAGCATTGGAAATATGCCTACTAGGGGCTGACCCAAGTGACCACCTCAATTTACACGGTAGAGCCTCATTGGCTCGAGCGATTGTTCGTGATACACCAGTTCCAGAAATTATCCGCCAAGCAATTATCAACGCGTACGGCCAATTATGTGAAGAATATGGACAAGGTGCAGATGTCGCTGTACGCTCCTCCGCAACCACTGAAGATTCAGCAGAAGCGTCATTTGCTGGACAATACGAATCTTTTCTCAATGTGAGTGGTGAAAGGGCTGTAATCCAAAAGTGGAGGCAATGTGTTGCTAGCCTATTCACCGAGCGAGCAATTGGCTACCAACTTGAGAAGAACATGAATCCACTAGACAGCGCAATTGCTGTTGTCATCATGAAGATGGTGAGGGCTGACAAAGCGTGTTCAGGTGTGATGTTTACAATTGACCCCGATTCAGGACATCAAGGAGTTATTCACATCGCTTCAGCATATGGATTGGGGGAATTAGTTGTCCAAGGTAGCATCACCCCAGACACCTATACTGTGTGGAAAGAAGGTTTACGCCGGGGTAATTTTGCTATTGTTCACCGCGTCCTAGGAAGTAAAGATACCCGTATGATATATGCGCATGGTACAGTCAATGAAGTGACCACAACTAGTGTCCCATTAGAAGAAAGAAGAGCATGGTCATTGAACCATCAAGAATGCCGGCAACTTGCAGAAATGGCACTAGCAATCGAAGAACATTATCAACAACCAATGGATATTGAATGGGCTAAAGATGGTGTTGCCAACCAATTATTCATTGTCCAAGCAAGACCAGAAACGGTACACGCACAAGCTAGTTCTGCTAAACTAATACGTTACAAGATGGATGTTTCACTGATTAAAAAACTCAAGAAGAACGACATGGTTCTCGCCACCGGTCAAGCAGTAGGGAAGAGAATCGGGTGTGGTAAAGTGAGATCCTACCGCTCTTATGAAGAGGTCTTAGAGGGAAAAAGAGCAATTCGCAGAAGGCTATCCGAAGGAGTTCGCTTAGAGGAAATAACTCACGAAAACCGCGTCTTTGAGGAAGGCGATGTATTAGTCACCGAAATGACTACTCCAGACTGGGAGCCACTGATGAAACAAGCATCATTAATTGTCACACGCAAAGGTGGTAGAACATCACATGCTGCTATCATTGCCCGTGAATTTGGTATTCCGGCAATTGTTGGCTGTTCAGAAGCCATGGAACTAGAAAATTTGGCAACAGTCACAGGAAGTTGTGCTGAAGGCGATACTGGATTCATCTACTCAGGAAATCATCCCTTTGAAATTGAAGAAATTGAAGTTGATTCAACTGTTAAATTGAATACTAAGATAAAGTTGAATGTTGGGTTCCCAACTAAATCGCTTGCAGATTCGCAATTACCCGTTGACGGAGTAGGATTAGCACGAATTGAATTCGTATTATCTGCTGAAGTTGGTATTCACCCACTCGCATTTGTACACCATCAAGAGTTGATACAATATCTTGAAACGGGTGAGGTTGGGGCTGGACTACAACCATATATTGAAGCATTAGAAATTACTGATGAATCTGTAATTCAATCTGCAGTTGAAGCGGTTGAAAGACGAGCCTGGTCATATGATGATAAGCGTGGACTATTCATCGATAAACTACGCGAAGGTGTAGGCTTAATCTGTGCCGCTTTCCATCCACGCCCAGTTCTTGTGAGACTTTCAGATTTCAAATCAAATGAATACCGTGAACTTCTAGGTGGCAGAATCTTTGAGCCAAATGAAGAGAATCCTATGATCGCATGGCGAGGTGCTTCGCGATACCTTGATGAAAATTTCAAGCCAGCATTCGAAATGGAACTTGAAGCGATGGCCTCAGTCAGGCATGACTTTGGATTAGATAATCTACAATTGATGGTGCCGTTTTGCCGCACTCCCGAAGAGGGAGAGGCGGTCAAGCACCTGCTCAACGAACACAATGTTGGGCCTGACTCAAAAGTCCCTCTATTCGTGATGGTTGAATTACCATCCAACATAATAGATGCTGATAATTTCATAGAAAAAATGGAATTATTTGGGGGGTCAATCGGCTCTAACGATTTAGTCCAAACAGTATATGCCGTATCTAGAGACGATTTAGAAGGGTATCAGCATCCAGTCGATGCTCGCTCACCAGCAGTGAAATCAATGATTCGAGATGCAGTTAGAAAATTCACCCAATCTGGCCTTGAAATTGGAATCTGTGGGCAAGCACCATCCGACTACCCTGATGAATTCCCTGAATTCTTAATTGATTGCGGAATCTCAAGTATATCTGTAACACCAGATACAGTAATGGCAGTAAGAATATCAATTGCAAAGGCAGAAGCGAACTTAAATTCGTGAATCAAACTGCTGATTAGAGTTTAACAGGGCGGGTTGCACCACACGCTTGACACTTGAGAAGAGTTGTTCGGTCTTCTTTGATGAAACTTGTATCTGGAGCATTACATTGACCACATAAAATGTAGGTTTTTACATAATTACCCAACTTTTCACGGATCCTCTTGGGTGGGATTCTTCCCTTAAGCAAGACACGCCGGTCCTCTCTTGAACCTGAAGTACCCAGTTCATTTTGTAAGAAATGGTAAACATGGTTGCCATCTCTATCCATCATGTCAATGATATCTCCGAAATTACGGATAATCGTCTGGCTTCCTTCAATCAATACATCTGGTTCTGGAAGTTTCCATCGTTCAGATGACGACAACTCCTGAGGTATTTTGTCGCGAGCTCGGTTGAGAAGTGACTCGTAGTCAAAGTCTGTCATTGGATTTGCCGACCTGCGCACCCCTGTTAAGACCACCGTTAATTCAACAGCCTAGACGCGCCCCGCAGGTATTGATGCGAGAGCAAGTGACTGTCCAATTTGTGAAAATTCATGCCGATGCTCAAGCACCAACTCAGGGATCATCATTGGCTGCTGGCTGGGATTTGAGGGCGATTGAGGAAACAATAGTTGGCACGGGATCTTCTGTGAAGGTGAAAACCGGACTGAAAATCGCCATCCCAGCAGGATTTGAAGGCCAAGTCAGGGCTCGCTCTTCGTTAGCCGCAAAAGGATTAATTTTACCAAACGCACCAGGGACTATAGATGCTGACTATCGAGGGGAATTAATGGTATTACTAACATGGATAGGAGAAGGTGATTCTTACACAATCCCCCAAGGTGAGAGAGTAGCGCAATTGGTAATTTCTCCTGTCCCGCTGGTCGAATTTATTGAGGTCGACGAAGATGGCCTAGGTGACACCGAACGTGGCGAAGGTGGATTTGGTAGTACTGGCAGATTTTGAACCAAATCTAACCACTAGCCTAATCATCATTTTACTAAGATATCCCCCCTAACAATCTGGTATCTCAGGTGAAGCCTTTTGGTATTGGATTATACTGCTTTACCGTTGTTTTAGAACGACCCTGATACTGGGATGTTTGACACCGCCTATGGCGGTGGGTTCATTACGGTCCTACTCATCCTTAAGTGTGAATGGCATTGAGTGTTGATGAACTAAGGGATAGAGTCCTTGCTCTACGAGAAGAAGGTTTGAATGACCAGCAAATTGCTGATGAGATGTCAATTTCAAAATCTACAATCACTTGGTTACAAGGAAGTTCTGCACCAGAGGCAAAGCCAGATGATGTTCGAATCGGTTGGCGTTCAATTGGCGTTAGACCTCAACGAATTGATGCAATCGGGATGATTATGGCTGATATTATTGATGAACACTACCCTGAAGGAATTGACACCGTAGTAGGTATCAGTCTGAATGGAATATTCTTCTCACAATCTGTTGCTGACCAAGTTGGCGCTGAAGTTTCGATATTCCGTAGTGCAGTGGGTGAAAAAGGTGGAGCCTTGTCCCACAAATACGCAAATGTTGGTGGCCGGAAAGTGGTAATTGTAGACGACCTTTTCAATAGCGGAGAAACAATGCGAAGAGCCATTGAAGTCTTACAAAATGATGGCGCTGAAGTCGTTCTTTGCCTAGTCCTTGTTAACAAGACCGAAAAGAATGAAATCGCTGGAGTCCCATTACGCGGTCTAATCAGAGCAGTTTCAGTCTAAGTAGGTGTGAGAGATGCATTGGGCAGATGTCATCGCTGAGCGATTGGCAGCGCAAGGTGATTCTCATGTCGTGGCCACAGGGATCACACCCTCAGGTCCAATCCATGTGGGAAACATGCGAGAGGTGCTGACTGCAGACTTAGTAGTGCGTGCTTGTGAAAGAATAGGAGTAGATGCCGAGTTAATTTACATCGCAGATACTGCAGACCCACTTCGTAAAGTATACCCCTTTCTCAAAGAAGAAGAATATGAACAACATGTTGGAAAAGCACTTGCGACACTCCCATCCCCTGATGGCGATGGTAGTTATTCGGATTATTTCCTGACACCATTTTTCTCCGCTCTAGATGATCTTGGGGTAGAATATCGCGTCGTAGATAGCCACGAGGCATACTTAGAGGGAAAATATACCCAATCAGTAAAAACTGCAATCAACAACAAAGTGAAAATTCGTGATATTATTTCAGAGGTTTCTCAACGCCCACTTGACGATGATTGGTTCCCATACAATCCCACGGATGAAAATGGAAATATGCATGGCCTCAAAGTAACCAACTGTGATTGGCCATGGGTTGAATGGGTTGCAGAAGATGGACGTACCGGGCGAACAAATATTGAGAAAGGCGGTGGTAAACTACCTTGGAGATTAGATTGGCCGGCCCGTTGGGATTGGTTAGATATCACCTTTGAAGGATACGGGAAAGACCACTCCTCTGCAGGAGGGTCATGGGACACAGGACAACACCTAGCCCCAATTTTTGGCTCAGACCCACCGATGGGGATGATGTACGAATGGATCTACCTCAAGGGCAAAGGTGCCATGGCTAGTAGTAAAGGAAATACTGTCAGTGGCAAAGAACTACTTGATATTGTACCACCTGAAATAATGCGCTACCTGATTACCCGTGTCAAACCGAGTAAACACATTGATTTTGACCCTGGTGAAGGTTTGATTTTATTAGCTGATGAATATGAACGCTTAGAACAGCGATATCACACAAAATTAAACAAAATTGTCCATAAAAGCCTAGGTGAAAGCAGTCGTAAAGAACAACAGTTGATTGATGAAGCTAGGAAATTTGAGTTGGCTCAGGGAATCCGTTCAGGAACGGATTTTGATTCGAGCCTTGGAATCTCATTTAGTCACCTTTCAACTCTATGTCAGATTAAGTCACAAAATGAAGACTTGCTCACATCATTGGCAAGGACCCATGGGGTTGATGTGAATCAACCAGATAAGCGATTAATTGACCGAGTAAAACGAATGAGGAATTGGGTCGATTCGGAGTGGTTTCCCGACAACGCGCGGATTCAGTTAGCAGATTCAATAAAATCTGCTGATTTCACATCCGATGAACTAAAATTTCTACAAATGTTTTCTCAATTAATAGCCAATTCTGAATGGGTTGAAGATAGCCTGTTGACAACAATTAGAGAGACCACTTCCAACTCAGAATTAGAGCCACGTCAAGCGTTTACAACACTTTATAGAGCATTACTAAACAGAGATAGAGGTCCTAAATTAGCAGCCCTCCTCGTTGAATTAGGACAAAACAATGTAACTAGCCTTCTTGACCAACTAAGTTAGTCTAAGAAAACCGCCTCTTTCAACACGCGTGAGCATTATGTTTGAAATGGGATGGGCGTG
This sequence comes from Candidatus Poseidoniales archaeon, assembly GCA_012959435.1. GTDB lineage: Archaea > Thermoplasmatota > Poseidoniia > Poseidoniales > Thalassarchaeaceae > MGIIb-Q1. The sequence continues at coordinate 24,330 of DUDF01000031.1, forward strand.
TGAACGAATACGATGACGGTCTACTGCCCCAAGTGCGAAGGCCCAAATGAAGCCACCGCGAAGTTCTGTTTGCAATGTGGAAACGACTTCGTTGTCGATGGCCCAATCACATCAACTGGACACGATGTAAAATCTCTAAAAGACTCAATCAAAAGTCGTGATGACCTGTCAATGTCAGAAAAATTTGACTTGATTGCTAAAATTGAAGATGGTGCCAATCCGATTGACCTCGGAATCGCTGCATCTTCCGTACAAGCCGCTGAAGATGCCCAGCAAGAAGCAATGAAACCTAAACCATCATCTGGATCTGCTGTCACCTCAACATTTGTCTCAAGTCCAGCCGCTGCCGCAGCAGTTGCCATGGTCTCACAAGAAAGTGATGCATGGGGTATGGTGATGGCAGGTAGAGTCAATACCTCAGACCAGGTTTTCAAGCAAGCAATGGATTTGGGAATGAAAGCAAGTCACCATATTCACGATATATCCCACGGAGGAATTGATGAAACTAATCTCACCAATGAGGACTTACGTGCAATTCCTGTGCTAAAACCGCCAAAGAGGTCATTCTGCCCAAAGTGTGGTTCAGATATTCTCTCTCACAGTAATCTACAATGGAAGAAATGGAGAGACCATTCCGCTGAAGTTGTTCAAGTTCAAGCCCAAGCGGCAATGGAAGCATCTCTAGTCCAAATCGCTGCTCACTATCTGAAAGCAATGGATGCCATTGAAATTACCAATAAACAACTAGAAGAAAAATTAGCTGATGTTGACCAAGAAGAATTGTCTAAAACACTTGAACCAAAAATTCGTGAAAAGGTACGCGCAGAATTAGAAAAAGAGTACAAGTCTGAAGCAGTTGCTGCATCTGACACTCGACAATCAAAGCAAGCTGCAATACGCACTTCAACACCCAAGCCAAAAACAGGTGGGAAAGTAGGTGGGACTGCGGCACTATTTGGTGGTGGGGCCAAAGTATCAAAGAAATTCGAAGGGGCAAAGAAAGACAAACCAGACTGGTTCCTTGATGAGGCTTTAGACACCATTTATGACCCTCATGGCACTGGTAAACCTCTCAAACCAAAGACAATCCTAGCACGCTCAAGTGATGGAAATGTACGGGTTCAGGATGTAGTAAGAATATATGCTAAGGAAGGTGAAGATGGACTCAGTGAATTGGCTTGGACTAGCCCTTCAACTCGCTACATCATCGAAGCATACGATTCCTGCTGATTGACTTGTGAAATCAAGTCACTTATTTTAATCGATTATTTGGATTACTCGTCAAATTATCGGCCTAGGAATTTTTTCTTAGCTTCCTTTTTCATCTGCTTTTTGACCATTTCCGTGGCTTTTTCCTCAATTGCCGATGTTGCCTTTTGTGTGATTTCCGAGGCCTTTGCACTAACTGCATCTGTCACCGGCTTTGCTGCGGTTTTTGCAGCCGTTTTTATTGCATCTGCCGCCTTCTTCTTCATTGCAGCCTTTCCAGCCCCGCCAACTTTTGCAGCAAGTTTCCCCAGTCGTTTCGGTTTCTTGTCACTCATAATTACCAATTGGGAATTAAAGCCATCTTATTTCCATATTGCCCAAGTGAATTACTTCGTAATCACTTCAGATAATCTACTTTGAGAGCCCTTGGTTCAGGGAATCCATCTAACATCGCCTCAATCGCTTCTGCTTCCATAAATGCCCCTGACATAGTAGTTACAAATGGAATATTCAATTCAACTGCCAAGCGGCGCATCATATTCCCATCAAGAACAGCCCCGCCGCTCTTACTTGGTGTATTTATCACCAAGTTGATTTTACCCTGTCTCATCAAATCCAAAGCATCTGGTGATTGATGTTCAGCAATTCTGAACACCCTCTCAACAGGAACACCTCCTATTTTCAGAGCATTGGATGTACCAGTAGTAGCGTAAAGTGAGAAACCCAAGCCGACAAGTTTCTCAGCGATTGGTACTAACCCTTCCTTATCTCCATCCTTGACGGTCAAGTAAACCCCACCACTTGTTGGGACTGGCAACTCGGTTGCAAGTCTTGCCTTCAAATATGCACGTGCTGGATCCACATCACTACCCATTACTTCACCAGTTGACTTCATTTCTGGCCCTGGTGCTGGGTCCAAACCTCTGAGTTTTATGAATGGAAAAACCGGTGCTTTCACACACACAAGCCCAACTGTTCGTTTTGGGATTTCCAAGTCTGCTAACTTCGCTCCAATGGTCACATGTGCTGCTATCCTAGCCAATGGTATACCGGTTGATTTTGCTACAAATGGGAAAGTACGTGAGCCTCTAGGATTAACTTCTAACACGTAAAGTTCGTTCTCACATATGGCGAATTGTATGTTGTAACAACCAATGATATTGAGTCCAAGACCGATTTTTTCGGTCCAGTCTTCAACTTGAGCGAGAATTTCATCACTAACGTGTTGAGGAGGTATGAAACAAGTTGAATCTCCAGAATGGATTCCAGCCTCTTCCAAATGTTCCATGATAGCTCCAATCAATACTTCGGTTCCATCAGATACTGCGTCTACATCAAGTTCAATTGCGTGGCCTAAATATTCGTCTGCAAGTAGTGGTTTATCTGGTGCTAAGAATGCTTCTTGCATGTATGCATCTAGTTGTTCATCACTAGTAAGTATCTCCATACCTCGCCCACCAAGGACATATGATGGGCGTATTAGAACAGGGAATCCAATTTCTTTTACTGCCGCCCTCACTTCATCAGGAGTGCTACCAGTTTGGCCTCTTGGCATCTTCAACTCAGCTCTCTTTGCAAACGCTTCAAAGCGTTCCCGATCGCTGGCCTCGTCAACAGCATCAGGTGAAGTCCCTTCTAACTGCAAATTCAATCCTAGTGTAGTTAGGTGTTCTAATCTTCCATCAAGTGGCAGAGCCAAATTGATTGCAGTTTGACCTCCGAATTGAAGCAAAATGCCATCCGCTCCTTCTCGCAACAGGATTTCAGCAACTGCCTCCAAAGTTAGTGGGTCAAAATAGAGGCGGTCAGATGTATCAAAATCAGTTGACACTGTTTCTGGGTTATTATTGATGATTATCGCTTCATGGCCGACTTCGCGAATCGCTTGCACAGCGTGCACAGCACCATAATCAAACTCAATTCCTTGCCCAATACGAATGGGCCCTGAACCGATAACGACAAGCCTTCTTGCATCTTCACCAGCAGGGGTAATTTTCCTCTTTTGAGTAACTCTATCAATTCCTGAATGCCCATTAGGCTCGTAAGTTGAGTAATAGTAGGGGGTAACTGCGGCGAACTCAGCGGCGCAACTGTCCACCATTCTATAGACTGGATGCATGTTTAATTCATGGCGCCTAGCCATAATGTCAAACTCTGTCTTGCCGGTTTCTTTGATGTGCCATCCTGATGCTGGATATCCAGCCAATGCATCTGCAATATGAGCATCAGTCAATCCATTAGATTTCCAATATCTCATATTTGAATCTGAGATTTCAGTGGCTTTCAAACCAGCCGCCCCAGCAGCGACAATTTCATTGTCGATTGTCGCCATTCTCTCAAATTGATGTAAAAACCAACGAGTGATTGAGGTGATCTCCTCAACCTTATCAACAGACCAACCACGTCTGAAAGACTCGTAAAGCGCGCCCATTCTCCTGTCAGTGGCAATTCTAATCCAATCCTCTAGAATGTTATCGGGGAGTGATTCACTTGCTCTTGCACCCATGCCCTCACCCTCAGACATGTCAGCCATAGTAAGCGGTCGTGGATGTGGAGCCCCATACTCAAGCGAGGCCCATGCCTTGAGAAACGCCTCGCCAAAGCATCTTCCAATAGCCATAACTTCACCAGTTGATTTCATTGAAGTTCCTAAAGTTCTGTCAGCGGTTCTAAACTTGTCAAACGGCCAGCGAGGGATTTTCACGACACAATAGTCTAGAGTCGGCTCAAAAGCTGCTGTTGTTCCTTCACCAGTAATTGGATTTGGTAATTCATCCAAAGTGTAACCCACAGCAATCAACGCCGCCATCCTAGCAATTGGATATCCGGTCGCCTTACTAGCGAGTGCGGATGAGCGTGAAACCCGCGGATTAACTTCAATCACAACATATTCGCCCGTATCCTGATTGAAAGAGAATTGGACATTGCATCCACCTTTGATGTCGAGGCGGCGAATCAAACGCAGTGCTGCATCTCTCAACATCTGATGGTCGCGGTCAGATAGTGTCTGCTGGGGAGCAACCACCACAGACTCACCTGTGTGAATCCCCATAGGGTCAATATTTTCCATAGTACAGACAATTATGCAGTTGTCTGCAGCGTCACGCATAACCTCATACTCATGTTCTTGCCACCCTAAAATGCTCTCTTCAATGAGAACCTGGCCAATCCTAGAGTGGAGAATACCTTGACTAGCAATCTCAACTAATTCACCTCGATTCCACGCCGTACCACCACCTAGGCCACCAAGAGTAAATGCTGGCCTCACAAGTAGTGGGAACGAACCAATTTCTTCTGCTGCTGAAAGTACTTCATTGATTGAGTTACAGGCGTGGGCTTCACAGATTGGCAAGCCGATTTCACTACAAACTTGATTGAACAAATGGCGATCTTCTGCTTCATCAATAGAGATAAGGTCGCAACCAATTAGTTCAACATCCAATTTATCCAAAGTGCCATCATGGGCTAATGCCGATGCTAAATTAAGAGCGGTTTGGCCACCCATTCCTGCAAGTAATGCATCTGGCCGCTCAATTTCTAAGATTCTGCTAATTACTTCTGGCAACAGAGGTTCAATGTAAATTTGGTCTGCCATTTCAGGGTCATTCTGAATTGTTGCAGGATTACTGTTGACAAGAATGACTTCGTAGCCATCTGCCCGCAGAGCACGACAGGCTTGTGAACCTGAGAAATCAAACTCAGCGGCTTGACCTATCTTGATTGGACCAGACCCAAGTATCATTATTCTCTTGAGGTCATTACGACGAGGCATCAGGCACCACCTCTCTTTGAGTTCGGCAATTGCCCTGCCATCTCTTTAGCCACAATTTCTGAAAATCGGTCAAACAATGGTTCCGCATCATGTGGCCCAGGACAAGCCTCAGGGTGATATTGGACACTAAATGCTGGCCGACCTACAACATCCAAACCTTCCACTGTTCTGTCATTTGCATTGACAAAACGAACTTCTGTTGGTACCTCAGAAAGAGCTGTTGGAGCACCTTGACTCTTCCAAATAGGATGAGGTGCTAGCGGCTCCTCGCCTCTAGGATTAACTGCAAAACCATGATTTTGACTAGTGATTGACACTTTTCCTGTAACCAAATCAACCACGGGTTGGTTGGCTCCGCGATGACCATAACGTAATTTGTATGTCTCTAAACCAGTTGCAAGTCCTAGTAGTTGATGACCAAGACAAATACCCATTACGGGTATTTTCTCATTCAAACCTGCTGCCAAGGTTTCCCTAGCACCCATCGCTTTTCCTGCGTGAGCGGGGTCACCAGGCCCATTGGAACAGAATAGAGCATCTATCTGCCAATCACTAACAAGTGTGTCATAACCAATGTCAGGTGGGCACCAGAGAACCTCAAATCGATTACTCAGTTGCCGCAAAATATTGTACTTAATTCCACAATCAAGCGCCGCTACGCGTGGTAGCGCCAGCCCATTAGAGTCCGTAACTCCCTCATTGAGAAGTACGGCATCATCTCTACTAACTTCATCAACCAAGTCATCTAAATCTGGTGAAGTCATTTTTTCAAGCCTGTCAAGCATCTCTTGTTCCATCTCAAGTGGTCCAAACTGACACAGAATCACACCGTGTTCACGCACTCTCCTTGTCAAAGCCCTAGTGTCTACTGCTGTTATTCCAGGTACCCCATGAGCGAGGAGAAACTCATTCACAGAACCAATACAGTGGCGGTGATCAGGATGGTCTATCCATTCTCTACAAACCACACCTCGAGGCCAAACCCCTGCTGATTCTGATATACTAGGGGCTACTCCATAATTCCCTAAAAGTGGCCAAGTAAAGGTCAATACCTGTCCAGCAAAAGATGGGTCGGTCAAAGATTCCTGGAAACCAGTCATCCCAGTGGTAAACACCAATTCACCTTCACCAATTTTGGCTGCTCCAAATAATTCGCCTTCAAAGCGAGAACCATCCGCAAGAAGGATAACACCCCTGCCATGAGCAACTTCGTGAGCGGCAGGTGTTGAATTGAGAAGGACATCTGCGGCATCAATGCCACAAAATGGATTAAAAACGCCGGGTTGGCCTTCTCCGGGACTAAAGCCGCCGTGTGAAGTCACCCTTGCACCTTAGAATCGTGCCTGCAATCCGTTCATAATCATTGACACGCGCCAGAACTGAAAAATAAACAAAATGAATCTATTTTTTACATTGTCCTATTCTTCTTGGCGCATATCTTTCCCACGCTCTGTAGGATGGATTTCCAACTTACCGCCCTTGAAATCATCGGGTGGCGATACACCATCATTAAGACGCTCTAGAAATCCAGCTAATGCTGCTACTTCCGAATGAGGTTGATTACCAATCGCAACATTGTATTGACACATTTCATAGTATTCACGAGAGACTTTCGCACCACCAACAACCACCACAATCGGTTTGTCATGAGGAATATCTGGGACCACTTCCTGATAGGGTAACCCATACATGGTCAAGTGAACTGCAACTCCACCTTCGGCGATAAAATTTCGTAAAAATCCTAGCGGAGAGGGTTCATGCCGCGCTTCCATCTCTCCGCCGAACCTCACCTTTACGTCATCTAATGACTGTATGACGGCAGAATCTTTGTCACCAGCAAGTAAGAACTGTTTGGCCCCGTACACCCTAGACGTAAGTCCGAGATGAGTTGACATGCGAGGGTCGCGCCCTGTCCTGTGAGACAACCGAAGAACAGTGATGTGTGCCATGAGCCTCACACTTAGGCGGGAGAGACTTCCTCTTCATCCTTGTCAAAGCCCCCTTGGCCAAGAAGTAATGGCTCAAGAGTTGATAATTCAAGAGGGAATGACTGTAGCATCTTTTGTACCCAAGAAAGGAGGATTGCATCAAGCAACATGTGAGATGCGAAGTGAACCATTATCGCTAGCGCACCTATTCTCAAAGACTGGAGAACCATTGATGGACTACCTTGGTCGGTGAAGACTATCCAACCCAAGGGCTCCAACGTGAAGTAAAGTGCAATGATTAGGAGAATGCCCCCAATTAATCCCGACTGCCAACTACTCCTCTCACGACTGTGCATCAATAGCACTGTCGCAATTAGGACTAGAAGTGGAATCAGCAAAGAAACATGGAAAAAACCAAGATTGAAAATCATAGAAGGTTGTGCACCACCATCACCGAGTTTATCCCCAATGACTGAAACAGTTAACCACCAAAATATCCCCACCGCAGCAAAAAGAATGCCACCCATTACTGAGCGGCTGTGAATCATTTGCCCCATCTCGTGGCGGTCTTTTGGCTCAAGTCGATTAAGGACACTATCGGCAAGTTCTAGGTTTGTAGGATGCGGCAGGTTTCCGCTATTATCTATCACTTCAATGCGGGATTCTGCATCGTTATTCCCGTCATTAAACGAGGCTCCCGCAACTGTCATGAATAGGTTGGCTATTGCGTGGGATGATAAACGATTGCCCTAAGGGCAAGGCAGACATGCATGACTTGGCACCTTTCCTGAAATGCCGAGATGATGGGCGGCCACGCCTGATGGGAATTGTCAATGTGACCCCGGATTCATTTCACGCTGCTTCAAGGGTCGCTTCTCTAGAAGCGGCAATAACAACTGCATTGGACATGTGGGATGCTGGAGCAGATTGGGTTGATGTTGGTGGGGAGTCAACTAGACCTGGGGCACAGCCAGTTCCTATCAATGAAGAAATATCTAGAGTAATACCAGTGATTGAAGCATTGAGAAACAAACGCCCTCACGGCCTTATTTCAATTGATACAAGGCACCCTAGTGTAGCGACTGAGGCATTAGCAGCCGGAGCAAACATGGTCAACGATGTGTCAGGGTTGCGCGACCCTGAAATGTTTAATTTAGTGCTAGAATCAAAATGTGCAGTCTGCATAATGCACATGCTTGGAGAACCAGGCAACATGCAATCAAATCCTCAATATGACAACGTAGTCAACGAAGTAAGCGAAAGTTTGCTTTCAACTGCTCGCCGCCTTATCGCTAACGGCCATAGTTCAGAACTCATTTCACTAGATTCCGGGATAGGATTTGGAAAAACATTGGAGCAAAATCTCGCACTTCTAGAAAAAAGTGAACCTTTCAGAGGTGAAGAGGAGTTCTCCTTACTTTGGGGCGTGAGCAGAAAATCCCTGTTCAAGGACCTTCTATCTAGAGAATCAAGTGACCAGAGATTATCCGGGACATTAGGGGTTGCAGCACATGCGATGAGCCAAGGAGTGGATATCCTGAGAGTACATGATGTCCCTGAACACCATGACCTAGTGACTGTCCTATCAGAACTGAGAAATCAGCAACAATAATCAAAATTAACAGGTAGGAACAAGCAAATTAAACAGAAACTAGGGTAGGTCGTTTAGAAATGAGTAGCATTCCAATCGTCAATATTGATGGAAAATTACGACTTATTGGCACTGCTCACGTCAGTCGTGAAAGTGCGGAAGTCGTGAAGCAACAGATTTCTGAATGGCAACCAGATATTGTTGCAATCGAACTTGATTCAAACCGACTTGCACATCTGCAGAATCCCGACAAATTTGATGATGAGGCACTTTCCAATGTGCTGAAAGAAGGACGCACCTCACTACTATTATTCCAAAGCCTGCTAGCAATTGAACAGCGAAAAATGGGAATGGAGGCTGGTGAAAGAGTTGGAGTTGACCTCCTAGCTGCTGTTGATACAGCAGCAGAATTTGATATACCCATTGAGTTAGTTGATCGTGATATTCAAATTACTTTGAAGCGGGCCTGGAAGAAGATGAAATTTCGCGAGAAATGGCGAATTCTATACTCACTTCTTGCTGATGAGCCTGATGAAGAAGATATTGATGTTGAAGAACTTCTTGGAGATGGTGATTTAATCACTCAATTAATGGAAGAATTACGCGCAAGTGCACCCGGTGCTGGCGAAGTTCTTGTTGATGAAAGAGATGATTACTTGGCTGGCTCTATAGAAAAATTGCGGGGTGAAAAGAAAGTCCTAGCAGTCATAGGCGCTGGCCACATTAATGGAGTAGGAAAGCGCTTACAGGATAACCAAAAACTTAGCCAAGAAAGGTGGGACGAATTACTTTCTGTACCATCACCTAATCCCGTTTGGAAGATGATTAAATGGGGGTTCCCAGTAATCATTCTCGGATTGTTTGGATTTCTATTGATGCAGGGTAATTATGAAGAATTACTCACTGTTGCATATACTTGGTTGGCTCTCAACGCTGCTCTTGCAGCACTCGGCGCTCTACTTGCAAGAGGGCACCCATTGGCTATTCTAACAGCGGCATTAGCCTCTCCTATCACATCGCTGAATCCAACTCTTGCTGCAGGTTGGTTTGCTGGCGCTGTACAAATGAAAATCGCCAAACCAACCTCAAAAGACCTACAAGATTTCTTGAAATTAGATTCTTTTGGATTGTTCTGGAGCAATCGAGTTGGACGCGTCTTACTAGTAACTGCTCTTGCAAACCTTGGCTCATCAATTGGAGCATACCTTGCTGGAACAGCAATCCTCGGCACCTTACTCGTCTAATATCCTAATAATCAAG
>DUDF01000031.1:34265-36003 GCA_012959435.1 Candidatus Poseidoniales archaeon
GAGCCTTAGAAAAAACTGGTACTGACCCTAATACAGTTGATCATGTGGTCATGGGATATGCGTTACAGACTTCAGGCCAGGCAATTTTCGGTAGTAGGCATGCTGGCCTAAAGGGCGGGATACCTCAGGAAGTACCAATGTTAACCCTCTCAAGAATATGCGGAAGTGGCGCACAGTCTATCGTTAGCGGCGCACAAATGATTATGCTTGGTGATGCTGAAGTTGTTGTTGCTGGCGGCATGGAAAACCTCTCTCAAGCACCTCATGTTCTACGGGGAATGCGCGACACATACAAACTCGGAAGACCACCTCGTGAAGGGGATGAATTGGCCAAAGATATGGAGGATTATCTCTTTACAAACCTAATTGACAGTACTTGCGGTTCCTTCATGGCTCAAACTAGTGATGAGTTGTGCTCACGAAAAGGTGTAGAGCGCGGTGAAGTTGATGAGTTCGCTGCACTCAGCCATCAGCGTACTGAAAAGAGTGTGAAAGAAGGTGTTTGGGCTGAAGAGATTGTTGAAGTTGAAACTCCTAATGGTATGGTTGGAGCATCTGATGAAGACCATGTAGTCCTAGGTACGACTGTTGAGACACTATCAGGACTTAGAACACACTTTGGTCCAGATTCTCTAGTTACAGCAGGAAATGCATCCGGTGTTGTCGATGGTGCGGCTGCAGTAGTCATCAAGTCAGCCAGCCGTGCTAAATCAGATGGAGACCAACCTTTGGCTCGTATCGTATCGTGGGGAATTGTAGGTTTGGAGCCAGCAATCATGGCCTATGGGCCCGTACCTAGTAGTCGTAAGGCTTTGGAAAAAGCAGGCATGACTGTTGATGACATTGACCTCTGGGAAATCAACGAGGCTTTCGCAGGTCAAGCCGTTGCCTGCATCAAAGAGTTAGGGATTGATATTGACAAAGTCAATGTCAATGGAGGGGCTGTTGGACTTGGCCATCCTCTTGCTGCAACTGGAACCAGACTCGTTCTCACTCTTGCTCTTGAATTAAAACGAAGAGGTGGCAAATTTGGAATCGCTACAGCCTGCATAGGTGGCGGACAAGGAATTGCTGTCCTAATAGAGTCTATTTAATACCCGTTTTGCAAAAGAAATAAAGCGGAAACGAGATATGTTAGATGATATACGTACAGCCATGCACATGCACACACAACGCAGATTATTTGCTAAAACATTTGTTTGGAGAATCATTGCAACTTTAACCTGGTGAAGTAGAAACAGCAGGAAAATTCATTATTATAGAATTCCCACTTAAGATGGTGTTTTACTATTTACATGAAATTGGTTGGCATAACATCGAATGGGGAAAAGAACCAATTCAATCAGAAGATGGCGTGATTTCAAATTCAACCGAGTAAAATCATGTCTTTGATGTCTATTAGATATCTTACCAGACTCACAAATACTGCAATTATAAACGGATAGGTCAGAACTCGCTGAGGAAGCATTTTGATTGCAACCTTTGCACCAATCCAAGCAGTACCAGCCACCAATATACAAATTAAAATGAGATAAAATCCAAGCGTTTCGATTAATGCAGTTCCCGACCGGTCAATTATAAGATGGGTCAAGATGCCCACTGGCACCATCCAACTCTCAATAATGTAGGATGTGCCTGCTGCTTGATGTTGCTTATACTTCAGTACTGAGCGGTGAAGTGTTACGAATATTGCACCGCCTCCAATACCTAGTAATCCTGATGCTGCCCCACCACCAAA
>DUDF01000032.1 GCA_012959435.1 Candidatus Poseidoniales archaeon
CATCTGCAGACCCTGAAATTGTTTCAGGCACAGCTAATCTTGTGAAATCAGTAAACCCAGATGTTCGTGTTCTTTGCGGTGCTGGAGTCAAGAACGGGGAAGATGTAGCAATGGCAATTCAACTAGGAACTGAAGGAGTCTTACTTGCCAGTGGAGTCACCAAAGCAAATGACCCACAAAAAATTCTTGCAGACCTTGTTTCAAAACTCTGAATTGCTTACTTCAGCAACTCATGATTGAGGGTATGTGCCGCCAACTTGGGAATAACCCTCAGGGATTTCAGCCCCGTAGTCAACTACTACACCTTCTAATTTGACGCCGGCACCAATTTTCGCACCTTCACCAATCAAACATTCAACAACTGAGGCGTTATCACCGATGAAAACATCCTTCATCAAAGCAGACCTTACCACATCAGCACCAGGGGAAATCGTTGAACCGTGACCTATTGCGCTACTCAGTGGCCCAGCCCCATCAAACACACCATCACCTATCCAAGAGGTGTCGGCAAAACCACCACGCCCGCCACTAGACCAGCGACCACCATCAAGGCAAATTTGTACACCATCCAACCAAGAAGGTGGAGTTCCAGCATCAACGAAGTGGCCCTCAAAGCCAAATCCGTTCAACACGCCTTCGGATGCAATCTCGGTGTAAACATCTCTCTCCATACTATGCGCACCATCTGGCATTCGCTCAAAAATCGCTGGCTCAAGAATGTAGCAACCAGCGTTAATCATGTTACTGACTGCATCTTCTAATGCGGGCTTTTCTTGAAACTGGTAGATCTTTCCATCCTCACGAATGTCACAGACTCCAAACCGAGTGGGGTCCTCAACCTCCCACAAAGAAATGGTGGCTAAACCACCCTGAGAATGGTGGAAATTGAGCATTTCTTCAACCGGCACACTAGAGAGTAGGTCGCCATTCATCACGCAAAATGTCTCATCGCGAAGGTGGCTTCTGCAATTAGCAATCGCACCACCAGTGCCAAGTGGTTCAGTCTCTTCAACGATTGTGACTTTGTATGGTAATTCAACAGTGGAAAAATGCTCTCTCATCTCATCAATTTTGTATCCTGCTGCCAAAATGACTTCATCAACTAATGTTTCAGGCAATGCTTCAACCACTCTTTCAAGCAGAGTTTTGTCAAGCATCGGTAACAATGGCTTAGCAACATGGTTGGTCCATGGGCGAAGTCTAGTGCCAAATCCTCCGGCCAATACGATGACTTGCATGATGCTCCCTATCATCGCCGGTTAAACACCCTCACTTCAAGGGATTCCTCTCGGGATAGTGTCTTAGCACAACTTAGGCACGCGAGCAAGTATTCAAAGACGGGCTTTAGGTCGACCGACTTGTAGGGGGAGATTGAGTGAACATTCACGAATACCAAGGAAAGGGTCTGTTCCGAGATGCTGGGCTTCCGGTAGTTGCCGGAGTTCATTGTACGACTGTAGAACAAGCACTCTCTGCTTACGATGATTTGGCTAGCAAAATTGTTGCTGTAAAGAGCCAAATTCACGCTGGTGGTCGTGGAAAAGGGGTTCTCTACAACCCCGAAACCGGTGCCGAAGTGATGCAAGGTGGAGTCAAGATTGCTTTCAATCGAGATGATGTTGAAACCTATGCAACAAACTTACTTGGCAACAAATTGGTGACTAAACAAACCGGGGAAGCGGGAAAAATCGTCAACAATCTTTACATTGAATCTGGTTGTGCTATTGCGCACGAGTATTATCTTGCAATTTTGGTTGATAGAGAGGAAAAAATGCCACTCATCATGGCTTCAACTGAAGGTGGGATGGATATTGAAGAAGTAGCAGAGTCAACTCCTGAGGCAATTCACAAGATTCACGTTGACATCAATGCTGGAGTGACTGATGCACAAGCTAGTGGATTAGCGACTGCACTTGGCCTAGATGGTGCGGCGAGCGATTCGTTTGTCACAATGCTTCAAGGATTATTCACATTATTTGTTGAGAAAGATTGTGCCATGGTCGAAATCAACCCACTCGTACGCACAAAAGATGACGAGATGGTATTACTTGATGCAAAAGTCAGTTTTGATGAAAACGCACTATTCCGCCACCCCGATATCGTTGAACTACGTGACCTTTCAGAAGAAGAAGGCACTGAGATTCGCGCTAAAGAAGCAGGTTTGTCTTATGTCAAACTCGATGGGAACATCGGCTGCTTAGTCAATGGAGCAGGGCTAGCAATGGCAACAATGGATGTCATCAAATTGTATGGCGGAGAGCCTGCAAATTTCTTGGATGTTGGCGGCGGTGCTGATGAGCAACAAGTTGAGACCGCTTTCAGTATCATTATGGAAGACCCGAACGTAAAGGGGATTCTAGTCAACATCTTTGGTGGAATCATGCGCTGTGACATCATCGCAAGAGGAGTCATTGCCGCAACTGAAGCACTCGGACTAGAAGACCCACTAGTCGTAAGATTAGTGGGGACAAATTTTGAGGAAGGAAGAGCTATTTTAGCAGCCAGCGATCTCAACATTCACACTGCTGAAACGCTGGCCGAAGGCGCTGAAAAAATTGTTTCACTCATTGGAGGTGGTCAATAATGGCAATCTGGATTGAAGAAGATGCAAAAATCTTGGTTCAGGGAATCACAGGAAAACAAGGCACATTCCACGCCACCAAGTCAGCAGAATTTGGTGCTAATGTAGTCGGCGGAGTAACGCCAGGAAAGGGTGGTCAAACCGCCGACCTAGGAATCATTCAAGTTCCAGTTTGGAACACAATGACAGAAGCAATTACTGAAACAGATGCTGACGCCAGCGTAATTTATGTCCCACCAAGATTCGCTGGCGCTGCAATCATTGAAGCCGCTGACGCTTTCAAATCAGTCAAAGGAAGTGGCGTCATTGTCTGCATCACTGAAGGTATTCCCACTCTTGATATGGTCAAGGCAACCGCTCACGTGAGAGGAATTGAGGGAGTAAGACTCATCGGGCCAAACTGTCCTGGAATTATCACACCAAGTGAAACCGGCGGGGCGAAAATAGGCATTATGCCAGGCTCAATTCACGCCAAGGGGAGAATCGGAGTTGTCTCCAAATCAGGCACCCTCACCTACGAAGCTGTGGCTCAAACCATGAGTATTAACGAAGGACAGTCTACCTGTGTGGGCATTGGTGGAGACCCAGTAAACGGCACAGGTTTCATTGATTGTTTATCGGCTTTTGAGGCTGATGAACAGACTGTCGCTGTTGTAATGATCGGTGAAATTGGTGGGACTGCTGAGGAAGAGGCTGCGGCTTGGGTTGCTGAAAACATGAGCAAGCCAGTTGTTGGATTTGTTGCAGGAATGACAGCACCACCGGGTAAGCGCATGGGGCATGCAGGGGCTATCATCAGTGGTGGCAAAGGTACTGCATCTGAGAAAGTAACGGCAATGGAAGCGGCTGGAATCCGTTGTGCTAATGACCCATCTGAAATAGGTGTAGTTCTGCTGAAAGCGCTGCAAGATGCTGGACTGCGTTAATCTGCATAGAAGAAGAACATGTTCGCTGCTCGTTTCAAAACAAGCAGCCGATGTCAAGGAACCAAACCACTGAGGATAGATGGCAATGACAGTTGATGTAACCAATCTGATTCCTGTCGCATTCGTCTTGGCTGGCGGAGCGATATCTCCCGGACCAAGCCTTGCAGTCGTGATTCGTAACACCATTGCTGGTGGCCGGTCTAGAGGTATTGCATGTTCTATCGGTCATGGGCTTGGGTTAGGAATTTACGTATTCTTAGCCATTAGCGGAATCGCATTTTTGAAATCAGGTGGAGGTTCTTTTTCTACAATCCTAGAATTAGCGGGAGCCGCCTTCTTAATTTGGGTCGCAATATCCATGCTCCGTGCGAGTGGGGCAGATGGAAAAAAAGTAAACACAAGTGATGGAGATAAACTACACGGCAATGGAAAGCGTCAAGGTTTTGTCGAGGGATTCCTTATCGCCATCTTTAATCCAAAGATTTTTGTCTTTTTGACTGCTATTTTCAGTCAATTTATTGCCGCAGGAATGCCGCTATCAGATCGGTTAATCATCACTTGTCTAGCATTAGTAATTGACACGACATGGTACATCATTGTCGCCAGTGTACTATCAGGAACACCCCTCCTTGAAGCCCTAAAGCAAAGAGCAAGACTAATCGATATCGTAGTCGCAATTATTTTGCTTGGGCTGGCAATAACCATCTTTGCCAAATATTTAGTGTGAATTGAAAGTCACAATTGGGTGTGATTGCCCCATAAGAAAAATTTGGGTAATCAACGTGGCGGTCCGCGTTTTTTCGGACCTCTAGGAGGGCCACCACGCTTTGGTGGGCCACCGCCGCCTTTTGGAGGACCGCCTCTGCTAGGAGGGCCGCCACCTGAACCACCAGGTCCACGACTTGGAGGGCCACCTCTGCTAGGAGGGCCACCGCCAGAACCACCAGGACCACGACTTGGAGGGCCACCTCTGCTAGGAGGGCCACCGTCAGAGCCACCAGGACCACCGGGGCCACGACTTGGGCCACCTCTGCTAGGAGGGCCATCGCCAGAACCACCAGGACCACCGGGGCCACGACTTGGGCCACCTCTGCTAGGAGGGCCACCTCTGCTAGGACCGCCTGGGCCACCGCGACTCGGACCTCTTGGAGGGCCACCAGAACTAGGTGGTCCGCCACCTGGACCATCATCATCTTCGTCATCATCTTCGAACATTGCTCCGCAATTCGGGCAAGCAGGGTCTGATTCCATTACCGGATAATGACCACAAGCCTCGCAAGCGAATTTTTCTTCTTCGTCCTCAATCTCTTCTTCTTCTTCTGGTGCATCGCCCCATACATGGGATACTTCGCCTTCGGTAGAAGAAAATAATACCACAGACACTGAGAGTTCAAGCCCTTTGAGCGCAACCTCAGTTTGGATTGCATGTGAAAATGCGTTGGAAAGGTCTGAAGGAGTATCTAGGACTCTACCATCATCAATGTAAGTAACATTGACTCTAACCATATCATCCTCCAAGGAGATTTGAGGCGATTCAACTGCCACACCTCGCTTTCGTGCTACTCGTCGAACTGCTACCTCAGCCATTCTCCTCAGGAGACCAACTGAAGGGCCATCCTTTGGATCTGGGGGTGAATCTCCCAGTGCATCTTCTAGAAAACGAGCAGCTCCTGATTCAACTGAGTCTTCACGGCGAAGGTGGGATGGTAATTCAGAATTAACTTGAGAAAGAACATCTGTAGCAGTCTGATGGTTCATCGTAAGCCATTCGTTACGAGCTTCAGACTTATTTTCCTTTTCAGCAACAACCATTCTGTCAACGACTTGGTTAGTTCCAGACATCGCACCATCAAAAGCATCGGATATGTTGACTGATTCATCTGCAGTTGGAGCAGGGCCCGTAGCCTCAGCGGTTTGACCTGTTTTCATTTGGAATGCAAGACGATTAAGAGTATCAACATCCATCGCTTGGGGTGCGGGTTGAGCACCAGCTTCATCCTGATTAGCAGACTGAACTGCTTGAGGAGTAACAACTCCGAAAGAACGCCCACCTGCATTTGACAAATCTTGCCTTGCACCACACTCTGGGCAGAAAATTGAGTCGTCTGGAATCTCATCGGAACATGATTGGCAATCCATGGCTTAACCCCCCTTACAACCCTACGGGTTGGCCCTCTCAGTAAAAACCGTTGCCGCGTATGAGTTTGATTACAGACGGTTTTTCGGAGTAAAAAGAACCACCAAAACCAATATATTAAGACAATATTAACAGGTTCTCATTACTTTACCAATGTACTGTTCTAGTAAATATTGAATATGGTCGAATGATAGAACAAGTTGAAGATATTAGGCGTCTCTATTAGCCTGTAAAAGTTTCATACTCTTCCTTCGTGAGAACATTGCCCATAGGGTCTTATTCTTCAACTGTTTTATTTCAGGACGTAATACCTTAACCCGATTCCCCCCATCTAATACATTTTGTGAGCCTAATAGTGTCAGGGTTCTCTGGCCAATAAGAACTGGCAACATACAAGCGGCTCGAAGTCTAAATTGACGCCTTGGTAACAACCCAATATATTCAACCGCTGCATCCAAATGTGACCAGGCTAAATCAAGATAAATGTCAAAAAGTGGTCGGAATTTATCCATGTTTTGTGAGTCCTGTAAATCACTGGGACTTAGGTCAAATCTTGCCATCGAATCTATTGGGATATAGCACCTGCCCAAAGCCAAATCTGCGGGGATATCTCGTAAAATATTGATCAGTTGTAATGCCTTTCCAAAACGCACTCCTTGCTCAAACATGAGTTTCTCCGTTTCTTCATCGGCATTGATACAATGAGCCAACGACATGTGTGTCCAAAATTCACCTACACAACCAGCCACTCGGTAAGTATAATCATCAAGTTCTTTATCATTAGATAGAGGAGTTATCGTGCCTTTTTCGACATTCCCAAAACGTTGTAAATCAAGAGTTTGGCCACTAACAATTGTATCCAAACACTGCCTGATTCTTTTCTGGTCAGCGGCTGAATATCGCTCTAAAGAATCAACTACTTCACTAACTTTTTCTAATAATTTAGCCTCATCGGAATTAGTCTGAAGTTGGGCCAATTCACCCAAGTTTGGTGGTTCATCACGGTTACCTTGAGCATGTTCATTGTATTCTTTAATATTGTCAATTAATTGATTGGTATTTCCACTCGCAGAATCTGCAATTGTATCTGCCAATCTCGCCAGCAAATAGAGCAATCCAATTTGGCCGCGAATCTTTGTTGGCAATACCTTCAAAGTTAGATAGAAGGAACGTGAGGTCTGCTCAAGTAGAGAGTCAATATCTGGGCTGATTAATTTAGCCATGACTCAACCTCCACTTGACCTGTGAGTAACCTGTTCTTGCTCCGGTATTAATCTCTTTTCAAACGGAGGGACGCTTTGAACCACTCCAATCATTGTGTCCGGCCCTTAGGGCCGTGGGGTTCATTAAGTGATGATAAACACACTCTCAACGAAGCGCATGTCAGGAACAGCGAACATCGGAGATTCGCACATCTTTGATGGTGTCTCTGAAAGTGG
Source organism: Candidatus Poseidoniales archaeon (assembly GCA_012959435.1). Taxonomy (GTDB): domain Archaea; phylum Thermoplasmatota; class Poseidoniia; order Poseidoniales; family Thalassarchaeaceae; genus MGIIb-Q1. The sequence continues at coordinate 7,084 of DUDF01000032.1, forward strand.
TTTGAACTCTAATCAGCAAGAGCGATTAGAACATATTCGATCCGCTGTTGAAATCTCCCGTGAAGCTGTAAAGGCAGTCAGCATAACAGCAATAGATTTGTTGAAAGATATCCCTGCTTTCATGACTGGTCTAAATTTTGAAACAGAGTTAGTCAATCCGTTTGCTCACATTGAGGCACCAATTTGGGAAGAAGAAAATGTACCTCAGGAAATGATGGATGCGGCGTATGCATATTGCGAGTTGCTAACTCGTAAAGAAGCGGGTAACTTCTACCACTCATTCAAGTATCTCCCAGATGAACAACGCAAGGCAATGTGTGCGTATTACGCATTCTGCCGCCGAGCAGATGACATCGCTGATGGCGATTACGTGGATGTGTTCCCTGGTGGTGAAGGGGCTCAAGACCCAGAAGCAAAAGAGTATCGTGAAAGCCTTGAGCAGTTGACTGGCGACAAGAGTGTGTTGGACGCACCGACCTATCGTGACAAACTAGCCCAACTATTCTTTTTCCGCAAAAAGTTGTCCACTGCCTACAATTGCCACGCATCTACAGACCCGATTTTCATGGCGCTAAAAGATACCGTTTCACGATTCAATGTCCCAAGAGAACACCTTGATGACTTGATTTCGGGGATGGAAGATGACCTATACACTAACCGTTACCGCACCTTTGATGACTTGTACAAATACTGTTACCGAGTTGCTTCCACTGTTGGGCTTGTCTGCATTGAGATATACGATTATGATGAGCCTCAGGCAGCAGAATATGCCGAGTCTTGGGGGATTTTCATGCAGATGACAAACATCTTGCGAGATGTTTCAGAAGATGCAGGGCGCAATCGTGTTTACTTGCCTTTAGAAGATTTAGAACGGCATGGAATCAAGCCTAGTGAATTATCAGGTGACTTGGCCAATGACAAGCGCTGGCATGCCTTCTCATCCGAATTTATTGAGAAAATAGAATCATACCATGAGAGAGCACTCAAATTACTACCACTGCTTAATCGCAAGGCGCGATATTCCCCCGCAGCAATGATGGCATTTTACGGTTCTATTTTGAAGAAGATTAAGAAACGAGATGGGAATATCTTCCACGGTCAAATCAAACTTTCAAAAGTTGAGAAAGTGACTTTGGCAGCAGCCATCTATGCCAAGCAGCGGTTTTTCCGCCTGTAATTGAAAACGCCCATCCTAAGGATGGGAACAGCAAGCATGAAACAATGAATCCAAGCCGAAAAGAATAGGGGTGAACAGATGAGAGTAGCAGTTCTTCTTGATGACAGATGTCAACCAAAGAAATGCGACGACCAATGTCATGCCTTTTGCCCACCAGTTCGCAACGGCCAGGAATGTATTATTTTCCATGAGAAAACAAAGAAGCCTATTATTTCAGAACAACTTTGCATCGGCTGTGGAATCTGTGTAAACAAATGTCCATTTGACGCATTAGTAATTCACAATTTACCTGAAGAATTGAAGTCTGATATGATTCATCGTTACGGCAGAAACGGGTTCCGGCTTTTCCGGTTACCTGCACCACGTGAAGAACAAGTGGTGGGTATACTTGGGCAAAACGGAATGGGTAAATCAACTGCGATTAACATTCTCTCAGGCGCTCTAACTCCTAACATGGGTGACTGGCATATTGAAGCGGCAGAATGGGATGAGATTCTCAAGAGTTTACCAAAGGGGGAGTTACGAGATTACCTTGAACTCGTGGCTGGAACAGGGGTTAGGGTGGCTCTTAAACCACAATATGTTGACCATATCCCTAAGGCATTCAAGGGTAAAGTCGGCGAATTACTGACTACTGTTGATGAGCGGGATGCATTGGATGAAGTCACTGCCGACCTAGGAATTGACCATTTGCTGGAGAGGAATCTACCACAACTTTCCGGCGGGGAATTGCAAAGAGTTGCAATCGCCGCTACATTGTTGAAAGATGCTGATGTGTATTTCTTTGACGAGCCGTCTTCTTATCTTGACATATTTGAGAGAATGAGAATTGTCAAAATTTTGCAGAATCTTTCCAAGGGAAAGCGAGTCATCGTGATTGAACACGATTTGGCTATTCTCGATGTTCTGTGTGACCTTGTTCACATTGTTTACGGAACTAGAGCGGCATTTGGAATCTTCACCCCAGCCCGTTCAACGCGCAAAGCAATCAATGCATATCTTGATGGATTTTTAGTTGAGGAAAATATACGGATTCGCGATAAGCCAATTTCTTTCGTCAGAGGTGCGGTTCGTAAAGAAGCAGTTGGTTTACCCATTTTAGAATGGGGCGACCTAGAGAAAACACTCGGTGATTTCAAACTCACAACAGGTAAAGGCACAATCCACGAAACAGAAGTCGTTGGAGTAGTTGGGCCTAATGCCACCGGTAAAACCACTCTAGCCAAGATATTTGCAGGGGAATTAGAGATGGATGCTGGATGGTGTACTATGGAAGCAAAAGTTTCCTATAAGCCACAGCACATTACGGCAGAATTCCCTGGGACTGTACGCGAATGGATGGATGCTGAAATCGGAAATTCTTGGCATGTAGGTGAATTCCAGACTAGAGTTGTCAGACCTTTAGAAGTTGACAAGTTGTTAGAACTCGATGCATCTCGCCTCTCTGGTGGTGAATTACAAGCAGTCTCAATTGTAATCTGTCTTGGCCGAGATGCTGACATATATTTGTTAGATGAACCAAGCGCTCATTTGGATGCTAATGCCAGAATGGAAGCCGCAAAGGCCATCAGAAGAACCATGGAATCTAATGAAAAATCAGCAATGGTGATTGACCACGACATCTATTTCATTGACATTGTAAGTGACTCTTTACTTGTTTTTGAAGGTGAAGGGGGAACCGCAGGTTCTGCGATTGGCCCACTATCACTTCGTAAGGGGATGAATCGGTTTTTGAAAGGGGTTGGAGTCACTTTCCGCAGAGATCATGATTCAAAGCGGCCACGCATCAATAAAGAATCCAGCCAAAAAGACCGTGAGCAGAAAGCGAACGATGATTACTACTACAGTTGAGGGATTTAATGCCAGTTGTTCTTCCACCAAGTGCCGGATATCTCGGCAAGAGTCGTCGCCGAATTTCAGCTAGTGGTTTGGTCACATGGGAGCGTTGTCCTCGTCAATGGCATTACCGCAGAAGAATTGGTCTCAATGATGCCACCAATCCTGAGATGGTTATCGGGTTAGTTGTGGAAGATGCTCTTTGTGGGCTTTTCATACAACGTTTTTCCGAAAATGGGGCACCTATGCCTGGCTTGGCAGAATGGGTGAACTTTAGTCGCCAAGAAAACGGCTTGGGGAAAATTAGCCCTGATGGTGAAATCATTATCTCAGACCTAGAATCAATTTCAAAGTGGATGGATTTAGTTGTCCCTTCACTAGTTGATGAAGTCCAGAGACTCTTACAAGCGCGTTGGGATGCAACTCAATGGAAAGCCGCAGGCCGAGATATCAAAGAAGTAAAAGATGAACGTATTGAGAATCTGCTACGCGGTGGAATCAAATTACAACTGGAGGAAGTTGAAAACTGCTTCCAAGCCGGCGGCGGACCACATCTCAATTCCTACCGAGAATCCGGTGACCCATTCACAGTGCCAGCACCTTGCTGGGATGAAGCGCCAGTCAATCCGGGTGAAGATGCTAATCGAACCGCAGCAGATGGATTTGAAACATCAGGTGATGTCACAATATGGGAAGCTTGGGAAATTGCTAGACCATGGGTCAAAGACCCAAGAATAGCCGCACCTCAGAGGCTCTTCCACCCCGATGGTTGGGCAGCTGGAGAGATGGATTTGGTACACAGATGGGATGGTGCTGTGAGAATCTGTGACATTAAGGCAAGCGCTGGAACCAGTGGATATTCTGCTGGTTTAGCCAATCAACTTCGGTTTTACCAATGGCTATGGGGTATTACTCGTACCCACTCAGGAAGACCGAAAAAAGGCGAAAGTAGTGGTGAACTTTCTGGCCTAGAAGGATGGTATTTGAATGGCCCACACCGAAAAATCATTGACTTGCTTGACGAAAAAACTCTCGAGTCAGAAACCTCTCGCTGGAAAAATATCCACGAACAAATGACTCTCTCTGGACTGCACCCAACTCACCTCGCACCTGCCGACCCCGCTCCTTGGTTAACCCACGCGCCGGGCGGGAAGGCACTACCAGTTGAAGATGAACAGATGGCTAAGTCTTTGACTTGTGAACGTTGTACTGCAGCAGCATTTTGTGACACCTCACCAGCAAAAGTGCAAGCGAAAGCACTTGCAGCCCTAACTCCACCTGAACTTGGAAGTCCGGAAAACTTGGTTGCGTCTTTGATTCCAAAAGCACCTTGCACAATGATTTCTGATATACCACAACGGCTCAATGTTAAGGGAGAAGTGAAAGGACAATGGGGCCCTCTCTCAAACCACTATGGCGAAGAAGTTCGCGGAGCAACAATTGTGGTAGGCAGTACGAATGTAACTATCGAAGAGATGGGGGCGGAATCATTCGGTGAAATCCCATCAGGTACTGAATTAGCATTGCTTGATGTTGCCCCAGGTGTATGGCGGAGAATGACAAGATTGTATCTTGATGAGCACAGTTCAATCAAGCCAGCCAGTGAATTAGAAGATATTGAATTCACTAGACTTGGACTAATTCCAACTAAGGCTAACCTATCTGGACAGGTTGTTAGCAGGGGTGGACATAGTGGCGTAAACGTCAGAGGTAAGCCTTGGTCAATGTCAACTTGCCATATTTGGGATGGGGAATCTGTTGTTGAGGTAGTAGCCTTTGGTTCAGCAATAACCAGAACTTTTCAAGAATTGAAAGTTGGCGATATTGTTCGCATTCTAGCCGCTGAATTAGGATGGCGAGATGGAGTACCTCAAGTAAGAATAGATCAACGTAATACTAGACTTGAAGTCAAACATTAATTATCCAGCGAACTCTTGAAGAACCTTGGCCACTAAGAGGTAATGATGCCAGTCTTGGACCCACCAAGTGAAGACCCTGTTGGGCCTTACGCAAGGCTTTCCCACACTCAAGCCGACATGCATCGTCGTTGTCCGAAAATGTGGTATAATCGCTATATTCTCGGATTATTAGGGGGCTCCCCACCAATTTTTGCAATGGGCCACGCTGTTGAAGGTGCATTGAACAGAGTGATGCGGGATTCTCCCGTTTTGGTCACCCATGACGCATCATCAGAAACTTTTGATTCGCCTCTTGAAGAGGTCGATATTTCAGGCTCTGGCAACGTAGTTATCCGGCCGTCAACTCAATCTGATGCAAGTTGGCCGGGACTGAATATTCCAACCCTTGATGTCTCTGAATGGCCACTAGAACGCCTACAGATTACAACTTGGGCCAAAGCAAGAGCTCGAATTCACTTTGAAAGAGAATGGGCGCAAGCCAAGGAAGAATGGTTAGGTGATCCTAACCGAGTCGGTGATTGGGTTGTTTTTGAGGAAACAAGAAAGGAAGAAGCATGTCAAATGGTGTTTGCTGGAATTGAATTTCATCTCGATGAAGTCGAAAATTGTATGAAAGCAAATGGTGGCCCAACCTTCCAAGATTGGCGAGCAGGGAAAAATCGCCCAAAATGGCCAGCACCGGATGGCTATCCATACACTCATTCAATCCCACATCCGTGTGCAGAATCAGTAGGTGAAATTACTATTGTTGAAGCATGGGAAGTAGCAAGACCCTGGTTTTGTGACCCCGATGCAGGACTATTTGCTCTAGCGGCAATCCATCCCGATGGATGGTTACAGGGCGAGTATGATTTAGTCTATAGATGGACCGGCTCGCCTCGTATTCATGATATTAAAGCAAGTGTTGGTACATCTGATTTTTCCTTTGGATATCCAGAACAATTAGCAACATATGCGTACCTTTGGTGGAGTACACACAACAGGAAAGAGTTAGTTACAGAATTAGAAATATGGTATCTTGGGGTACCAGTTAGAAAAAAGATTCACCTACCCAATGAAAAGTCCTTGCTAAGGCTTGAAAACCGCCTCAAACCACTTCACAAGAAACTCAAGATGTCTGAGCAGAACCCCGAAAATGAGTATCCCGGAGTGCCATCACCAGTCAGGACTTTTGCACCTGGTGGCGTCCTAATGGACTCACCGCCATTGACAGGGATGGCAAGATGTGATTCATGTGAGTATCAACTTGTTTGTAGTGATTCACCCCATAAAGAAGAATTATCAAAAGGCGGGCCAACTAAATTTTCCCCAACATCAGAATCACAGGTAAATTGCATACCTATTGGAGAGATCGACCCATTTGTGACGGTCAGAGGGACCGTTCGTGAACCAAATATGGTCAAACAATGGCCAAAGTTTGAGAAAGAATATCTTGAGTTCTTTCTCGATATAGGGCCGAGTGAATGGTTGGCAGTTGTCATCAGGCAAGATAGCCCCAATATTCCATTTGGATTTGAACATGGTGCAACTGTTCGGATTAGTAATGGCATTATTGCTTCTGGCTGGAAAAAAACTTTGGGCGGCCACAAGAGACTTGATGTTTCAACGAGTGGGACCATTGAATTAGCCCCAAAATCGTCTGAAGTTGATGTACCATTTGCTAAATTAATTCCAAAAGAGTACAACATTCATGCACGCCTGTACAATTTTAATCACCAAGAAGGAAAGTGGGCTGTTAAACTGATAGATGATACAGGCTCAGCATCATTTCAAGTCTGGGGTGGCGAAGAAAAATCACGTGCAGTTCTTGAAGGCTATAACCCCGAAAGGGGTGACGAAGTAGTGCTAGTTGGGGCGCAGGCAAAAGACCAGTATGGACAAATTGTACTGCAAGCAAGAGTGACCAAAATGTTTGCAACAAGACTCCGACCAAAACCATAGTTCTCACACATGGCTAATGATTGGCGCCGAGAGAGAGATTTGAACTCTCGCGTCACGAGGACAGTGGATTTCGAATCCACCGCGATACCGGGCTATGCGATCTCGGCTTGGTAAACCTCCCGAACAATCTGACTGAAATAAGCGTGGTGATGAGTTCAAGAGGAGGTGGCGATTCGCCAAACCATGCGCGTGTCAATAACTCACGATGACAAGGCACAGTCAATTGAGTGTGATGAAGGCATGACTATTCGAGAAGTGCTAGCAAAACTGGAAATCCACCCAAGCACTGTCTTAGCAGTACATGATGGGACAATTGTCCCGCATGATAGCCAACTCAACAGTGATGTGTCCCTTGAACTCATCACAGTTTCTTCAGGTGGTTAATCCCTGATTATGCTCACATAAAACGAATTAGGCGTAGAATAATCCTGCATCTTGGTCTGAATTTTCAAAGTCAAGCGGCATTTCAGCAACTTCGTCAAGGTCGAAAAATGCCTTCAACTTCTCAGCAGTTGCTTTGGTGTTATCGAGTTCAAGGCCAATATCTAGTTTGAATGAATCCTTCAGAAAAGCGACCAATCGGTCGGCTGCTACAGAATCAACACTAGTGCCAACCGTTTCAGCGATGACACATGCTGCTGGCTGGTTGAAAGTTGGGGCCAAAGAGGATACCATTCCAGTCATCCCAATAATTCCAGCAGCAGGATGCTCTTTGGAGACTTCAACACCCATTTCTGTGATGGCATTGACATCTTCTTCACTAGCACAGACAACATGAACTGCTTCATTCCCAGGCTCTGCGGATAGCCCGGCTAAAATCAACAAACGACCTATTTTCGCCTCCTTACAACATTCTAACAATGAAGACGCGACTTCATACTGCCCAGCCGGTGTCAACGGTTGAAAATTACTTGAAAGGGTCAAAATATTACTTCCATCCGGCAAAATTACAGAATGGATATCAAGAGAAGGTGGCGTCAATATCCCATCCTCGTTCAGAGTCGCATGTGGTGGCAAGTCAGGGTGAAGTATTCGGGCAACTAAAGTACTCTCATGTGTATTTACTAGGCTGTCCGTCACTAATTTACCGACATTCCCTACACCAGGAACTGCGTGTAGCATCAAATCAATTTCTGGGAGTTTTTTTGCCCCACCGTACCACACGATTCGAGCCCGGCTCACTCCTCTTCCCCCTTGGGGCTAGGTAGGTTTTCAACCCATTTAGGGTCTGTAACATTCTCATACTCTCGCCTACGCTTTGCCTGTGGGTCTTGAGGTGAAAATTTGAGTGGACCTGCTGCCTGTGCAATACCGCCACACTTCTTGCAAGTAGTGCTAAGGCCATAACTCCCACAATCTCGGCATTTCTGAATTCTTGAGCGTGTCATTCCAACATCTTCCATTCAATTGTAGTAGGCACGGTTCAAAGCGATTGCCCAACGAACCTCTGTTTCAGACTCTCTCAGCGACTACAGTGCCGCCGGCACTTTTCACCAAAGGAATTGCTGATGATTCCGCCGCCTTCCAGGCATTTTCTGCTGATTTGTAATCTGGCGCCTTGATTTCAATCCGGTATCTAGGCGCCCCATCATAATGGCAAGTTACAGTTGTCTCTTCTTCAATATCTGTACCTGCTTCTTCAGCTGCGGAAAGTGCTTCTCGAATGACTTCAATACCATCCTCTGAGACAACTTGGATCTCAAAGAAACCACGTATGTTGACAAATGGTGGGATGATGTTCTCAACTGCAAGTTCGATGAAAACCTTGCACCAGTCCCCTTTGAATCCTAAATCTTTGAGGGCCGCTTCGTCAATTGCACATTCCTCAAACGATGTGTATAGGTCACCAAATGATTCAACCAGTTCCTTTGACATTTCAGAAGTTTCTGACTCCGACCACTTTACACGGTCACCTACGATCCCCAAAAGTTGTGTTGCTCGGTTCTCGTTCTTCCACTTCTGCATCGCATCACGGCGACGTTCTTCGCTGACCGATTTGAGTGACAGTTCGACGGTTTTTCGGTCTTTTTTGACCTTGATAACCTTGGCAGCCATTCTCTGTCCTTTGCGAACAAAGCCACGAATGTTCTTGACCCATCCAGCAGCGATTTCACCAACGAAAATGAATCCCACTTTGTCGCCATAATTGTCAAGAGTGGCATATGCACCATTCTTTTTGACTTCAGAAATTACGCAAACAACGATTTCGCCTTCCTCAGGCCATTCATCATTATCTGCTGACATTTGTTATTCACACCCAGAGATTACTCAAGAACTTCAACCACTGCAGCGCTGACAAGTTTTGCCTTGCCGCCTGCTGGCTGAGTTAGAGTAGCCCCACAGATGTTACATGAAATCTTTGTGCAAGCGCGGTCAAAGATAACTTGTTCATTTCCGCAATCACGGCAAGATACACGTACGAATTTTCCTGTCACTGTATTCACCTCAATCATCGGTTAGGTTGAACTTCTTTGCCCGATGGCACTTTGGAGTGTGCGCTTTACCGGTTTCTGTGCATCGGTATAGAATGTTAACTCGGCGAGTTGGCTTCTCTCGACCTTCTGGCTTTGGGCGCGGGAAACCACGGTAACCAGCAGTAACCCTTCTAAATCGGCGTTGACCCCATTTCAACTCACTTGCACGACGCTTTTTCACACGCTCAATGGTGTGCATAGTGTGACGACCAGCAGCAGGGCTGTATCGCTTTACTTTTCGTGGACGGTTGACCATGGAATGTACCACCTACGCCCTTAGGGCGACTCGCCCACTGACGGCCCCTATTTGATAGTGTCGTGTTAAGCGACATAATTTGAAGTGCCAAAAATGGGTCACTCAAAGTCAATCTTCAAGGCGATGGACCCTTTCGCGAGGCTGGTTGAGATGCTAGCGACAACACTCCTATGGCATTATTGGCTACCGGTGTTACTACTGCCACTAGGCATCGGCCTAGTGATTGCCAAGGAATCCGAACGTAGGCTCGCTGGTAAAGTGCTCCTTGTTCTACTTGTGATAGCAATAATCGCCCAACCAAGTTCATTGGATACCTCAGTCGAAGGGTGGTCATTACACCTACTGATATCCCTCATCGGGCCAATCGCCGCAATACTATTTGGCATCTGGTTGACTCTGTTTTCAGGCCCAATCCCAGTAGCGCCACTACCACGCAGCGTGCGACCTTTTGGCTTTGCATTGATGATATTATCAGCGGCATGGTTCGCATGGATGTTGTTTGAAGCGCGCCCGGCAATCGACGGCATCCCCAACCCCTGGTGGCAACACTTTGTCACTAGTTTCCTAACAGTACTAGTTGTAGTCGCTGGCTTTGCTACCGCCTTTGCTCTTATCATGGGGGATTCAAGGCTCAAAGAAGCATCTGTTATGGCTTTGATTTCAATCACTTCTTTTGTCTTACTAATCTATCTCTTAGCAGAAGGAACAAATTCGGACGACCCGGTATTTTGGAGAAGTGCTTCATGGGGGGCACTTGGCGATCTTGGGGGAATGTTGTTTGGAAGTGGGTTTGCACTAATGATTTTCATCACTTTTGTTTGGCTTGGTGAAAAAAGGATGGGTGTCCCGGAACCTGTTGAGCCATTAAGTAAAGAAGAAGCAACTACTATTCGTGGAATAATTTCAACCAATTCGGAGGTTGAGGAATGAATAACGATGGTGATGTTATCCGCGACTGGCGAACTCTTACGCTAGTAGTGTTGACTCTGACTGTATTCATTTTCATTGCTAATATCCATTTAGAAGTTCGCGGAGAAGTTGAGGATGTAGATATTTTGTCAAGATTCATACATTCCGCAACCATTAGTTTCATTTTCGTAAATAGCGCACTATTTTTGATAACTCTAGCATTATCACATAAACATGCCAAATTAATTGAACAGGCTCTTGGCACATTACTAGCTGCGGCTATTGGTATCCTGTTGTTTGGCTTGTTCGTTGACTCTGGAATAACTGTTGCCGGCGTAGCAACGGATGCGTGGTCGCAATTTTCTATCGGTGCCATCCGTATGATGACGGTAGATTTTGCTATTCTCCTTTCATTGGGCACTAGTTTTGGTATTCTTCTAACCCTTGTCACAAGCAGAGAAACACCATCTGACCCACTACTTGAGTTAGAAACGACCTCTTTTGATAACGAAGAGGAATGAGCAAGCCTCATAATGGGGGTGTCGGTCGGGCGGCCTGCAAATAGCAGGTGGTGAGTGATATGAGTAAGGGTACACCAAGTATGGGTAAGCGCCAGAAGAGTACTCACATTCTTTGCCGCCGTTGTGGAAAGCACTCATATCACAAGCAGAAGGGCGTCTGCGCTTCATGCGGATATGGTGCAACTGCTAAGCGCCGAGGATTCGGCTGGGCTAAGAAAAACCGCCGACCAAATAACTGAGTGTAGTATATTGTCAAAAGTTGACAATTGGTAAGTTGAACATACCACAATTAGTGGGGGCATTACCAAATACCTACGGCGATGGGGCACCAAACAGGTAACCGAGATGTGCGGCATCATCGGCATTGCAGGAGAACCTGGCTCACACGTCAATAAGATGCTATACGATGGGCTTCTTGTCCTACAACATCGGGGTCAGGATGCTGCAGGAATTGTGACCTGTGATGATGACCATCTTCACCTTAGGAAATCTAACGGATTAGTCCGAGATGTATTCCACGAGCGCCACATGGACCGCCTTCAAGGGTCGATGGGAATCGGCCATGTCCGATATCCCACTGCTGGTACCTGCTCCTCGGCTGAAGCACAGCCATTATACGTTAATTCACCATATGGAATAACAATCGCCCACAACGGCAATTTGGTCAACGCAAAACAACAAGCTAGGAAACTATATATCGATGACCTGCGACATGTTAACACCACATCAGATTCTGAAGTTCTTCTGAATGTAATCGCTCACGAATTACAAAAACTAGGCAAAAGACAGTTGAAAATTGAAGATGGACTATACTTAGATGTACATCAAGTTTTTGAAGCTATACGTGAAGTTCACAATCGGTTGAGTGGTGGTTATTCGGTTGTCGGGATGATCAACGGGTATGGCCTATTTGCATTTCGAGACCCTTTCGGTATTCGCCCTCTTGTATATGGGAAAAGCGTGAACGAAAATGGTGTCACAGAATGGGCAATAGCATCAGAAAGTGTTGCTCTTGACACGCTTGGATTCGAAGATATCAAAGATGTCGCTCCCGGTGAATGTATTTTCATTTCAGTTGACGGCAAGATGTATCTTGAACAGTGCCATTCATCTCCAAAGCTTCAAAATTGTATTTTTGAATACGTTTACTTCTCTCGCCCTGATTCAGTGATAGATGGAATGTCTGTGCATAAGGCGAGATTGAATATGGGCGAGCGTTTGGCTGACAAAATCATGCGACTGAAACCAGACCATGACATTGACGTGGTAATGCCAATACCAGATTCTGGCCGCTATGCAGCAATTCAGACTGCTGCGCGTCTTGGGGTTGAATTCCGTGAAGGGTTTGTGAAAAACCGCTATGTTGGTCGCACCTTCATCATGCCAGGGCAAGCCCAACGCAAGGATTCAGTGCGGAAAAAGTTGAATCCTCTTCCAGAGGAATTTGCAGGTAAGACTGTTTTGCTTGTTGATGATTCAATTGTACGTGGGAATACCTCAAGAAAAATTGTTGAGATGGCTCGGCAAGTCGGTGCAAAGAAAGTCTACTTCGCTTCCTCATCCCCGCCTCTTTTGCATCCTAATGTGTATGGAATTGATATGCCTGCTCGTAATGAATATATTGCTCATGGGCAGTCTATAAAAGAAATTGAAGCGGAAATTGGCGCTGACTTCTTGGTCTATCAAGACTTAGATGACCTAATCGCTGCTTGCACTATTTCAGAAGATAAAGCACATGACTTTGACACCTCTTGTTTCACCGGTGAGTACTGCACAGAGGATGTTACCGAAGAGTATCTTCAGATGCTAGAATTACAACGAAATGACGCTGCGAAGAACGGAGATGACGATGATGACCCTGAAGATGTTGACTCAATAGACATCCACAATGAAGATTAATGTGGTAAAGTTAGAGAAGATTTACGAGGTGAGATAATGCGTTGGATTATGAGAATGGGAGAAATCATTCTGAAATCCCGTCAAGTACGGCGGTTTATGCGTAAAGCATTGCAAAGACACATCACAATGCAAGCACAAGTTCGTGGTGCTAAAGTCAAGGTTACCCCATGGCAAGGAATGCTATTTCTTGACTTGGTAGAAGGGGATGCTGAGGCCGCAGAAGATGCGATTCGGCATACCTTTGGATTAACCTCAGCAGACCCATTGACATCAGTTGCAGTTGACCCTGAGATAGTTGCAGATGCTGTAATTCATCTCGCACCAACGGAAAAGGGTGCAACTTTTGCTGTACAGTGTAGGCGACATGGTGAAAAACAGGATTGGACCAGTCAGACATTCGCTGGCGCAGTAGGTGCTGCAATCTTGGCTCGTGCCCCACATCTGAAAGTAAATCTCTCAAACCCTGAATGGCCAGTCAGAATATCCCTAATGCCAGAAGAAGTAGGAATACTTGGGACGAGAATCGTTTGCCAAGGAGGATTGCCAACCGGAGTACAAGGATCTGTAATCACCGAATTAAACAACGAGCGGGATTACTTAGCAGCATGGCTAGTAATGAGACGCGGCTGCCGCTTGATTGTTTCTCCCAACTATAAATCAGAACTTTTTGACCTAGTGAAATTGTGGGACCCATCTCAAATTAATGATGAGGTGAAATCCTATTTATCAACCGCTCCAGGACCGGGCCACATTGGCAAAATATGGGCAGTAGTAGGTGATAATCTTGGGCAACAAACATTCCAAAATGATGGGAATGTACCAATGGCAACACTTGAACCTCTAGTAGGTTGGAATGAGGAAACAATGGATGAACTTAGACAAAGGTCTGGATTTGATACAGCGATAGCATGAAAGCAAAAGGTTAGCCTCTCAACTTTGATAGAGATGCCACTCACCATTGACCCTGCCAGTATCCTAAAGCCAGAATCGCGGGTTACAGCAGTTTCTTTTTCTTCTGATGGGAAGTATATTGCTTGGGGAGAAGAAGGCGGAGAACTTACAATTTGTGACCTAGATGGGGAAAACAAATCTGACTCAAAAACCATAGAAGGGGGCATATCAAAATTAGAATTCGCCCCCGACGGAACCGTAATTGTGGGTAGCCACTCCGGAGAATTACATGGTCACGAAAGACTTGGTGGACACCGATGGAGCCATCGCCTAGGTGGTGGTTGTGACCATCTCGCTGTATCTCCTTCAGGAGATTTGGTTGCAGTTATTGATGGGGCTCGCTTACTACATCTTCTCTCATCTAGTGGACGCCTCCTCACTCATTATGAATCTGGAGAATTAGTTCTCCTAGCAGTTTCACCAAAAGGAGATACTGCTGCAATTGCTGATGATATTGGAAATGTGACTGTTCTTGACCGGAATGGAAATGTTCGGTTCAAGCGTGATTCACGCGGTGAGCAAGGAGAGCAAATCACTGCGATATGTTACTTAGCAGATGGGCACCTATGCATCGCCCGTGAGGCTCTAGATGTAACAATGGGGGATGAAGAGGAAATTGTCCTCGAATGGTGGACTCCAATGGGTCAAGAAGTAGGACGAGTCGCGCTCCGGCAGCGTTGTGAAGTCCTGAGCCCTACGGATTCGGGAGTTGTTTGCGGAATGTTTGATGGAGAAGTGATTGAGTTCAACTCAGAACGCTCTCAGAATACGAGGTTCAAGTCACCTTACAGCATTAACGACCTAATTCCCATTGGCCAAGACCTACTTATTGCAACCTGGTTCCAAGTACACCTAATTGATGGAGAAGGTGTAGAGAAATGGCAGGTTGAACACACTGGACTCACTGAGATGGTTATGGTAAGTAATAATGGGAAATTTATTGTCGTTGCAGGCGATAATCAGAATGATTACACAAGAGATAACCAGATATTAATTCTGAATTCCGATGCTGAAACTTATTTGATGCAATCAGGAAGCGATATTGATTCAGACTTACAAGAATACTCTACTGCTTCTCCAACTGAACGGGGTGCAAATACAGTTGAAGCATTATACGGCGGAGATGATGATTATTCAGAACTCCTTACTGAGTCTGAAATAGCTCAACTTTCAAGTGGTGACTCAACTTCTGTCGGTTCAGACGATTTGATGGGGTTGCTAGAAGCTGAAATAACTCTAACAGATGAAACACAAAAAGAAGAATTCGATTTTGATTCGGCTCTTTCGGGGGAACCAGAAAGAATGAATGCTCCACCAGTTGCCGATGCTGGTGAGGATTTGATTGTCCAAGCGGACAATTCTGATACAGCAGTAGTCACACTTGATGGCTCACGTTCTTTTGATGAAGATGGGGTAATTGTATCCCACACATGGAGAGATGTCACTAATCGAGTGATTGGTGAGGCGCCTATTATCAAAGTCAAATTACCTAAAGGAAATCACACTTTTACTTTGACCGTCACCGATAATGATCGTGCGAGCACCTCAGATACAGTGACAGTGCAAGTTAGAGATTGAAAGACATCGGCTGTCGGGCAACTTCCCATCCCATGGCTCTTACTCTAGCTGTTTCAGCAGATGATTCCTCATGCAAAGGATTTGTGTGATTAAGATGGATAAACACGACACGCGGGTCACTTGGACCCCTTATCCCGAGTAATTCGAGGGTCTCTTCCACTGGGGGGTGGCCAATTTTCCTAGCGTGCCCCCCTAACTCTTCACTAGACCAAAAAGTCCCATCTAACAATACGATATCAACGAATAATGAGCGTAGCCAAGCAAGCGGATTATCAGCAGAATGCAGTTCTAATGTCTCCATCCAAGAATCATGATCTGGTAAAAATAACAGACGTTTTGATGGCCCTTCAATGAGGAACGCATGGGTATCGGTGTGTTCGTCCCGGTGAGGTACTTTCACAGGTGTAACACTCAAATTCTCGGTTATTTCAACCTTTTTACCTGAATAAAAAGGAGTTTGTATGAGATGTCCATTGTCAAAAAGTGGGGCAAGAGGAGGGCTCGATCCCACCACCCCAATCATTGATTCGGAAGCGTGAAGAGGTATTTTCTCTACCCCCCATGCTTCGCAACCAAACAAACCTAAGCCATCAATATGACCTAGATGACCATGTGTCAGCCATATTGAATCTAACTTGTTGAGAGGGCCTCCATCTACCGTGGACCAAAGAATCAGTTGATCTGACAGTGCCCTACTAGCCTCAATAAGGTGGCGGCTCCCATCATCTGCAGTTAATCCAAGCGCAACAGGATTACGATGCCTTGTTGGACCACCAAATTCAGTCATGCAACAAGATTTCACACAGCCCGCTTGTGGCACACCGCCATCCTGAGCGGTACCAAGCAAAACCACCTTGACCCCTGCCATTATCTGCCGGTTGTCGCTTCAGCCCATGAGCAAATCGGTCATTCACAGGAAAGTGCTGAACAGTGTCAACCGATGATATACGTACATCACTTCACGAAAAGGGGATAAGAGTAAGGCCGGGGGCGATGCCCTTTGGAGATAGTGATGGGTGACCTAGAAACAGTGGTAGTAGAGCCTGAGTTGGAACACAAGTCCACAGTAGTTTGGTTACATGGCCTAGGCGCATCTGGGCATGATTTTGAGCCAGTAGTCCCTATGCTTGAATGTCCCAATACACGCTTCGTTTTCCCTCACGCACCAGTCATGGGCGTAACAATCAATATGGGAATGGAAATGCCTGCTTGGTATGATATAAAAACGCTTGACTGGGAATCATCTGATAGAGAGGATGAAAATTCAATCAGAAGTAGTGCAAAGTTGATTGTTGAGTTACTTCAACAAGAACATGAAAAGGGAATCGCATACGAAAATATTGTTCTTGCAGGTTTTTCACAAGGAGGTGCGCTTGCACTGCATGTTGGGCCTCGCTTCCAAGAGCGGTTGGCCGGAATGATGATACTTTCAGCATATCAGGTATTAGCAGATACTTATGACGCAGAAGCAAGTGATGCAAACCGAGATACACCAATTCTTTTTGGCCATGGAGTCTATGATGACATGGTACCAGTTTTGATGGGTAGAGCAGCACTTGAAAAAATGGTTGATGCTGGTAATCCCTGCGAGTGGAATGGATATAGAATGGGTCACGAAGTCATCATGGATGAATTAATTAGGATGAAAGAATGGCTAAATGATTTGCTAAATGATTAAACAATTTCTGTTCATACTTTCACTTCATCATTAAGAAAATTGCATAAGGTGAATGCACTAGGGTTGCCAATGGAGTTGCGCGGGACGGTTAGTAGTGGACTTGGCAGAGCCCACATATTCATGGCTCAAGCGCATTATCAAGACCAATTCAAACAGGTTCTCGGAGTAACCGCTTGGCCTGGAACTCTAAATATCAAAGTTGAAGGCCAATCTTTTGTTCACTACCTCTCCTTGAGAAATGCAGCAGGGATTGAAACTGCTGGAATCGATGAGAGTGTTAGGCAAGCCGCTAACGATATCGACATGTCTAAAATTGAGATTCACAGAATTCAAGGATTTGAACGCGAAGGGCGTTCATTTGGAGGTGCTACAGCCATTATCGCATCACTAAACAGGATTGAGGAGAGCGAAGAAGCAATCAATTGCGCAATTCTGATTCCAGACCTTACACGTCACACCGATGTAGTTGAAGTGATTGCTTCGGCATTCCTCAGAGAAGCATTTGACCTCATAGATGGAGATGAACTTCTTCTATCATATTAGAGATAGGGAAGCCAGCTATTGAGGAGTAATTGCTTTTGTTCATGATCAGCAGATTGCTGCCACACCTCAAATTGCCTACCATTGATTCCCACGGGTGGGGCGGACAGACCATCAAAAAATTTACCGAATTTGTCGTTGAAGGAAATATCCTCATACTCAATCGCCCAAAGAGTCAGCCATTTTGAAGGACCTAAACCGAAAAATGGAGGTTGTTCCCCCATCTCTAGTGCTTCACGTATTACTTCAATAGAACTAGTACCTAGAGCAACCTCACTCATTGCCCATGCCATTCTTCTAACTTGATTCCAAAGAAATGACTGTGCACCTATTTCGAATCCAACTAACCTACCATCTATACGCCATGGTTTACAATAATCAACCGTCCTTGTCGTCATCCTTCCTTCTTCTGGCCTGCAGTATCCAGTAAAATCGTGAGTCCCTTCAAACAGTTTCATCACTTCAAGAATTACGTCCTGGTCATGAGGTTTGTTGAATTGGCGCATGGTTTCCAAACGAAATCGGTATATTCGACGAGATGCTATTCTTGGATTCCAATCTGGACTAGTTTCTTCAGCAGCCCACACGACTACATCTTTGAGATGGTCGTTTAGAGAGCGACGGAATCTCACATCACCCATTTTCTGCCAAATTGATTTCTTGATTACACAAACAGCGACATTCATGCGGGCAGTCACTCCCGCATCTGTTCTGCTCGAAATACGAAGTGATGGGTTTGTGCCGGCAAATTTTGCCTTGTGAAAGGCTATCTGTAAGTCTTTTTGAACAGTTCTTACCTTAGGTTGGATTTGACTACCATGGAAGGCATCTCCAATGTAAGAGAAAGCAAAGGCGATACCGACCGTCTCGGCCATATCCCTCACTCTTCAGTCAATAATTCAACAGCGTCCTCAGGAGAGTATCCTAGGCCACCAACAGACCATATTAGTGCTTGTTTTAGCCACGGTAGTATCATTGGATTTGATTTTTCAGGGTCTATTACCTCAATGGTATCAACAATATTTCTTGCAGCATTGTAAAGAATATCATCAACGGGAATATCTGCAAGTTCAAGTCGACGACTATAACGTTGAAATTCTTTCACAGCTATCGGTACTCGCCTACATTCTAAAGCAAAACCTGCAAAGTCAGCAATGTACTCATCCTTCTCTTCGTCTAGTTCCATCGCTTTCTTGTAATTCATCATGATTTTTCCGCCAGGAACGATGTCATCTTGGGCTTCCGTGTTGAGCATATTTGCAAATTCTGCATATGTATGATGTAAATCAGCGATACCAGGGTTTGACTTGATTTTCTCATCAAGTTCTGCAACTGCACCTTCTAAATTACCTTCTCTGAACATCTCAATTGCTGATTTCATCAATTCTTCACTCATGCTAAGCCCCTCGCGATAGCCTCTGCTGACAGCAACTCATCTATGAATCAAACGCTCGCGACGATTGTGGAATCAATTCAAATCCATGTCAGCATCGAGGTCATCTAACGAATCATCTGTGGGAGTTGGTTCTGCTGTTTCCTCTACCCCTACTGATTCTGGAATGTCATCACCTGGCATAACTCCCTGTGCCTTTGACATCAATTCAACCATCTGCTTCTGAACTTGAAGTTGTTCTTCTGCCTTAGTAACAGCAGAATTTTCATCCATTAATCTTGCAATCAATTCTTTTGCTTCTTCCCACTTAGTAATCCCATAGAACGAAATGTCTGGGGTGAAACGATCAACCTTTATTGTGCGCTGGTATGTTATCATGAAGAAAAATCTACCTATCCACTTACTTATTCCTTTACTTTGAGATGTGTCCGGTGATACTCCAATCGAGCCACCAACAGTTTCGGTAGCAATGTGAGACTGGTCACCAATATTGCAGTAAACAGTTGCATAACCAAACATAGCACCAATGGGGGTTCTTCTCTTCATTACTGCCACGATTTTCTCATGTAAAAATTCCAACCCATCACGCTCATAAATGAAGGATTGGTGATGAATCACTCTGTCATCAGTTACGACATAAAGGAAACTACGTTGATACCACCAAGTAATCCCCCAAATTATTACTGTCCAGAAAATTCCGAAAAATGTGAAATTCCAACTTATTGGCATTTCAAATGTTGAATCGGAGAATTTTCTCATCACATCATCAATGTGTAATAGGAATGGAGTAAATGATGATAACAGAAGAATGCTCGTCATCCACCTCCCACTAGCCGGGTGATTTATTAGACGGTTTAGCCATGTGAAGAATAACATCACAAAGGCAAATCCTGCGCCACCACCCCAGCCACTTACTTTGACGAATAAAAAGAAGGCTTCAACATACCATTCAGCGTCTTGAGGAGATTCTGCCCAACCAAAGAATAAATGAATCACCAAAACACAAAGACCAATAAAATATGAAGGCATGAAAGCGAAGATTGAGGGTCTGCGAACCAAGAGTATTTCCTCGTCATCTCTCAACGCCAATTTTTTCCTGAGTTTGCTATATCCTTCACCACTACTTTCATTCTCGCCGTCTGACATCACAAATACCCCACTGCTTCAACTTCCTATAAGCGCATACATATATGATTCTATGCAAAAAATGAACGCTCAGTGAAGTATGCCCCAACTATGCTCCGCGTTTCCATGAAGCCATTTCCAATCACCAAGTGTTCTAACTCCTTTTTCGTCAAGCACAGTGATTTTCTCAACTTTTAGGGGATACTCATTGTAAGTGAAATGACTTGTCAAATGGGCACGCGTTGGCTGGTTAAATGACCAATGAGCCCTCCCTACTGCTTGGACTAATAATCCAATTTGAGTCCGGCCGTTCCACATCCGGATATGGAATTTTGGCAAAGGGTTACCATCTGAATCATATTCCGCATCTTTTCCTTTTGGTTGGATTAGTTTTACCTCACAACGTTCAAACTTTTCAGTTCGTTGCCGGCCAGCATCTTTGAACATACCAGCACCAGCCAATGGAAGGCGGGTGAAATCTCTCAATTTCCATGGGTTAGAATCTTTTGCAGTTACTGAAAGTGACATGTGTGGCAGCCACCAATCTAGATATGAGCCATCATCAAAATGTAGCATTCCCCAAAACCAAGGGATTGATGGGGCTTGAACCGTTACCTTTTGGAAATAGGCTGTTCCTTCTATTTCCTTACCATCAATTGTACCGCTACACTTAGTGCCATGAATTCTCAAAATATCATAACCCATATTTCCAGCATATACATTATGCTTGTATTCAAGGGCAGAAATTTCACTATTCCAAGGTGTCATTTTCAAATCAAACTTTGCAGGAGAACCCTCTGATATTGCCTTATCATCAGAAGTTAATTTAAGCCAAAATTTGCTTCTATCAGCGGCTAATCCCATTGATAAATCGTCTTCGAGGATAGGAATTATCGCGCCCCCTCCATCTGACTCTTCAGCACCCCACAAGGGATGAGTTGCACTAATAGAGGCCATCCTCGCTTCCTTAAGCACAAGTGGTTCAAACACCTTTTCTCCGTCGAACCACCATGAGGCTACCATCCCTGGGAAAACAATTCCACCGTCCTCATCAGTATGGGTTCTGCCGCCACCCCACCAATCAAATCCGCTGACATCAATACGCTCACAATCACGCGTTGACCAAAGTACCATCAACTGTTTACTACGCCCTGGTCTATCTGGATCTGGTATTAGCACTAACCACCACCACCACCACCATGAAAGGCGACGCAACGGGGGAAGTGTATCTAGATGCCAAAATGATGAAAAATCACCCTCAAACTTCTCTAATTCACCCCATTTCCTTGAAAGTTCTTCGAGATTAGGGTCCAACATTTTGAAGCCTCAATTGAGTTCCTTTCGCTTTAGGCTAGATTGACCAATAAAGAGAGCGAAAACAGTGAATAAAATCAAGACAAAAATTGAGATTAGTAGTGAGGCAAAAGGGTTTCCTGCAACAATACTTGGCGGACTGTAGAACCCTGCTAATGCCGCCCCACTACCCCAATCATTATTCATATTAGCAATCTCTATCAAGTAACTTTGATCTGGATAAGCCAGTACAGATGTGCAATTGATAATTTCAATCCCCCAATGTGAAATCGATAACCAAGTAAGTGGGAAATTTGGTGCGCCTAGAGAAATCATCGCCATAGCGAATTCCCATACGCCAAATCCAATTGCAATCCACAAACCGTATTTCGGACTAATGACTCCTAATGTACAGAATATTGTACCGTATGCTAACATCATCAGCCAAGACGCTAACAATATCCCTAACCAAGCTGACATGTCATGGAATCTGAATATGGAATCTGAAGGGGCAAGGAAGCCTGTGACAATCGCAGTAAAGAGGATTAACACCGTAGCATACGGCCAAACAAGAGCAATGTATCCTAGAAGCCGGTAAGCAAGAATTTCAGCACGCGCTATCGGCTTACCCATGATATAGTGAAGAGTGCCTCTATCCATTTCATCTCGAATCAATCCAGTTGCTAGAAAGAGAGGGACAAAGATTCCAATTAAGAAGGCAAATCCTATTTTCCCAAACCCAAGAACGAATGCCCTGTGAAGTGATTCTTTGAGGAATTCCTCATCATCTGGGTCTTCATCGACATTAGGATCGGCATTTATCTTGTAGATTGTCTTTGTAGTTGAATTCATTGAATATCGAACATTACAATTAATTCCATCACCGTTTGTATCTTGGTCGTAAGGAATTTCAAATGATTCAGAATCCACCCATCCCTCTCCTGTGCAATCCCCATCATCATCATATCCTTGATTTGGGTTTGAATAATCACCATCCCAATCGATTCCATCTTCGTCTATCCATTTTTCAGGAGGGTCGGGCGCAACCAATTCAGGGTCGGGGTGGCTATTTTCATCCCACGGATTTGTCCCGTGAATTCTCTCTTGCCCTGTAGGGTATCCATCTCCATCCCAATCAAAAGAATCGCCATCATTGTCAACGGAATCAAAACCTGTTGACATCGCTTCACCATAAAACATCAATATCATAGCGACGAACACCACTCCAATACCTAGCACAACCCAAGTTGAATTCTTGGTTCTGTATTGGCGCAATGTGAATTCTGTGACGGCTGTAGCCTTACGGTCTAATTTACTCCAAACGGTGTTAGTTAGGGGGCGGAATGCTTGTGCTGCTTGAGTTTGAACTTTCTGTATCTGCGCCACTGCCGCTCCCGCTACAGCAGCTGGTGCGCTCACGTACATTGGTTTAGGAGGTTCTGTGGCTGCAATTGTTTGGGCTTTTACCGCCTCCTCAACTTGGCTCTCAAAAGTTTGAGGTTTTGATTCCACTTGAGGTATCTCCTCTGGTATTTGGTCTAAAGGAACCTTCGGTTCCATAATGAAATCAGTTGGGTCATCCTCCATATTCAGGACCTCCCTTCAATCAAATATCCAAGCAAGGACTCCAAATTATCATCAGGATTCTCAATCGCAGTAACTCTGATCCCACTCTCATGACAAATACTTGGAAGTGATTGATGCACTGAAGATAAGTTATTGGTTTCAACCACTAACTCATCGTTATTTGGGAAGCGTACTCCATACACGTCTTTGTGAGGTAGGAACGCTGTACCCAACCCCCGTGGGTCATCAGTTCGCAGAAGAATTCGGTGAGGATGTTGGTCAAGAAGTTCACGAATAGCATGGAGGTTTCCAAGAGCCAAAAGCCGCCCATTGTGAAGAATCATTATCTGTTCAGTAATTCGTTCAATTTCAGAAAGTATGTGACTACTTACAAGCACTGTCCTACCCATCGCCCCAAGTTCACGTACAACGTTCATAATCGTTGTACGGGCCAATGGGTCACATCCTGCTAATGGCTCATCGAGAATAATCAAGTCAGGATCATTGACTAATGCATGAGCGATTTTTACTCTTTGTCTCATCCCTTTGGAATACTTGCCAATTTCTTTGTTTACTACATCAGCTAATCCTACGAAATCAAGAACATGTAATGCTTTTGCTTTTGCTTCGTCTCTAGTATAGCCGTAAAGACGGGCAAGAGTTGCTACGAAGTCAAGACCTGTCATCCAATCATAGAGATGCTCTGACTCAGATACATAGCCAATTCTGGAATATGGGGCTGGATTTTTGAATGGGTTGGTACCAAACAAGTGCACATTTCCAGAACTGGGTCGTAATCGACCTACAATCAACTTGAACAGAGTGGATTTTCCAGCACCATTTTGGCCAAGGATTCCGGTCACACCACCTTTGATGGCTATGCTAACATCATTCAAACCCATCACTGAACCATAGGTTTTGGTTACATGGTCGAGCATAATGTGAGGCGCTTCAGCAACTGGGGCCCACTCTTTGGTCTCTCCAGTTCCAACTTGAGAAAGGTCAGGAATCACTCGCGTGTCACCTCCAAAGAAGAAACTCTAGCAGAGAGAATGTATAGAGATACGGCATTCATCGTAATCAACATCACTAGACTCCAAGAGGCTGGATGCTCGTAAGTATGGTTCAATCCAAGCATCCATTGCCCTACATGGGCCAAATTATCATATGGTGAAATTAGGTAAATTGCACTACTATCAAACAATGCCCATATCAAGAATGCCACCATTTTTGTACCTAAAATCAATCCAATGAAGGCTACAGCAGGGAAGAATTTACCCGAACTAACTGATGAAAGTGCAAGCCCAATACTGGTGTATGTGAATACAAGAAGGGTGCCTGCGATAAACGCCCCTAGGAACAATAATCCGGTATCCATGACATAAGACCAACCTTCACCACCGACTAGAATTGCGCCTAGGTAATAGGCAGAAAGTGTGAACAATACAACAACTGAGAGTATGGCTGCAACTGAAAGAAACTTCATCGCAGCATAATCTCGCCTATTCACAGGACGTGAAAAGTAGAGTGCCGAAGTACCGTTTCGTCTGTCCTCACTTATCATGCCTCCAATAATTAATGCCGTTACTATCGGATAAGTACAGGCATTTCTAAACCAAAAAGACAGGACATGCCCATACAAATTACCACGGGATATCCCAGCCAGACGTTCTATCGCTTCAACACCTGTTGCAGCGCCGACTGTGAGCATTAGCAAATCACCAATTGAAGTGATTAGGACACCAAAAAGAACCAATTTTGTCATCACCGGCCATGGTTTGTGGCCCTTTGAAAAAAGACCGTAAATGTGGTATCGCAGAATTGCCCAATTCCTAACCCAACGACTATTCAATTTACCACGCCACGGGCGGTACACTTGGTGAAAGATTGTTCCTGCTGTAGCATCAGATGCAACTTGTGCTACTTGTGCGGTTGCTGTTTCATCACCATCACCTGTGCCAAAGGCAGCCTCCATTCGGCCTCTTCCAGTAACTACTCCTCCCTTTTCACCCATGAATTCAGCATCAGCGGGTAGGATATCTGGTTGAGGTGATGCTTGTTCAACAGCCATCAAAGATTCAATCTTATCATCAACATTAGGTTGAGGTATTGATTCTGTGATTGGAAGTGATTCCTCTGAGATTGGCTCGGAAGGTGGGGAATCATCCCCAGCAAACAAATCATCAACAGATGGTATATCATCTTCCATCAATAATTCCCTCCTGGTTGTGAGGGAGCGGGTGCAACTGAGGTTGCAGGGGGTTGTGACTGCAACAAATCTGCAGATGATTTTATCCCATATCCTAGACGATCCATTATGACGAGGAAAAGGTCTTCTAGAGATGGTTCGTAATCTTCCATTCTGCGAATCTGAACCTTTGACTTGGCAGCCAATTCTAGCACCAAGTCGTAAGTGGTTTCATCCTGGCGCACAACTCGCATCACTCTACCTGTTCTGCGAGGTGTTAATCCAGCGTCATTCAATGCCGCTTCCATTCGCGAAGCGCCACCCCAAACCCAAATCTCAATTTCTCGGTCAATTGCCTTCAAATCCTCGATTTTACCCTGGGCAATCAATTTTCCTTTGTGAATCATAACAATTCGGTCACATATTTTTTCCACATCATCCATCAGATGACTACTCATCAGAATTGACCTATCACCTTGCTTAACCACTTGAAATAAAGTATCAAGCATGAAACCACGAGCCTTTGTATCTAGGCCATTGGTTGGCTCGTCACAAATCAAAAGTTCAGGGTCATGGATAATTGCACACGCTAATTTTGTCGCTTGCATCATTCCTGTTGAGAAACTTGAAATCTCGCGATAACGTTGGTCCCTCAAACCAACGTATTCTAGAACCTCGTGTGCCCTTTGCATCGCAACATTAGTGTTCATCCCAGTTAATTCACCACAATACTTCACTTGATGTATCGCGTTCATCTCAGGAGTCAAACAATCGTACTCAGGCATGTAGCCAATTCTTTGGCGAATACTATCCCCTTCTGTTCGGATGTTGTAACCGAGTACTTCACCCTCTCCTGATGTAAGTTGAATTAATCCTAGCAGTGTTTTAATCATAGTGCTTTTACCTGCGCCGTTAGGACCTAGAAGAGCTGTTGCACCACTATTGATTTTCAGACTCATTTCGTCTAGAGCGACGTGGGGCCCGTACATCTTAGTGAGATTCTCTGTTGCAATAATTGTCTGCAATGTATCCCCCCCTCACTGTGTGAGGGGAAGATAGCCCTTGAATCAATCCCCTAATGGTATCCAACGATTGGAATGAAGGAAAGTAGATTATACCGGACAAATTCGTATTCAACTGAGTTTGATGCCGCCACGTGTTTTCACAGCAATTCCTTTGCCAAAGGCAAGTAATTCGCGTTCTCCACATTGAGCTATACCGTGAGCAACTAATTCACCAGATTGGTTAACAATCAAGCACGCCATACCAGTTCGTAGTAATCCTTGGTGGCCAAGAATGAATCCATGCATAACATTTCGACCATCGCGAACAAAAGGTTCAGCGTCTGAATCAATGACTACTTCGGGGAGACCAACAATTTCAGAATCTGCTACCATCAACCCATGAATCCATTTAGCACCATCCGTTGTTAAACTCAAACCACCGTCAGTTAGTCTCTGACTGAAGATATGGACATCGTCCAGCAAAACATTGTTCACACGTCTAGTTCGGCTCATCACAAAAGTTAGGCTTTGTGCTATAGAATGAGTTACATCGTAGCCTAAGCCGGAAAACATATTGATTTTATCACAGATAGCATATCGCTGATGATGGCCTCGGACATCTGAGCGCTTTCCTTCTCCAGAAGGCATTTTCTCGCCAAGCAAAATAGTAAGGCGCTCAAATAATTCCTCTTCTTCATCTCTAGAGTTATGTAACACAATTCTTTCAAGATTACAATCCAGTAATTCTTCCGCTAGAGGTAAAAAATAATCTTCAACTTCATCTTGGCCGTCAAATTCGGGTAATGAGGCGTCCCAAAGTATGGCGGGGCCTAATACATGGGCAAACGGATTAAGATCTTCAAGTTGGAAAGGAATCAATCCTATTGGAGTGTGAACTAAAGGCACTATTTGTGGCCAATTACGCACCATTTTGGAAATTATAGCGCCATCGGATTCACGCCAAGGCCCAGAACTACCGTGAATAATAACCACGAATCGGCCTTCAAGATTGATTAAATTGCCAAGATGGTCACATGGAGGGGGCGTCCAATCAAGCCAGTGTGAGGCGTGCACAATGCGTGGGTGCATGTCAACATCAGTTGACCATTGGATTCCTCCAGCGCGGCAAGGCGGGGTGTTTAACACAAGGTCAGCAGGCATGTTTTCGTATAACCAAAGGGTTGCTTCCCTAAGTTCAGGATTAGCATGGCTTCTCTGCTCAACTAAATCCCACAATTTGTCATTCCGGATCGCTTCGCGGCAACGTGCAAGTTCTGCTGCTGTGACATGTAAATTATGACGGGCTAACAATTCAATTTTCTCACCTTTTGGCAGATCCCTTACTTGTGCAGGAGTTATTGAGAAAAGAGCAGGAGATAGATGTGGCCATTCTTGGATGTCACCAAGTTTGATTGTACCAGTAGGAGTTAGGAGGCGGTCATCCTTAGCGAACAAGGCATATGCCGCTGAATCAAATAAGTCAATCCCAAGTGCAATGCAAATTGGGAATAATATTGGATGACCACACCCAAACAAATGTACTGGCCTCTCGGGAGTAAGTTGTGACTTACTAGCAACTATTAGTTCAACTAATTCGCGGTAACGTTGGTTTTCCATCAATGGTACAACCCCACCAATCGGATGGACTGCGAAGTCCATCTCTGACATCATGAAAGCGGACTTCTCTCGTAAATCAGAGAAGGTCCCACCTTGAATAGGCCCATTCAACAATGTATCACCTGCGGCATCCAATGCTGCAGGCCCTCTTTCTGCAGTCACCGAAACTGCATCTTCGAGTTCCTCTCTAGTCATATCAGGCCGCCCAAATACATCCATCATTGTTGCAATGTCAACACCAATATCACGCTGAAACTCAACTACTTCCACTTCACCGATTTCAACATCGCCATACACATATTGCTGGAAAACCCCAGAATCGGTCATGATAACACCCTGGTAATTGAGAAGTTTATGCACACCTTGTTTGAGGGCCTTTTCTTTGAGTTCCTCACCCTTCCAAATGATGTATGAATTAGTAATCAATGCTTCAAAGCCAATGTCCCACATCTCACTAGGAGAAATAGCCTGGATATTCGGATTTACCACTGGCAAAAGAGTAGGGGTGGACAATTTGTGGGTATTTGTATGGAACAAACCTAAGCGAGCCCAACCATCACTTGACTTGATTTCGAATTTACCGTGATCACCGTCTTTACAAGGAGACGCAATGCGAACACTGTCACTGCTCATGGCCTCACCTACAGAAACGC
>DUDF01000033.1:0-1019 GCA_012959435.1 Candidatus Poseidoniales archaeon
CAGTTCAAAGGTATGGCTCGACATACAAGACCAACCGACTTTGGGCGTTCTTATTACCCCTTTCGTGCGCGTGTGCGAAAATTGCTACTGCAATTGGCTCCCAGTACAACGGTTATAGTTTCTCAGTGTTACTTTTCCTGCCCGCCGCATAACCAACAACTAATGGCTGTGATATCATGCTAATTCTTAGGTCAAAAAAGCGTGAAGTTTTCTTTGCATCTTCCGCCAATTAAATCTCAATATATTGGCGCAATTAAACAGCGTCAAGCCATGTTGGAGATGGGCCAAACCCCTCTCTACTGCCACCGTAAATCTTCACCAGTTTTCCTAATTGATATTGTATCTCAAGCCAGCCTTCAACAAGTTCATCGTCCAAATCATGACGGCCGTGAATTGTTTCAATTATCACATCGACAGGAAGTGCCATCACACCAAATCTACGAACTGCAATTCGTAGTGCCTCGCGAAGCCATCCTTCTGCTATTGGCTCAGTCGAAGGTGAACCTTGTGGTGGCTTTGGCGCCTCATCATATTCATCAAGAATTGCTCTCAAATCTCCAACGCTGGGAGACTCCTCTTTGTAGATCCCAAGCTTTGCCATCTCTTCTTCTATGTTCAATTCACCAATTATTCTGCGGACTGTTAACACACTGCCAGGATTAGGAGTTGGGCCGGGAAGAGGTTTGCTAACTCCGCGGGTTGATGAAGAGGATGTGATGATAGGGTCGCCGTCTGAACCAATGCTAAGACGTTCTAGTAAGCCAATGTCGCTGAGGCCAATTATCCCCCTCCATTCCTCAACCCAGTCCATCTCCCCCTCGATAAGAATGTCGATACCATCATCTGGCGACCGGAATCGGTAGCAGGAGCGTATTTCGTCTACCACGACCTATAGCGGAGAGGGGTGGTTCTTGAACCAACCGTTAATATGACGCAAATTCAATCAACATTTACTCATTTTGTTTCAAGCAAGCCGGCGGAATTTGCCGCCTTCTTCTTGTTGCCAGCGAGACCCATCT
>DUDF01000033.1:1221-3313 GCA_012959435.1 Candidatus Poseidoniales archaeon
TCCAATTCTTCAGATTCTTCCGTCGCGTCCATTTTATCATTGAATAGTGAATTCTCATTGACTTCTAGAATCTCAGGTTCTTTCCTATCACGCATTGTAAATATTAAACTGATGACACCAATTCCAACTAATATCAAAACGAATGCTGAAACCATCCAATTGAAAGGTGTTTTCCCCGCAACCTCTGAAGATGTACCATCGCCTAGTTTTGGTTCATTATCATCAGCAATCTCATCTACAACAAATCGCGGTGAAAGCATAACTACAGTCTTGTCCCATCCTCCAATTGATGTGTTCTCGGACTCACCAACCTGTTCAAATCCTAACGAAAGTTCGAAGATTCCTGAGGTTTCATCACTCTCTTCTGCAGTACAATCAAATTCTGCCCGTCCTGCTGGTGTAACTTCAAACACTGTTGATGTGCAATCGAACGGCTCAATAGACGAATTAGTAGAGAGTTGAACAAAGCCATTAGCATCGCCACTATTTGTTACTGTACATTTGATAAAGTGCGTTGATGAAGTATAATTTCCTATTTTCCCATCGTATGCAATGCTTGGAATTGTAAGTTCATCATCATAATTAATGCAGGTGATATGCCATTCAGGTGCTGGTGGAGGAGTCGCAACGATTTCCAAAGATGCTGTCGGCGAATTGACCACCCAATCCGAAGTTGAAAGTACCATTGAAATTATATGAATTCCAATTGTTGGGATAGTGACGGTGTAAGTCCCTGCCCCTCCAGTTGGCTGAACAACCTCAACTAGTTCTCCATTTAACAAGATTTCAAGTTCCATTGAGCAACCAATTGAGCATATTGCATCGTAAGCGATATCAAAAGGTCCTGGATGCAAAACTGTTGGAACAGGTGACCGAATTGTCAGAGACAATATATCATCAGCTGGAACCAATGACATGGTCGCATCAGGACCGGACACTTCATCATCGGCGATATTACCAAACTCATCAATCACTTGCATTTCAAATTCGTAAACCCCTGATGAAAGTGTGGTCATATTTTGAGTGTAACTTGCCTCAAAACTGAAATGCCTTGCACCTAATTTACTATTTATCCCATTTAACATTGCAGTTGCAATGGCACGGTGTCCAGCATCAGTAAAATCATCATTGCCATCAATCCACTCGGGATGCAGGGGGCCGTCATCCGATAATGGAACTAAAGTCACCCAAGATCTTGTTGAGGCTATTTCAGTGATAATCCTGTTCTTTTCAGTAATAGTCTGAAACTCTCCATATTGGTAGCAGCCTCCCGGTCCAGAGCCAATGTGACAGACATAATCTGGATCAATTTCCATAACCCCGACATAGATTTGTGCACCAGTTGATGCAAGACTGTCAAACAGAAGTGGGAAAGAAGATTGCCAAACACTAGTTGATGAGGATTTATAATCACGGATTGGAACTATTGTAATAATATCTGGATTTGCTGCCTTTATATCATACTGTTTGGAGAGGAAAGTTGTAACTGAGCCCCACGAATCAGAGATATTTGTCAGAGTTAGCCCAGGCCAAGTTTGGTTTAATTCGTTAAATATAATCCCAGTGGTACTGTTATTAGCACTTGAAGCACCTATTCCCATTGTTTCTTCTGAACCAAGAGCAACATAGGAGGAAAAGTTGAGTGGGTCGTTCATTATCGGGTCAGATAGTGGGACAGACAGCGAAAAACCATCAGGCCCAGTGATTTCTAAATTTGCGATTGAGTTATCCCCGGACGTGGCTAACCATTGTCCAGAAACTCTCCATGAAAGACTTGAATTGTCTTCACTTGCCACAGTTAATGGCCCTTCATTTGGCGGTGTTGTATCAATAACATTGACTTTATCAATTACTGCTGTTGACCAATTATCTTCGTTCAAATTTATATCTAACACTCTGAATCTAAGATCCCACCAACCAAGTTCAGCGCGGGATAGTGATATCGAACCATCATAAACTTTTGAAACATCGTGCCAATACAATGGGACAACGAAATCATCTTCAGTATCAACAGGATTAATGATGTATACAAACATGTTGAGGTCCGTTCGGTTTTGAACTGCTGCTGCTTGAAATACCAATTCAACCCCTG
>DUDF01000033.1:3373-6105 GCA_012959435.1 Candidatus Poseidoniales archaeon
AGGGAATACTGGTCTCAGAATCAATGTCTCGTACCACCCACCAACCCCCGAGGGTGTGCGTGAGTTTCCTGCAGCATCAGTCATCCACAGCCATATTGCCATTGAATCACCATACTCCGCAGAATGTTGAGATGTGTCATAAAATGCAATGTAGTTATTGTGAAGAGTATCCCATCCCATGGTTGAAAGTGATGCAGGTGGCCATGAAGAGATGCTACCGAGCCCCTGCAAGTGCCAATCAATTGAAGCATCAGATTCATTGCCCAATACACTAACACGAATCTCAACCAAATCTCCGACTCTAGCCTCAGTTACTTCTTGGCCATCAACATAGAAGGAGATATCACTAACTTCTGGCAAAATATCGTCAATAAAGTTGACCGAAAGACCATCCAAAACTACCTCGTGAGAATCCAATGTAATCCCTCGTGCCATTACCGGGAATGTACTGAAAGTTGCTTCAGCCCATCGCCCACCAGTGCGAATCACATGATCGTTGAGTGCGGAGACAATACTGCCATTCTCACCCAATTTTTCCGTTAACTCATAGGGGAAGATGACGAATGAACTAGAGAAACCACCCATAAATGCACCTTGAGCTGCACATTCAATGTCTATATTACCCCACGCTATTCCGGCTGTGCCGTTAGTTGTGAATACATTATTTCTCCAATTTGACTGTAGCAGTGAATTATTCAATTCTATTGTCAGACCCACTGCAGGAAATTGACTGCTGTTGATTGATAGAACAGTATTACCGCCGAGAGAAATTGTTACGTCTGAATCACCAATGAAAGTTGGTGGAGTAATATGTATCCATCCAGAACCAACTGGGGTGGCATTGATTGGAACTGCAATGTGGTATGTTGTCGGGCCACCAAATTGGCTGAAAGTTACGGTTGAATTCCTGACAACCCCTAGATCTTGAGGGAAATACCAGAATGATGAACCCCCCGTGCCATTAGAAATCGATAGTCTAAAATTATCAATCGAATGCCAGTTTGACAAATCTAAATCAATTGAATTAATCCTAGGTGTAGTTGTATTATTGGTTGTTGAAAGCCAAAAATTAAATTGAATCAAAGAGAATGCAGGAAGTTCCTCAAAAGTAAGATTGAACGAGTCCCACTGTGACCAAGTTGTACCATCTACTGAGTATCGATATGTAGCTACAATCGATGTGTTAGCAGGTTGGGTATTCGGTATCCTTACTACCCCCTGAACATTGATTAAGCCCTGTCTGCCAAGGATTGGGCTGGTGTAATTTCCATTGTAGATATAAGCAAGGGAACCTGTCCAGCCAGCGAATGTCCCAGTAAACGAGTAACCGGTGTTGCCATTGTTTCCTGCTGTCCCCCGTGAGCCAGTGCCGTATGCGGCACCGCCAACACCCCCTGAACCTGGATTAACATTCGTTACTCCATTATTATTCAGATTATTAGCAGTAGTTGCTAGCAAGATAATTCCGCCTGCTCCACCCCCACCACCATGACCTCCATCATACATGAATAAGCAAGGATTTCCTGGAGCACAGGCGCCATCCTCACCATCACCACCATCTCCACCATCAGCACTTATCACACCGTTAGGTCCGATGTAGACGCTATTTGCCATGAGAGCAATGGAACCACCGCTGCCACCGCCTGCCCCACTACCTCCTGGGCCGGTGCCACCTGGCGGTGCTGCGCCATCATCACCACGTCCGCCATTTGCAGAAATAGAACCGTTCATGTAGATAACGCGGGCATATAATTCAATGACCCCACCGCCATATCCGCCATTCGCGTCATTGGTTACTTGGCCATTTGCATTGATATAAGTGACATTACCGCCTGATGAACCTGGTTCTGAACCATTTCCGTAGGTAGTACCACCTGCACCACCATTTGTGCCTCCACCTGAGCCACCACTAGTGCCGTGACTTGCACCACCCGCACCTGGGCTTTTTCCGTTAGATGCTCGGGCAGTAGACCCTCCGACGCCCCAATTACCAATCACTAATTCGTCAGCAACTATTGAAGTCCCTAACTCAATTTTGATTACATTAGCGTATATGCGCAATGGGCCACCAGATACTGAAATCTCACCACAACTCGCAATCCCACACAACAAATGTAGAGTATCATATGAATGATTTCCACTCATTGAAACCGAACTAGATATTACAGTATTATTTGTGCCTGAATTTGGCACACTGCCTGAGCCTGTGGTGTTTAATCGAAGTTGCCTGTTAGTGTCAACAGTTGTTCCAATCATGCTAGAATTAGGAGCAAGAGCGCTCATGTGATTACTTGTGTTTGACCACTCCTGCAAACCGGCAGCCGTGAGATTAAGATTGGCGCCATCAATCCGCTGACCTGGTCGGTGTGTCAATCCTGCTGTCTCATTGAGAGCAGGGTGTAAAATTACACTAGAATTACCATTTGAAAAAGTAGAGGAAGAAGCACGGTGCCACGGATATACTAAGTTTTGAGTATTGTTAAACACAGTTGCTGACGCGGCTTCTTGCAACTCAAGAATGCGGGATGAATTAAGGCCCAACGGTCCATTCAAGCCAACTGGGTTGGAACCCGAAATAGTTGCATAAACCACACAAGATGTAAGGTAACTTCCCGATAATGAGGGATGGCTCCCGTCCGAAGAATAGAGGTCGTAAAACAAAGTTCCTGAGTTCTCAGGCGTCCCACCTGATGCCACAATTTCATCATAAATATGCTTGAAAGCTAATCCTG
>DUDF01000034.1:0-1936 GCA_012959435.1 Candidatus Poseidoniales archaeon
CCGCAAAGCGACCGTTCTTGAAGATGCGCGAATCAATACCCCGAAACGGCCAAAAAACAACATTTGTCAAAAATCGGCACATTAGTATTAAGTGCTACAAAATTAATTGTTTGTGAGCCGATTTGGTTGACCTACTTTGGTAATTTCACACCCTTTTCTTTGACTGTATTTAGTACCACCATCGTCGTAGAACGTTCCACCCCTTCCGTAGAAAGAACGGTTTTTGTGAAGTCATCCAAGTCATCCCTATCACTAACTCGTGCGAACACCAAACTATCCATCTCACCCGTCACATCATACACCGCGAAAACCCGATGGTCGTTTGCAATCAGGCGCTGTACGGGGAGTAGTTCTCCTTTGACAATTCTGAGCCCAACAACGACACTCATTTCCCAGCCAACTTTGTCAGCATCAAGAGTGACAGTATAGCCAGTGATGACACCATTATCTTCTAATTTCCCAAGTCGATTTGACACAGTTCCTAGGGCAACGCCCACTATATCAGCAAGCGCTCTCATTGAGAGTCTGCCATCTTCTTGAAGTGCTTCAATCAATTGTTTATCAGTTTCATCCAACTCCATTTTCCCACATCCTGAGTTTTCTCGCCCCACCGGAGGTTTTTGAACGTTGTCGACAATTAACTCACTTTTTTTGGTCAGATGACCACCTTAATTAGAGAAAAACCAAGATTACCACAAAATTTACTTGGTGTGTGTTTAATTCACTCAATTTTGTGAACTGGTAATTTGAGGTCAAGAACCCAACCACCCAGTTCCTCAACTTCAACTTCCCAATGAGTTTCAGCCTCATTGATTTCTTCTGTACTTCTAAGTTTGACAGAAAAATTTCGACTTGTCCCTGCTGCAACTAATTGCTGCTTTGGCACCCTTGACATCTTCCAAGGTAATGTTGCAGATGCACCTTTGATTGTCAAATCATACTTACCTGCGGTTACTTTCACTTCAGCAATCCATTCTTTCTTGATATAGCGTAGAGTTCCTGTTAGAAGTGGAAGCCCAACTTCTCTTTGGTAATCTTGACGTACAATAATAACAAAGCCAGCAACGATGGCGATTACCAAGATAATGACAGGAACCATTCCCGCAACAGTTGGCGTTCTATCCAGGGTTTGAACCTGAGTATGAGCAATTCCAGAAATAGTTGCATTGAGGTCATCAACTAACATCACAGTCACTTCTAATCTCCATAAATCATTGATAGTAAATGGGATTCCATCTTCTGTTAAACGCTCGGAATCTATCACCTGAGTCCAGTTCGTAGTATTTCCTGCGTCATGATAAAATGAGGAAGACCAGCCATAGTGGAGAACCACATCATCAGCAATCTCATTTCCTACGGGTGTGTGGTCAACAGTAACATACCAGCGAAGATTTAGTGACTCAGCCAAATTTTCTAATGGTTCAATTTCAACTTCTATCAACATTCCAGCCGATTGAGTAACACCAGTGGTCGCCGTTTCTTCACCTTGTTCAGTGGCGACAATATCAACAGTTAGACTGAGTTTTGCGAGTGGATCTATCGCGGTAGCATTCTCTAGCGAATCTCCATTTCGCCATTGTGAGCAGGCACCTGCACCGAGTTTTTCTGCTCGCTGCTGCCCTGCTAAACTGCTTCCTTCGCCATGAATCCAGATGAGTGAAACATCACTATCCAGTCTCTCAACTGAGTCAAATTCCCCATCACAATTGCTAGCATCAATAAAGGATTCAACCACTGAAATTTCAGATTCAACTGCCTCTGCGCTAACATTATCCAAGGATTCATCTAAGCAGATAAATGTGAGATTAAGCAATAAAAAAGCAGCAAGAATTACTGCTGAAAACCGATTCATTTCCCCACCTCAAGGCCTAGAGCGTAGGAGACTAGGGTGCGTTCGCAATCTGGCAGCATTAGAGTCAGTTTGCCTCCAAGCCAT
>DUDF01000034.1:1977-2886 GCA_012959435.1 Candidatus Poseidoniales archaeon
TGAACCGCAGAACAACCCCGCCCGAGGTTTCGTCGCCAATACTAGAGATGGACTCAGCGGCATCTTCCTTTTCAGGCCCACCTTTTTGCAAAATTTCTGTGAGTAGGCTAGACTCTATTTCGTGAACACGACGTGATAATTTTGCGCCGGTAATATGCATCCCTTTGGAAGTAGGTCTCTGTAAAATTCCTTTGCGTAATTCCCATGTTGGTAGCCCAGCTTGCACCACTTGGAACGGATGCCAATGGCAGCCTGGAAGCCTGCCGCCGCGCCTAAGCATTCTTTCACCAGCCCAGAACCAATCGTGAATCTCATTGCTAATTGTGTAGACTTTACTACCCCGAGTAAACATTTTTTCATAGTCAACCCCCCACTCTTCAGAAATGCTTTCTAGAACATCAGAAGTGGTTGGAAGTTCGTGGTTTTTTGTTGGTGGAGGCGGTTGGCTAACTGGCCTTTCAGCCATTTCGCTAGTTGGCATTAATGCTGTAGCGACTTCACCATCACCAATATGTTTGAAAGCGGCGACAAAGAATCCTCCTGAATCATTTTCATCACCCCAAATTCGCCGACAAAGAGGCAAAGCGCCAGCGATTTCAGTTTCTTCCGGTGACAATAATTCCGCTCCATCTCTATCGCTAAATGTTCCTTCTTCACCGCTTTTAGGGCTGAGTTGTGACCAAGTTGACATACCCTCTCGGCTAACTAGGCCGGGACATTTTTCATCGATTTCAGTATCAACTAATGTGAGGAATTCACAAGTACGCAAGATCTCAGCAACTACTGCTTCGTTTTCGATTGGGTCCATTGAACAAGTGGAGTAGACCATCCTACCACCAGGAGCCAGCAGCATTGCACCTTTTCGAACCAACGCGACCTGCAACGGATTCAATTTCCGGCCAGCCCGTT
>DUDF01000034.1:3069-3320 GCA_012959435.1 Candidatus Poseidoniales archaeon
GTAAGACCAACTCGCTTAGAATTTGAGACCAATAGATTTGCTCGTCCTGGATTGGATTCATTGGCAACAACGACCCCGTCATCATCAATTGCTTCACACAACTGAGTTGACTTGCTGCCAGGCGCCGCACACATATCCAACACATGATGTCCAGCCTTACAATCAAGCAGTCTCACAGGAATCATGCTGACTGCTTCTTGACGCGTTATTCGGCCGGAATCATGTAGAGCACACAACAGATTTTTCTCAAC
>DUDF01000034.1:3365-6103 GCA_012959435.1 Candidatus Poseidoniales archaeon
ACCCAGCCTTGTCCTCCACCACCTTCTTCTAACCATTCAATAGGCTTGGCACCCAAAGATATGAGTATCTCCTTTACCCACTCTTGGTCTTCTCGCAGGGGGTTCACACGTAGGGTTTCACTAAGTCTTGATTCAGCAGATTCAATCCATGAATCAGCATCCTCACGCCATGTTTGCACAGCCTCCCATAGGTCGCTTTTTGAAGGGTCTGCAAAGCCGAGTTTACCCATTCACACCACCCCCCTAACCGCTTGCACATACCTTCGTGCCGGTCCCCCTCCCTCAAGGGTTGTGGATGCGCTAAGCCAATGAGCCATGCCCAGTGTCGCCTGTTACATGGCAGTTGGTAGCGGTGATGCTTTCAGCCTTCCCGCCACTCTATTAACAGTCATTTTACTGTGGTCGTTTTTACAATGGTCAGCACCTCTATGGTTGCCTGGAATGGCTGAGAAAAATCCTGACAAAGCAAAATTTTACCGCCACTTTGACCGCAGTTTAACAATTCTGCCGGTGTTACTTGTTCTGCTTGTAGTCCTCGCTTTATTTAGAGCGCATTTCAGCCAAGATTTCACTCAGGGTCATGTGGTAAATTTCGGAATTAGTAATTCATCCGCATGGCAAAGAATGTTGCATGGTCCAGGCAACACAGTAGGCTCACCTTGGTTAGGAATCATCATTGTTTTCGCTATTACTACCTTGGTAAAGGAGTGTTTTGGTAACTCTGGATATTCCCTATTTGATGAACATGGGGCGGACCTTCGTGCCCGCGTATTAAGGTGGCATGGATTTCTATGGCCACTGATGTTGATTGGGTTTATTCCTTCAGACGCATTTGCAGTTTACTCAGAACCTCAATCTTTCATCGGTTCAGAAATCGCGCCACTTCGGACTTCACTTACGTTGATGTTTGCTGGAATTGGTCTCGGTATCTGGCCATATGCTGTGGCAAATTATTCACAATCTGGAGATTTGAAAGAAGGTGATAATTTTCTTTTAGCTAGTATAACTGCTGTGTTGGCATTATTTTTCCTTGCAATGCAAAACCTCACTTCACAACGAGTTGATACGTTTGGTGAACTAATTGCTTTGGGCCAAATTAGAGATCTCGCTCTAGCCTCATCATTGGTGGTTCTTTTATTGGGATGGCCAATTTTCTTGATGTTATTGAGTAAAGTACAGGAAAAAAGAGGTGCTGCAAAAGGAAGACGTTGGCTTGGTTTGACTCGTTCAGTAACTCATACACTAGTTTTGATTTGGGTATCAGGCGCAGTGATACTTGAATCGCTTCCTCATGTTGCTGGTTGGCCTAGTTCATTTTGGCTATCATTGACTTTGATGCTGCCATTAGCAATCTTTGGATTTGTTGGCACCTTGCTACCGATTATGGGCTTAGATTCTAGACCGCGCCCAGAAGTATGGGGGTTTTTCTTAGTGATGAGTCTAGCCATTCCATTCTTGACAATAAGAGAACCACTGACTTTGGTATTGATACCAGGTCTTTTCATGTCAATGACAACCTTACCTCTGCTAGCAACACATCCCGAGTTGCGTCCTAACTTGCCAATTCAGCGTCGTGGCTTAGAATCATTTGTAGTAATTGGATTAACGATTACAGCCTTATGGGGATTTCATAAAATGTTTACAGGCGATACGATGGCAATTTCATTGGCTATTGGAATAACTTTGATATTACCATTAATCTCAATTCTCTTACTGAATCAAAAAATAGAGTTTCCTAGTACAAATGTAACTAATGAGGATAGTAAATCCGGTGTTGAGGATTGACCTATCAAAATCACCTTTTCAAGGAGTTCTTCACCTGCAACGGTTATAGCACCGACAGTGCGCCTGCATTTCAGTTGACTGCGTTTTGTAGTCTTCTAGATGGGATGCGAAATGACTGAAGAGAGTGAGCCAGACGTAAAGCGAAAAAAGCGGATTAGTCCGTTAGCCAAAGCCAATAAACAGGCTTTCAAAGCGGCCCGCGCAAGGGCCGCGAAGACTTCAGAAAAAATTGATGAAGCGAAAGAAATCAGAACGCGCTTCAAGGATATTCACGAGCGTGCGGTAGAGAGTCAAGTTGAGCAAGGCCCCTTAGTTCCTGTTGAAGCACAGATGGAAGTCGCTGATGATGATTGGGTTTACCAGTCAATTGATGAAGACACACTTCGAGAATTGAGTCACAGAGTTGTTCTCCAGACTAGTGCTGGTAAGCGCAAAGTTCTGTTTGAAACCCAAAATCTCAATGAGGCAATGGATTGTGCAGCACGAATCGTAGAGTTCAGTGATGGCTGTGTTTTAGTAGAAACCGTTGACCCTTGAGTATAATTTAGGATTAGTCGCGTTCAAATAGGCGGGGCAGGTCGGGCGTTTTACATGGCAGTCAAGAAGGACAAGAAGTCGAAGGGGCCAAACATCCAGCAAGCCGCTGGGTTAATCCGCTACTTCGACGAAGAGTCAGATGACGCTTGGCAGATTTCAAAAGGCATGATTTACGCTGTCTGTATTATTTTCTCAGTTGGCGTTTATTTGGCTAACCAACCAAACCAGTGGGAGAACACTTGGATGTGGATGTGGGACAACCTGTTTGGTTGAACCAACTTCTAAGATTATTCTTCAGCATCCGTTAAGTCAACGAATGGGATATCGCTTTCAGATTCGTCGTCGATATCTCCCAGCAAGTCATCTGCTGAGACATCGCCGGTTTTTGTAGCCACTTCACTCGGGGTGATTCTATC
>DUDF01000035.1 GCA_012959435.1 Candidatus Poseidoniales archaeon
TTTTGCAGGTTACGGTAAGCAATGACTTCTTCCTCACCACCCGTAAGGTAGTGTTCATCCACACGTAAGATAAATTCACCCTCTTCCGTTTGTCTATAGAATCCGATTGTGACAACATTGCGAACTTCTAATTCGTGAAGTATATTTTCAATCATCGCCTTAGGGAAAGGCAATCGCTCAACAAGCACATCTAATGTCTGGGGGCCTTCGCTACCAAGAAGGTCAACTAACTTCACACGAAGACACTCGTGAGGGTCAGACAGAGTAGTTGTTTCCCAAGCAATTGCTTCGGTATCTTTGTATTTAGTGCTCTTATCATAAGTCATACCACCAAGGTAGAATTGACGAAGATCATCAAATTCATCCGCATTATGTGATGACAGAACCCCTAATGTCCCATGGATATCCCCCATTCTTTTGGAGAACCATTTGTTGTCAATTCCATCGTGCCCTGTATTTGTAACTCTAACGATTGCATCTTTTTCAATAAGTTGACGAACCCATCTCCGAATCTCTTCTTTATCAATACCTTTTAATTTATCTCGGTAAAGTGGGTTTTCGTGGTTCTTATCTAGACCCCCTCCCATTTCCATTAAGTCAAGAAGGGACTCTGCATCTTTGGGAATTGAAACTTTATCATTGTAGTAAGTATTGACTTGTTCCTCATCTAGTTGGGTTGCAAGAGCTCTTTGGCCAAGCAATCGTCTAAGAATTTCTGGATCAATATCCTTGATTAGATATGCCCTTGTTCTCATTGAGAGCAAATCTTCAAATGCTGACATGTATAGATTCATTCCGATTGGAGAAGGTATCTTTACCCTAGTGTGTAAAATTCTAGAACTACCCTGTACTACCTCATTCACGAATTGGTTTAATCCCGCCATGTCAAGGTCAGCGTGGAATATTTCATTAAATACCTCTTTCATCAATAATGACCCTTCTGCTGCTCGATGATTCTTTAGCAAAGCATCGGCTTTCTGTTGGAATTGCTGAGGTGATACCTCTTCAGCACCAATACGGCGAGGAATTATCAAACTTCGACCAGCGACTTCGCGAAACCTCTTGGCAAATAATTGAGTATCCATCAAATATCTTTCAATCACATTGCGATGGTCGTTTGCCGCAAAAACAGCAGGAAATGCACCGGGGTCAATATCATCAGACATTTTTATGAGGAAACCGTTTTCATCAAATGAAATCTCATGGACATGGATATCATGGGCAGAGGCAACCCCTGCAAAGAAATATCCCAATGTCATATTGAATGCTCGACCTCTACATGTTGTCACCATGTATGTTGTAACACCACCAACAATCTGTTCCATCATTATTCGATTTGGCCCGGGTACTTCAAACGATTCAGCCACATGCTGTTCCATGAAACGAGCAACTGATTCAGCTATTTTTCTAGAAAGCCCATACCCTTCCATCAGTAGGCGACGTGGGTCTCGTTGCCTTCGAAGTGCCAACATTGTAGCTTTCTGTAGTTTCAATACAGCCAAAGAAAGTTCAGGACTTCTTGAAAGAGCTTCCCCTGACCATGATGGTACAGTGGGGCGGAATCCTGTTACTGGCGTCACATTCACCCTAGAACCTTGAATTGACTGAATGCGATATGTTGTGCCTCCAAGGAGAATAACATCTCCAGGTCTAACACTGGATACGAATGATGATGATAACTGCCCAATCATTGAACCATCTGTATTCAGAACTAAGTAGTTATTATCAGGAGATATTGTCCCAAGGTTGGTGTAATATATCATCTGCGAATAACCTCGCTTTCCAATGGTATTTTCCTCCCAATCAACCCACAATCTCTTTTCATCTTCCAACATGTCAATTACTTCAATATAATCATCGTAAGGAAGAGCGCGATATGGCCAAGCAGTAGTAATCAACTCAAATACTTCATCAATATCTTGCTCTCCAACGATTGTTAGTCCAACCATGAATTGGGCTAATACATCTAGAGCATTCTCGGGAAACCGTAACAAATCCATTTCCCCACACATAATTGCCCCTTGCAGAGCAACTAACTCAACTAGGTCGTGAGGACCAGTGGGTAAGAATCGAGCGCGAGGAATACCTCCTACATGGTGGCTAGCACGTCCAATTCGTTGTAGTGCAGTTGCAATACGCCCAGGGGAACCAAGTTGAATCACTAAATCTACGGTTCCAATATCAATACCTAATTCTAAAGAAGATGATGAAACACAGCATCTTAATTCACCCATTTTCAATCGTTGTTCTACGTCCTTACGAATTTGCTTATTCATAGAACCATGATGGGCCTCTATCCCATCCCCATCCCAACCAGCAAGTTCTCGGAGTTTCTGAACAATCTCTTCAGTCATTTTTCTAGTATTTACAAACACAATTGTAGTTGTATGTGCTTCAACAAGGTCCAGGATACGCTCCACATTGGCATTTAGAATTTCTTTGTAGTCAAAAGCCGGATCTCCAAACCTTGGGTGAGGTAGAATGATGTCTAAATCAA
Source organism: Candidatus Poseidoniales archaeon (assembly GCA_012959435.1). GTDB lineage: Archaea > Thermoplasmatota > Poseidoniia > Poseidoniales > Thalassarchaeaceae > MGIIb-Q1. The sequence goes on from DUDF01000035.1 coordinate 2,498, forward strand.
GTTCCCTTGCGCCACTAATTTTTGCAATCTTGACTTTGTCATTATCATTTCCTACAGGAACTAGAAACTTTGCCACCTCATCTAATGGTTCCATGGTTGCAGATATCCCAATTCTTTGTACTGGGGTTGTAATCACAGAATCTAAAAGCGCCATTGTCAAAGATAGCAAAGTCCCTCTCTTGGATGGTACTAAACTGTGTAACTCATCTAAAATAATCCAATTCAAATCAGTCATTAAAGGACGGAATCTAGATGATGCTAAAGCAAGACCAAGGCTTTCAGGAGTAGTGATTAGAATGTGAGGGGGATTACGTAACATTTTTTGACGATCAGATTGGCTGGTATCCCCTGTCCTTAATCCTACTTTGATATCCTTATAGCGGCCTTGTAAAAATCTTGATTTTATCTCAGTTAGTGGTTCAATCAAATTCTTCTGAATGTCATTTGCTAAGGCTTTAATCGGAGATATATATACGCAATATACTTTCTTTTCGAGTTCTCCGTTCATAGATTTACGAATTAATTTGTCAATAATCCCTAGAAATGCGGTAAGTGTTTTCCCACTACCTGTTGGACTACATAATAACAAATTATCACCGGCAGTGATTGAAGGAATTGCCATCTTCTGAGGATCGGTGAAGTCCGGGAATTTATCTTTAAACCAATCTCTGACAGGCTGGGATAATTGACTATAAATCACTTCAGATTCTTCGTATGAATCTAAGTATACAATCTCAGCCATATATTATTCTCCTATTCTTATGACGACAGCGCAACGAGCCAGTATATCAACAGTTCGTATTTAGAAGGGAAAATACAGAAGGTATCACTAGTGATAACCGAATTCAAGCACATCTTGAACCATTCTTACCCCAACGGTTCACAACCTCAACCATAGGGGGTGGATTATCTTGGTAAATTAGTGGGGAAGAGTCTGCAATAATTGGCACATGAACTTCGCGAAGTGCATTTGTTGGACAAGACCCTATACAACTTAGACAGCCTACACAATTCTCATTGAGCACTATTACAGGCCTCTTTCGACGTTCAGGAGGGCACTCGGCGAGTGGTAATAATGCTTCAAAAGGGCAGTGAGTTATGCAAAGGTCACAACCTGTACAATCTTCGCTGACAATTTCAACCATTGCCTGCCCCATGTAATAACCCAAAGAGTTAGCATTTTTCAGGCTATTCATGCCGAAGCATTGAGAACCCTTCTCTATCCGACCAACCCTTAGGTGAAGGCGTGACAAGTGACAGCGACCGAGTTAACTCCTTGATGTCGATGTTGAAAAGAAGGGGGATTATCTTCCCTGCCTTTTCCATACACGGTGGGATCGCTGGTTTGTTTGATTACGGGCCAGTGGGGGGAAGGTTGCTACGAAAAGTGCAACAACAATGGAGAGAACATTGGTTGTCAAAAGGAAATATTGTAGAAATTGACAGCCCTACAATTACACCCGAATCAGTTTTACAAGCAAGTGGACATGTATCCGCATTTAACGACCATGCATCAGAATGTAATTCTTGTAACGCTATTTTCCGTAGTGACCATCTAGTTGAAGAATTCCATCAAAATCCTGATTCACTTTCTGGTACTGAATTAGATTCTATCCTATCAGATAACGCAGTGCCCTGTCCTTCTTGTAGCAATGTCGATTGGGCTAACTCTAGGCCAATGAATCTAATGTTTGGCACGAAAATAGGTGCGACAAGGGGTGGCCGACAAGCGTATATGCGACCTGAAACAGCTCAAGGAATGTTCCTAACCTTCCCTATGATTCAACGTCATTTTAGGAATCGTCTTCCTTACGGGGCCATCCAAGTTGGAAAAGGATACAGAAATGAAATAAGCCCACGGCAAGGAATGATTCGTCAAAGAGAATTCAATATGGCTGAACTTGAATATTTCATTGACCCAAATGTAGATGCACATCAAGACCTTTCAAAATGGAATGGAATCGATTTCCAATTGATTCCCGACCCAGTAAATGGTGAACAAGAAACAATCAACTTGGATATCGCAACCGCACTTGCAAAGAATATTGTCCGTCACCCAACTGTTGCCATGTTCATGGCTGAAACATATGATTTCCTGACTAATATAGGAGCAGACCCCGAAAAAATCAGATTTAGGCAACATGAATCTAATGAAATGGCACATTATGCATCCGATTGTTGGGACTTAGAAATGCATGGCTCATACGGTTGGATAGAATGTGTTGGAATCGCCCACCGGGGTTGCTATGATTTGGCGGCACATGAAGATGCAACCGGTACTAATGAACTGAGGGCTTGGCGAGATTTTGATGAACCAATAGAAATTGATAAGGAGGTTGTATCAGCAATTGGTTCGATTGTGGGCCCTGCTTTTAGACAACAAGCAGGTCATGTAACAGAAGCGTTGTCAAAACTAGAAGATATCCCAACGGCATTCCCCTTCGAACTATCTCTAAGCGATGGAAGTAATGTTACTATAGACGATTCAATGGTTGAGATAGTCAGGATACAGGAGACCATACGAGGAGAATGGTTCCTACCTCATGTGGTGGAACCGGCGTTTGGTCTGGACCGCATTATCTGGCACCTTCTTGACCACGGTTATGAGATGACTAGTAAAGAAGGAGATGAATACCTCATTCTGCACCTTTCAGAATCTGTTGCACCATACGAGGTTGTTGTCCTTCCACTTTTCGAAAAAGATGGAATGGGACAAATTGGCAAAGAGTTGCAAACTAAACTTCTAGAAATCAAAGGAATAGGTGCCTATTATGATGGTACAAGATCAATTGGTAGAAGATATGCTAGAGCAGATGAAATTGGCGTACCTTGGGCTGTCACTGTTGACTACGAATCATTAGAAGATGGTAGCGTTACCGTTCGTAGGCGAGATGACCAATCTCAAATCAGAATATCTACAGATGATTTGATTCAGCATTTACAAAGTGGTTCTCTTTCGACTGTTTTCTGATTCCCATTTCCATCTATGATTCATCGTTTCAAGTATAATCTATTGATGAACATTCAAAACCCCTCGCCGCCGTGAGGGGGGTGATGACCGAAGCCCAGTCTATTCCGGCCGACTGGACTGAACGCTATCGCCCGCAAACAGCGGCACAATTAGAGGGGAATGAAGCGGCCAGAAAAAGAATTTCAATGTGGCTAGAATCATGGAAAAAGGGAACCCCTGACAAGAAAGGACTTCTTCTTGTTGGGCCACCTGGTGTTGGTAAGACTAGCATTGTCAGAGCCGTTGCAGAAGACTTCGGGTGGGTAGTCATCGAACTAAATGCAAGTGATGCAAGGAACGCCGCTTCAATCAGAAAGGCTGCTGGCGGTGGAGCAACAAATTACACATTTGGATTAGATGGGTCGTTTGATTTGGGTGGGACAAGAAAAACATTGATTCTATTAGATGAAGTCGACCATTTACATGGTGGTTTACGAGAAGTAAGTGAGAAAAGAATAGAGGGGTCCTTAGCAGAAAAAAGAGGAGAGGATAGTAATATTTCTTCTTTAAAAGGTGATTCTGGAGGGAAAGCAGAATTACTCAAAATGCTGAAAAGTACCACTCAACCAATAATTATGACTTGTAATGAGCCCATGGGATTGTGGGGGCGACGTAATTCAAGTTGGGCTTCAGCGAGAGATAGGTTTCTCCGCCAAGCAGAATTAATCAAATTTAGAAGAGCGAGTGCAAGTGCTATGCAAAAAATTGCAAAACGTGTTCTAAATTCTGAAAACGTATCCTCAGACCCTGGTGCCCTAAGCAGACTAATTAGTGCAAACCCAGGAGATATACGTGCCCTTGTTAGAGATTTACAAATGATATGCGAAGGCGGTATTAATCACATTGACTTAGATGCGGTTGAAACTCAACTAAGTCGTGGATTGCGTGACCAGCAACTTGATTTGTTCCCCGGATTGGAAGAACTTTACAAAAGTACAACTGCAAAAGATGCTGCTACAAAGACTAGAGATATTGAAATCACACCAAGGGAATTGATTGCTTGGGTTTCATGGAATAATGCCTCTGTGTTCAAAGGCCGAGATGACCTTAGTAGAGCTGCTAAAACTTGCTCAATTTCAGACCAATCATTACATACAATGTACAGTAATAATGCATATCGAAGTTGGTATTGGTCCGGCCAATTATCAGCATTAGCCGCAAGTGTTTCATCAATTAATGAGCCGACTTCAAGGTTCTCACTGTCTTTCCCTCCATTTTTGAGAAGAGGGATGGAACCTTGGCGGAGAAAAGCATTAATTAGAAAATTAACGGCTCTTTCTGGTTGTAGTATTCAAGCAGCACGAGAAGAATTGTGGCCCCCATTAGCAGCCATTCACGAATCAGGTGATACAACAAATGTTGAAGATTTCACAATAAGTAAAGAACTAAATTTAGATGGTGATGAACATGCTTTACTTAACGGCCTAAGAAGTAATCTAAAATCAACTAAAGAGATTGTTAAGAGATACAATGAAAGTATAATTGTGAAATCAGTAAATGAAGAGGATGAACAATTAGTAGAGGAAAATGAAGACACTACACCTACAATCGATAAAGGGCAAAAAACCCTATTTTAATCACTCTTTCCAGACCCTGATGGAAAGTAGTACAATAACGGTCAGTAATTCTAAACGCCCTAACCACATCAAAGTGGCAGTGACGATTAAACTCGTCCAATGTAAACTAGCCCATGTTTGAGTTGGCCCTAAACTACCTAATGCTGGCCCAGTATTTCCCAACGAGGAAATTGCGACTGAAATCACCGTTTCTAAATCAAGAGATGATTCAATGATTGCTAGTACAATGATACTACCCATTGATAGAACAGCCCACCATGAAAGCATTCCCACAATTGTCCACAGTTTTTCATCCTCAACAACTTCACCATTGAGACGAACAAGGTGTATTTTTCTAGGTGATGCAATACGTGAGATTTCTCGTTTTGCCAACAGGTATGCAATTCTCAATCGTAAAATTTTGAGCCCACCTCCTGTTGAACCGGCTGAAGCACCAACAATCATCAAGAACAGCAAAATAATCAGTGCTAAAGTTGGCCAAATTACGAAATCTGAACTAGCATACCCTGTTGATGTCCCAATAGATGCGACTTGGAAAGCAGCATGGCGAAATGAACTGCCAAATTCCCAGTCTGCTAAGATGTAAAGGCTTGCTGTCATTGCAATGGTAGCAAGTGCTAACACAGCCAAATAAACTTGCATCTCTTGGTCTTTTATTGCGGCCCTCCACTCACCTCTATAGATAAAATGGAATAGGCTAAAATTAATTCCAGCAATGACCATGAACAAGATAATAATCCATTCAACAGTAACACTATCAAAAGACATCACCCCCGCATCATAAGTACTGAAGCCACCAGTTGGAAGGGTTGTTAATCCATGGTTAACAGCGTCAAACATTCCCATATCCGTCAAATAATAAAGAAGAACAATTTCTACAACTGTAAAGAAGGTATAGATGCCCCAAAGAATCTTCGCAGTCTGTTGAATTCTTGGCTTCAATCTTGATAATGATGGGCCTGTAAGTTCTGCTCTTGCCATCGTCATCCCACCACCTAAATAGCGGGCTAATAGCAACATCCCTAGCATAATTATCCCCATTCCACCGAGCCATTGGCTAAGACTACGCCATAGTAATAGTGACTTTGATTGGGCGTTAATGCAGTCAGGTACAGCAGGCTGGCATACTGGACTGGTTCGAGGATCAATCACGGTTGCACCAGTGGTGGTAAATCCTGACATTGATTCAAAGAAAGCCCTTACCGAACCACCAAGCACTTCAGTTAAGTTTGATTGTCCATTAATCAGTTCAAAAGGTCCATGAAACATCCCACCAAACCAAAACGGAAGAGCCCCAATTATTACAACAACCGGCCACCCTAATGCTACTGCAGCAAAAGCTTCTCTGTCCCTCAATCTCTCAGAACTTGCACCCCTACCTTGGCCCCAGGTTTTGAGAGAATATCCAAGACCAGCGGATATTAAACAGGGCAATAAAAATGACTGAAAAATTATATCATTATCTCCTAGAAAAAAACCAACTACTGTCATCAAAAACAAAGGGGCCGCAAATATAAGTAAAGTAATACCCACTACGTAAGCGAGAACATCATTTCGCATTTATTCAACTCCCTGTGAGTCGCTTTTCAACATTTTCAATTTCTTTCACTTTAGCGAAAAGCATCAATCTATCTCCTTCCTTTAGGGTTTGATCACCTGATGCTCTCAACATACTTTCTGTACCCGAGGACTGAGATGTGCGATAGATAAATGCTACACGACAGAGATTCTTTTCCAGTACCTTCACCTGCTTACCAATCATTTTATGCCCAGAATTTAGAAGTGCAGACATACCAACAATATCAGGAATTGTTGACAATAGATGATAATTACCTTCTACCTTACTATGAACATGACGAAGGATATAGTTGATTGAAACTCTTCGGCGACTTACGGCAAAAGAATGTCCAATTCTCCTTGCTATTTGTGCCATTTGACTGTCATCTAGAACCATCCCCACTCTAGCAACACCCAATTCAGTTGCATGCAGAGCAACTGCCATGTTCGCGTGGTCTCCAGATAATGCAGAGATTGCGATATGGTGTTCATCAACATCTAATTCTTGGAGCAGATCGGGGTCCAACGGATTACCATGAATAGAATCCAATAAGTCTGTGTTGGCGAAATCACTTCCTGCTAACTCATTGGCTTGTTCCAAACTTTCACTGATAACCGTGACCCTAGAACCTTCTTCCAAGTATGATTTAGCTATTTGCCGCCCTAATCTAGTTGCACCGAATATCATGACTCTTGGGTGATCTGGGTAATCAGGAGGAGTGTGGCCGGTAGCCAATAATATCCTTCTGAATGTATGCTTACCAATTGTAGCAAAAGCGAGAAGTGATTTTGATACAATAACTGATTCATGGGTAGGAATGTAACTCTTCTTCCCGGGTTCCTTTACTCCGAATATCCTAGGTAGTCCGTCAACATTATCTTGAGCCTCTTGTATTGTAGAACCAATCAATTTTTCAGCAGATGGGAGAACTTCCCCAACAGATATCCAAGCATCGTGGCCAAGGGGGAGAATCTCAACCATAGAAGCACCTTGTAATCCAACTTTTAAATCTTCGATTACGAGTAAATCAGAGCACACAGCATGCTGTACCCCACTCCATCGAGTTAAATCTTCACCTTCTTCATCGGAAACCAAACTTGCATCATGAATTCTGGCTATTGTCATTAATTCAGATTTGTTTCCAGCCTGACGAGCAATATCGCGTGCTAATGCACAGGAAATCATGTTAATTTCATCACGTTGTGTTGCGGCAATGTAAACTTCAGCATTCTGCACCTCTGCCTCCATCAAGACCTCTCGCAACGTCGCGTCTCCTTGGACTACCAAGACATCCAAAGCTTGAGCCTCTTTGATTGAAACGGGGTCTGTATCAATTAGAACTACGTCCCTACCTTCACTACGTAAAGCCTTAGCAACACCGCGGCCGACTTCGCCGGCCCCCCCGATAACTATCCTCATGGAAGCACCCTTCGGTAATCAATCGGGCGAGCATCTATCATTTGACTGTTCACTCCCCTATTACATACGGTACTTTAAAAGTCCCACCAAGGTGATTCGGCCCAATAATAGTGTCCCAATTCTCCACCCAATTGTACTGATATGCGTTTATAGACATCACTTTATAGAATTCGTCAGGTGCTATTCCTTTTGGACTATAAGGTTCTAAAAATTCTGAAAATGCAGTCGGAGTATGCAATAACCATTTATTATTCACAACATCAACAGAACCTTCTAAGTAGCAACTGTCTAAATTGATCTCATTTTCAGAACACCATTCACTACTGTATGGAATTAAAACAACCGACCATGCATGTGCCTCCCATATTTCATGATCTAATGCAGTTAAAGCACCGAATTCATACCAAGTGGGGATGTTCTTTACCCTTAGAATGCTCATCCACGCGTTGGCTTGCTCATCACAATCACCAATCCCTTGTGCCAAACAAGTAGGGCCACTACGAGGCGGATAAGGTGAGCCCTCTCGATATTTCACATTATCCCTAACATAGATGAACGCAGCGTGGGAAAAAGCGTAGACGTTGTCCTGCTGGTCTGCCGGCAGGCTTGCAAGTATGTTGTCTGCTGCAGACTTCACAAGGTGATGGTCTCCATCAATCGCCCAATTCTCAATTGAACCACCTGGATTTCTATCATACCACTGATGTTCTTCTCCAATCAAAGAAGTTGTAGCCCCTACCCATCCCGACCTAGATAAATCGCTAAACTGGCCCGAACTGGAAACATCCATTCCTTGAAATGTCCCAGCAACAGACTTTGAGATAGTATCCCCACTATTCCAAGCATAAGATGATGATTCGATATCATATGTTACCGTTAGAATTGCAATCGAAGTTGCTGGTATATCGCCTTTCCAAATTAAACACCTAGTATATTCGCACCGATCACCACTAGGACCCAAAGATGGCCAATGAACGGAGGAGAAACCATCACCCAATGATATAGCCGATGATTCTTCCAAATATTCAACAGTTTCAACTGGGACATCAATATGTGAAAAACTAGAACCAACCTTCATTGATTTAACCCATTGAAGACTTGACGCCATGTCTAAGTTTCCATTTCGATCAAATGTTGTGTCTTCAATACCTCTATTGGTTCGCTGAATTGGAATTGGCAAACGATACAAAAATTGCCTCTCACCGGAATCAAAATTTTCAATCTCAACTGTTCTTTGAAGAGTATATTCTGTCGCCACAGGATATTCGTGGGCCGGGCCAATAGATTTCCAAAAATCGCCTAACCAAATGCTCAATTGTTTATTCACATGTTCTTGGGCGGGTGTAAACAGGAAAACGAAAGCAATGACTATGACCAATACCAAATTCTTAAACTGTTTTCCTGTTTTTTTCTTTTTGCGTTTAAGATGGGCTTGGTGAGCTCTAGCCTTCGGACTCGAGCCATACTGAACTCTGCTACTATGTTGTTGAGGCACTCCTGAAGGGGTAACTCGGCCCCCCATTCCAGAAGTTCCACTGATGACTCTGCCGCATCCGTGACATATTGGGTTCCTCGAACTAGAGGGAGCCATGCAATATGGGCAACGAGGCATGATGTTACTGTGCCACACTAAGCCCCATAACGATTCTCCACTAACTATCCAAAATGTGAACAATTGGAGCCTTATTCTTCTGACTCGTTTACTATATCCCCATGCTGCCTTTGTTCCTTCAGGCGCGCCCTCTCAGAAGATTTTCTCACCGTACGATAATATTCTTGTCGAATTGAGGGGATTAACGCCGACGGTAACCACTTTTCTTCAGCAATGGTGAAACCATAAATCGCCACTACAGGTAATACCAGCAATAATATTGGTTGAGCAGTGATTCCAACTAGCACCGCGATTAGAACAAAACCACGGTAAAGACCTGATTGCCACATCACAGTAAGTGGCTTTTTGTCTACTACTGCAGCACCTTGCCAGGAGCCGAGAGTCGCTTCAATCGCCGGTAAAGTGATAGTAATCCATACCCCAGTTAGAATCATTTGCCAGTTGAATCCAGAAACAAAACCAATCCAATTCGGATCCGCCATCCTAAGCATCAGATAGGAGGCTTGTAATGCACCCATCCCAAGCCCCATTGTCCACCCAGAAGTGGGGGATGCAAGTAATATTCTCACTTTATTCCTAGACAGCAAAAAGTGGAAAATTAGAGATTGAGCAAGTCCAACAAATATCATCAGACCAAGGGTTTCAATCAATACTACCCCTGTTTGTGCTACAAGACTAATAAAAAGTCCATCAATTAGGATTCCACTGAACGCTCCAAGAACGATTCCAAATGCAAGATGCTTGGTAGCATTTGGCATATCATAGAATCCTGCCATATTCTGCATTCCACCCCGCCAACCAACGTATACTCCGATGGTGCCAAGGGCGATAAGAACCTGAACCTGATACTGAGGCAGGTCCAATCCCATAGTAGGGCGAGATGTTGTCTCTTGATGTATTCACCGCTTCAACAATTACTAGTCCGGCGCATTCAAACGGGATGGGTGTGACCGCTGCATAGGTGGATGCATGGCACTTGAAGGACTGAAGTCTGGAATCTTTGGTGCTATTGCTGCCCTAAAGGGAAAACGCAAGTTGGATGAAGGCGAACTTGCTGAGATGATTAAGAGTATCAGGGTGGCTTTACTTGAAGCAGATTTCAATGTTCGTCAAACTAAGGAAATTTCTGAAAGACTAGAATCACGAATGAGAGAAGAAGAGCCTCGCCCAGGGGTGATTCTCCAAACTCACGCACTGAACATCATATACACCGAATTGGTTCGTCTGCTAGGGGCACCTAGAGAAATTATCCCACATAATCAAACTATTCTGATGGTAGGGCTTTACGGCCAAGGAAAGACCACTACCACGGCAAAATTAGCAGAGTGGTGGCGCAAAAAACACAATATGAAAATCGCTGTAATTGAAGCGGACGTGCATCGCCCTGGTGCTTATGCACAATTGCAACAACTGCTGGCAGATTCACCCGTAGAGGTGTACGGTGAACCAGAAGAAACTGATGCTCTGACAATTGTCAAAAATGGATTAGCAGAAGTTGGAGGTGCAGACTTAGTAATCATTGATACTGCTGGCCGAGATAGGTTAGATGAGGGATTACTGGATGAACTCGATGCTATCCACAGAGTTGCCAAAGCCACAGAACGTTTTCTTGTAATTGATGCCCAGGTTGGTCAAGCGGCTGGACCTGTGGCCGCATCTTTCCATGACCTCGTTGGCATCACAGGAGTTATTGTCACCAAACTAGATGGCACAGCACGAGGTGGAGGCGCACTTTCAGCAGTTGCAACTACCGGTGCCCCAATTGTCTTTATTGGGGAAGGTGAAAAGGTTTCAGACCTAGAAAAATTCGAATCTGATAGATTCATTTCAAGACTTCTTGGGATGGGAGATATTAGAGGTTTAATCGACCTCGCCCCTGAAGATTTAGATGCTGAAGAGGCAGCAAGAATAGCAGAACGACTGATGTCAGGAAGATTCACTCTCAATGATATGTACAAACAAATGGAAATGATGTCAAAAATTGGCACCGTTGACAAAATCATGTCACATATGCCAATGGGATTCATGGGTATGGGTAACATGTCAAAGAAACAAAAACAAGAGATGCAAACCAATCTTGAAAAATTCAAGATTATCATGGATAGTATGTCATCACATGAAAAAAACGAGCCCCTAATTCTCAAACAAGAGAGAATAAGGAGAATCGCACTTGGCTCAGGCACGACAGAAAGAGATGTTAGAGATTTACTTGCACAATGGAAACGCTCCCGTAAGATGATGAAAGGCGTTAGAGGCAACCGTAGACTACGAAAGCAAATGAAAGATATGATGGGCGGCATGGATGATGTCGACATGCCGATGTGAAGGTGAACATTTGCAAGAGAGAAGATTCGCCATTATTGGTCATCGAGCCAAAAGTAATGGGAAATTAAATCTTAATGATCTGGCAGGAAGTGGTGGCAGAATGGACGTGTTAGTCCGTGCCATTAATTCCGCACTATTCTTATCTCACGGCATCAGAAAGAACACACACATTACAATTCACCTGATGGGTGGAGATGGCCCACCAAGAAGAATCTGGTTTGATGGCTCTATGGTTTGGGGGCTTCACCCCGATGAGAGAGCGATTGCTGGACAGATTGGGAAAATTATTGTTGAGCCCGCGCCGGCACGAGGCCACTGGATAGAACATCAACCAGGAATATGGCATTCAGGCGGGGACCTTGCCGTCACACTAAATGAATGGACTAAAGAGGGTGTTGAAATAATAAAATTGGATGCTGAGGCGATGGCATTCACAGAACAATATAACACATCAATCCCTGATAGTGTTGGATTCATTTTATCGGACGACCAACCATTTACAGACGATGAAAATAATCTTCTTGAAAAATATGCTAAATCAATTTCATTGGGTAAAAATTGGATACAGGGCCACACTGCAATAGGTGTGGTCCATCATTTACTAGACGCCATCATTGATCAATAACAAGCCAAGAAGGTAACCCTTCACCTGAACTGGTTGTTGCTAATAATTCATCAGAAATCGCTAATGGATGTCCTTGAGGCCATGTGCCAAGAGATGATACACTTGCTAACCCCAAACTTACGCAATAAGAATCTCCATTTATTATTGGCTCATCTTCAATGCTTGCAGCACCTAATTGAATATCCCAATCATCACGTTCAATAGAATCATCCCCTATAATTTCTATTGCTCCACGATACCACCGGCTCCCCAAATGGGTAGTAGAAAATTCACCTTGCCATCCTACTGGCACGTTTAGATTAATGTAAATATCACCTAAAATCAACGCATTTCTCAAAGTCTGCTTATCGTTCTCACCTTCTGGTTTGGTAAGACTTCCGCCTTCACGTCCAAGATTTACTGGGATTTCGGGAATTATCGCACAAATGTGTTTAACCAATTCTAGCGTAGCTCGTAAAGCAGTTGAGTAGTCATTTGGCTCAAAGGTATCCAAACTAGTTGCTATTGCAGGTATACCACAAGTCCCTGCTTGACGAGCACCTCCAATCGTTCCCGAATGTAAAATATCAACAGACATATTTGGTCCACGATTTATTCCGCTGATGCAAAGAGAGGGTGTTGGTATATTGCTAGGGAGCCCTCCGGATAATGCGGTTAATACACTGTCTGCCGGATATCCTGAAATATCAAATAAATCAATTTCAGGCCCATCATCTTTCAACCTATAGATTTTGAGTAAGTCGTTTCTACGCCTCAATTTCATTTCCCTATGTAGTGTGAGATGCATGGTTGAAGCAGACCTTTCCCTGTCCGGAGCACAAACCACTATTCTGTATCCTGCATCATAAAGTCCCTGAACAAGAGCAGTAATACCAGGCGCATCGATTCCATCATCATTAGTTATCAAAATTGTATGGCTCATAATCACTCACCTTCATCTATCCCATTCGTTAACTCGTCAACTGATGTTTGCCCAAGTGTAACCATTATCACACCTAATATCAAGAATATCCCACCAAGCCAAGTGTAAATCCCAGGCACATTTGTTGTACCAAGGAACCAACCTATTAGAGACCCTATCAATGGTTCAAACAGTACTGCAACAGAAATAACCAGTGGAGGGAACCACCGTAACACCCCATTTATTCCTGTATGGCCAATTAAACCTGGACCAATTGCAAGGTAAGCTATGGCAGGTAGCCAAAGAATATCAGACCAACCAAATAGTGAACTCACTGCTGGTAACCCTCCCAGTGAGGTGCCTTCAATCGCAATAGAACTTAATCCAAGTAATATGCTAGCAATTAAAGTGACAGGAAAGGCGTAAATGAACAACGGCATCCACTCTCTAAGAACCCTCCCTGCAACTAAATATCCAACAATAGCAATAGCACCGATAAACGCTGCAAAATCACCAATTAGGGTCACCCCGCCTTCATTTGTCACACCTAAGAGAGTTATCCCTGCACCTAAAAAACCGAGAAGTGCGCCACTCGCCTGCCCTGCGGAAATTTGTTTTCCTAAGAAATAAAGTCCTGCTACAATGACTAGTGGATGTGCTGTAACAAATAACAGACTATGGGTCAATGAGGTATGGTCAAGTGACCAAACCCAACTACCAAAATGTATCCACAGACAAATAGAAGATCCAATAATTGCTAGGATAACTCGTTTGTCTTTTATTCGAGAAAGTGTTTCTGCATCATTATTTCTTAGGCTAACAACCTGATAAATGAAAGGTGGTAACAAAATAAGGGCGGTTGCCTGCAATCGCCAGGACGCACGCAATATTGGATTAACATCACCAATCAATTGGAATACTGCACCAGCACTTGATACTGCTAATACCGAGGTTGCTAAAATCAACCACGCGAATGTAGGGGGTGGCTGCTCAGCCACGTGACAACCTCACCCTAACTCGGCTTCCAAAAGTTCATCTTTTGGACCTATGATTCCAGCCTTCCTGAATAACAGATAGATACCTAAACCTAACAATATATTCATCCCTAAAAATGAGCCGAATCGAGCATAAGGATACCAACCAAGGTCACCTAGTACTTGTTCTTCCATGATTGGGTTTCCGTCTGGACCTAATACAGGTGTTTCACCATCAAATGTTGGGACTGATTCTCCAGTCGGGAGTTCATCTACAACGGCAAACACAGCACTCTCTACGCCAAGGAAGGCTTCGCCAGTAAGCATACCTGCGGCCAACATAAACGTGCCAAGTAACATGATCGCCCGGGTTCTTTCAGCTTCTTTGTTACCTTTTTCTTCACGAATTTTCTCAACCTTCGGAGCCAGCCTCTTTGCCTCCCACCAATCTCTCAAACCACCACCAATTAACATTGGGAAAGTAGCCAAAGTAGGTAGATACATACCTAGTCCAAAGGATGTACCCATACCAGTAGCCCATTCAATGAAACAGCCTAGTAAGAAACCTAATCCTAATGCATAGAGATTCCCTTCATTTTCTGCCAATAGAATTGTGAAAGTTGCGAATGCATTTGCTTGTGGAGCAAGAAGGTCAATGCGCCCATCTGCAAGCATCTTTGACAAGAAAATTGCAACACCTGCGCCAAGGATTGCACCAGGTACAACACCCATGATATTTCCTTTTGAGATGTGGTAAGGGCGGTTTCCAATGTAAAGGCTATTTTTGTAATCCCCAACTACAGTCCCAGACATTGAGATAGCAGAGCCAAACACAGTGGTTCCTACAAGACCCAGCAAGATGGCTTCCTCTTTGCTCAAGCCAAAAGTATCTCGTAAATTTAAGAATAATCCAAGCAAACCAAGTAGGACTATGAAAGACGTACCACTCACTGGTTCAATTCCTGTTTCACCCATGACACGCACTGCAATAGCACCAAGTAAGAAAGTTGCAATACCCACAATTATTGCAAAAAGAATACTTGGAATAAGCGGGAACCCACCAACTGTAAAGATGAAAGACATTGCAAAGAAAGAGATGATAATGAAAATGGGGAGATGGTAGAGAGGCCATTCATACCATCCCTTTTCTTCCATGTATTCTGCACCTTGTTCTCCTTTGAACGCATTCTTAATGTCACCAAAAATATTGACGAAAGTGGGTGCCATCTTCGCTAAACCAAGGAATCCACCCCCAAGAATTGCTCCAATAGCAATCACTCTAATCAGTGTGGAATATACTTTCATCTGAACCAATGGGGTGTATGGAACTGTATCTGGATTACCAAAATCTGAGAGTTTGAAGTATTCACCAAGGTTAGCATCGTACACTGGTACATCAAGACCAACTGCAAGAGGAACAAGGTAAAACCATGCAACAAGAGTTCCAAGGTTTACTAAAATCGCCACTCTCAAACGCATGAACCAACCAATTGCGAAAAGGGTTGGAGACATCTCAATCCCCAGATATGTGTACTCAAATGGATTGAATTTATCAGCGTCATAATGAGTAATACCATTTGATACACCCTCCCAAGTACCGTGCTCACCTTCTACAGTCGTAATCCCAGCAGGTTGGTGAAGTGCATGATGACTGAAAATAGATGAAAGTGCTGTACCAGCAAAAGTCAGCTTTTGGGCTATTACATCAAATAACGATGATGCGACGCCATCAAGATGGCGCTTCCAAGATAGGGGATAATCAATAATGAACATGAACAGCATTGTCGCCACCGTAGATATCCCAACTGTTTTGAGGGAATCTTTGGCTTGTTCTGCAGCACCACTAGATACATCACAAGCAATGTCCAGTAGCACAAGAGTCGCTTCAAATCCAGGCATTGGCAAAGGATCTTCTACTAACCAAACCCGTCTAAAAATGATGAAATACATCACACCTAAGAATCCTGCAAACATTGATGCAATAATTCCGATAAAAGCCAACTGAAAAGTGTCAACACTGCTTATCAGGTGACCTCCACCAACTTCATAATTCGGACTAGAGGCTAACAAAAATATTGCAGGAAATGTGAAGATGAACCCGGTAGATGCATGAGTTGCCCCTGTGGTTGCACTCGTTGCAATATTAACCTCTGAAGGTGACCAACGAAGGGCCATGCCAAGTAAGTAAGCAATGTACCAGGCCGCAGAAACTGCTAATCCAATCTTCAAGCCAATGTAGGCTGTAACCCCGCTAAAAACCGCACCAATCAGAATTCCAATGAGAACTTTGCCCAGTGACCAATGACTTACTTCAAACGCCTCTTCAAGATTCTTCTCCTCAAGATATTGTTCGAGAACACCGGTGTTGAGATTCTTATACATCTCTTGGTCAAGCCAAGTTAGAGTGCCATCCTCAATCGCCTTCAAACCTTCAGCTGTAACCGGCTGGCGGTATGCTGAGCGTTTTACTGACATATCGTTACCTCCGCTCCGTATTCATGTTGGTCGAACCCGACCCCCTTCAAATCAATTCCTCTAAAAAAAGAAGATGGTATCAATGGTCACGAATGATTCTGAACCGACCTAATGCTTCCATCCACTGGATTTCCCCACCTGATTCAATGTTCAATCCATCTTCCATGGGTAGAATCATCATTTCGAAAGTTTTTGCATCCATAGCGTGAACGTCCACTCCTTGGATATGAGTTACTGTTGCTGAACCCTTCTCAATGACTGGGACACTAATCTTGTCTGTTACTGTACCTACATGACTTGTTTTTGAACCTGTAAAAATATCCTCTAAATCAAGCCTAGCTTTTGCGCTTCCGTGCTTCCCAGGCTTTGACTTTGAAATCTTAAGAATCTTGTACGCACTTTCATCAACGACACAGAAACGCCCAACTTTTAATGTCCTGATTTCAACCTTCTCTGTACCTGCCACAACTATCCCAACGGGCACCCCGTAGTGCTCTCTTATCATAATTGCCTCATGTGAGCGTAATTATGTGTGTGATGAAGTTCACAATACGTCTGCGGAAAAACATGAATCGTCATGAATACGAGTAGAAACCTTCTCCACTTTTACGACCGAGTTTACCTTGTTCAACCATTTCTTTTAGTAAATCTGCGGGGGCATACTTGTCATCCCCAAACCCATTATGAAGAACGGTCATAATGTGTAGGACAGTATCAAGCCCGATTAAATCACAAAGGGCAAGCGGCCCAATAGGATGATTCATCCCTAATTTCATGATTCCATCAATTGCTTCTGGTTCAGCAATCCCTTCTTGCAGTGCAAGCACCGCTTCATTTAGCATCGGGCAGAGAAGTCTGTTAGATATGAAACCCGGTGAATCTTTACAACATAGCGCAACTTTACCCATCCTTTCAGCGGCTTCAACGACTGTTGATGAAACATCTTCATCTGTTTTTGACCCAGTAATTACTTCCACTAATTTCATAATCGGTACTGGATTCATAAAATGCATCCCAATCACTTTGTTTGGACGTCCGGTAGCCGCAGCAATCTCATCAATACTGATACTACTGGTATTACTTGCAAGGATGGTTTCGGGTTTACAGATATTATCTAATTCTTCAAAAGTTGAAAACTTCAAATCAGGGATTTCTGGAATTGCCTCCACAACAAGATCCGCGTCTGCCGCAGAATTTTTATCTGTGGAGATTGAAATATTTGAACGAGCGGAATCTGCTGCTTCTTGGGTCATCCGTTCTTTTGACACTAATTTTGCCAATGAGTTTTCAATACTTTTCAATCCTCTATCTACAAAGTCTTGTTTAACATCAATCATAACTACCTGATAACCAGCACATGCAGCAACCTGAGTAATCCCATTCCCCATCTGACCTGCGCCTAAAACCGCAATCTTCGCAATCTCCATGGATACTCGAAAGAGGAGTTATTGATAGCGGTTGGCATCATTCCCATTGAGCCCAATAACCGCTATCATCCCTGAACCACCACGTATCGCTTTGCTCAGGCCATTCTAGCCATTCAAAACCATCATCCCCTACAACTCCTTGGATTTCCCAATTTGGGGGTTCAACAGACTCTGCGCTCATTGCTGACTCCACTGCAAGCGATTGTTGTGTCTTCCCTGCTGATTTCCTCTTCTTCGGCTTTTTCTGTTTCATTACAATTGCAACAACTAGGCCAATAATACCGGAAGTAACTAAGAACAGAATGGCGATTAACATTAATGGAAGGCCACCATCTGATGAATCGGTATTCCCATAATCTAAAATTACACTTTGTTGAACCGGACAACCAGGGTCAGGGTATGCCGAATCTGAAGCATTTAAGGGACACTTATCCCCAATCCTAGCACCTACTACGAACTCCCCGGGCCAATCAGATTCACGAGAAGCAGTCCAAGATGGGTTGCCATAATTATCATAATAACCATCGCCATCAAAATCAGACCATTGGGTGGCTTCATTTTTCCAAGCGTCAGCCCCATCAGATATACTCCATCCAGAACCAGGGTCACTGTAACCATCGCCATCCGTATCTAAACACCCTCTACGATCTTCTTTTGAGGTGCCATGAGTTTGTGGACAGGAATCACCATTTGTTCCATTCGGATTGTCACCATAACTATCACCGTCACTGTCTGCTGATTGAGTCGCATCATCCTTGTAAATCCCGTCAGGCCCATCTATGGTGTTGTAAACCCCATCACCATCATCATCACTTTCGGCTTCTGAACAACCATTAATTTTGACAAATGCTGCTTGTGAAAGTGGGGTTGTTGGACATACATCAAGGTCATCCTTCACACCATCTGAATCAGTATCCCTTTCCGATGGCCCACAACCTTCTTCGTTAATATATGGCACTTCAAATAACGGTGTTCCCACACATTGGTCAGGATTATTTCCGGCCCAATTATCGCCATAACCATCACCATCACTATCCACCCATTGTGTCACCTCATTGGGAAACATATCTGCTGTATTTGAATAGCCATCACCATCATCATCAGGGCAACCTACACTGTCCTCTGTTGAAGTGCCTGCTGCATCTGGGCAATCATCACTTGCTTGTCCTATGTCATTGTCGCCAAATCCATCCCCATCACGGTCTGACCATTGGGTAATATCATCATCAAAAGCATCACCATTTTGAATCCTCAACCCATTTTCGTCAAGAGTAAAAGAGTAGTTATCACCAAATCCATCATTATCACTATCTACCCACTGTGTATCATCTGTAGGGAAGTGGTCGGCACCATCAGAAGTACTCCAATCACCATCCTCATCCGACCAACCATCTCCATCAGTATCAGGGCAACCAAGTCTATCGTTGGTTGAGTTACCTGAAAATTGGGGACAATCATCAGCATTTACACCAGAACTATTGTCTCCATACCCGTCACCATCACCATCATCCCACTGAGATGGTTCAGAAGGGAAAGCATCAGAGGAATTAGCCCAACCATCTCCATCATCATCTATGCAACCAAGTTCTGGCCATAGAGAGGCCCCACTAACATTAATGCAATCATCTTCGTGATTGAAATACCCATCTCCATCTGTATCAATTTGATGTTGGGCGCATCCATTTTCATCGACAACCCAACCAGCCCAAGTGCCAGCGCAATAATCATCCCCATCCCAAATGCCATCACCATCAGTATCGGGGAGAAGAGATGTCGCATCAATTCCTAATCGTGCCCAAGCATCAACTCTAGCCAATACACCTAGCCTAACAAATCCCATTCCATCCCATTCATTTTGGGCTACATCACCCAGCATCCAATTCATTAACATTAACCGCTTTTCTAGATGGGCGCGGTTGATTATAAAATTGTAATCGGATTGTGCTGGATAGGTCCCGTTGGAACTATTGTCATATGATGGCATAACTGCAACTCCTCCTGCCGCAATGTGGTCTTTTGCGCTATGAGTCCAATTGTCAGAGATAGGAACAATCCAAACTCCCGAATAATTGTCTGCGGCCCTCATCTCAGTAAAACCAAGGGACTCATCATTCTGCGATACAGCGAAAAGAATTTCACTTCTTGATTCTTCATTGAATCTATATCTTCCACTAGTACTAGCAAAGAAATTCTCATCGAATTGGCACCCCGTACAAGTGAAAAGTCGTTCAACCATCATTGGAATAGAACGGTTATCCCACCTTTGGTAAACATGTATCCCCTCTTGAGGGCAGGATGGATCAAAATCACTCCATTCCCTTACCCCATCAGCATCATCGTTAGGAACCACACTAGCCCAATTCATTGCGGGGGCCCATCCTGGTTGGACCATCGTTGAAACACTACCGCCTGAAAGAATATATCTCAATTGCGCCATTGATAGCCCACCCATGTTCTTTAGGCAAGCTTCTGCAAGCCCACCAGATTTGACGAAGAAAGAGGCTGGCATTCTGCCAATCGGCACCTCAAGCAATTCTCTATTCGTAGATGTGCAATCAAGTAAACCGGTAGTAGAATAATTAGCAAAGGGGCTAGCAATTGACTCTTTAAAAGAATAATTAGCACCAATTATATCCTCTCCATTACACAGATTTTGTGTCATTTGTGAGGTTGTTTGATTTTCTTGAGATAGGGGTTTGCCTTCTATCAGATAGTTGGCTCGCCAGCGATTTAGCATCAACTGAGCCGTTACATCACCCATGAGTTGATGGTGTCCTTCTGGTAAAATGTAAACTGTGGTCCTCCCCCTATTTTGACCAAACGCTATTTTCAAACCATCCGGTGACCACTCAACTGCCCTAGTTCCACGGTTCTGATTTGAGGAACCAAAACTACCAAAATTCCCTATATAACTCCAGTTACTTGTACGATAAACATAGGCGCTTGAACCATCATTTGCAAGTACCATAAAACTCCCTGTTGAGTCAAACGAAATTTGATTAATATCTCTCGAACCTGCATCCCATCCAGTGTGGCGGCTACCATTTGAAATGTTATAAACGTGAATCCAAGTATCATCTGAACCTGTCACCACCCATTTCCCATCTGGACTAAATGCCACCCCCAAGGTAGTCCCTGAATGATTCCTATGATTGAAATATTCAGTACCGTTACTTGTCCAAAACACCGATACCTCAAAGCCATGCACACTTGCAAGTAATCTATCATCTGGACTGATTGCAATATTGTAAATACTATCCATTCGGCTATAGTTATCCACCATAGTCCAATTACTAGTTGCGAATTTTCTAATCTGATGATCTGCACCTGCAGTATAGAGATAATCTCCATCATTAGACCATTCAACTGCGTATACGTCATCCAAATGATATGAACTTAGATTTTGGATAACCATAGCTGTTTTTGTTGGCCAATCCATTTCTAATACCAATACCCATGAATGATTTGCAGAGTCATCGAAATATCCACTAACTGCCAAATAAGAATCGTTTGCAGAGAATTCTAAACTACGGACATTTTCACTAATGGTGGTAAGGGTTGATATTTTCGAACCTGCGGCATTGTATAGAATTACATTCCCACCTCCACCACCAACTAGATGAATTGAATCAGAGGACCATCCAACTGCTCTCGATGAACCTGAACTATCATACAACTCCCTGCTTGATTCATCCCAATCACCTTCCCAAGCAGATACAGTATCGGGATTCCCATCACCATCTGTATCAGGGCAACCAATGAAATCTATACTGCTATTACCCCATGCGAATGGGCAATCATCAACGGCATCATCAATGCCATCATTATCACCATCGGAGGCTGTAACTAGTCCGACAGTTAAGATGGAAGTCAACATCAAAATAGCCGCGAACATCGCGGATAATCTTTGACTCCCCATGATACGGCCTTGATTCCCACCGTTTCATATTTTGGTTTACTTGTTTTTGCTATCTTTTACTTTTTGTAAAATTGTTGCATCAGCAATTGCAATATCTTCGTGACTTGATGGAGGTGCACCAATCGGTCCATGACTGGAAGGAATAGAAAGTTCATCAAAACCTAATTCTTCAACATCAATCCCTTCCCCACCAAGTAATAATTCTGGATCTAATGGAGTGGGCATTTGGTCAAACCAGGGGTCGCTATTAGAGCGTCTCCTTTTGCTAATTAACATGAAAGTAACCAGTAATCCGATTAATAGCACAATGTTAGCCATAGAGCCCGGAGTAGAAGCCTTGGTTGAGAGTGCAGATTCTTGTGAAACAAAGACATCATCTACAGAATAGGTTTGACGATTTCCAGCTGCATCCTCGACAATTAATTCAGCAGTCCATGTACCAGGGCTGCCTTCACTGCCTAAGTCTACAATTACAAAGTTTGATTCAGAAGAACCACCCATTTGTGAGGTGATGAGATGCCTATCTTTCTCTACCGAGATTGACCAGAAAGAGATATCTGGGTCAAGGAAATCAGCTCTCAATTCAAGATGGCAAGAAGCAATTGGGTCGGGGTTAAACACCGTTGAAACAGGCTTTATTCCGCAACCTGGATCTAACCATTGTAAACTCGCTCTAGGAGCATTCCTGTCTATCAAGATAGTATGTGAGACAGTTGCCAAATTATCAGCAATATCCCAACTTTGAACTGTGATTGTTTCTAAACCCTCATCATCTAAGAACTCAACAATTGCGAAATAATTACCTTCTAAATCACACTCTGTTGAATATTTCGAACCAGATTCCAGTTCAAGAACAATAGTTAATCCAACTTCACACTCACCTGTGACATTCCACTGCCACAAGGGGGTTGCAAACCCATCAAGAGGTGAAGAAATCGTTAGATGTGAGGCCCGGCTGTCAAGTAGGACGGATAACTCAAACAGGTACATTCTCTCAAGCGCTTCTACTTCAAATCTCAATGAGTTATTTCCTTCATTTAGTTGAACCCCGATCACCAAATCACCACTGGAGAGTTCAGAGCCGTTTTGAATGACCCAAGAAGAACCATCCCATATTTGCAATGACCAACCTTGTTCAGGCCCAATATGTAAATCAACAAATTGTTTAGAGGAATTTACTATACCCCCATCCCATAGCGCTACTAATGTTGGCTCATAAGCCTCTGACGTAAGGTACACTTCAATACAATCAGTGACTACATTTGTCGATGGTCCAATCGTCAAGTCAGAAGCAAGCAAACAGAGTTGGTGCCAACCAGTTTCATCCAATGTTACTTCAGTTTGCATAGTTAAGTCACCGGTTGAAAACTCCCTAATGACTACTCCATCAACAGCAAGAGATTGCTCTGATATTTCGGAGATATTCCAATTAATAGGCACTTTGTGATTCCAAATTGTAGAATTGTTAATTGGTGACACCCATTCTATTATCGGTGCCTCTCGGTCTAATAATAAAGTGAAATTCCCCCAACCCCAATTCCCTGACCAATCTAAAGTTTCAACAAAAATCTGCCATCTGCCATCAGTTAACCCTGAATGATTTACTTGTAAAGAAAATGGAATATAAATGTTTGAAGGAGGCGGAGGGGCCCCTTCGCGCAGGTGTGACGAATCATTCAAACCCCATGGTGGAGAGTACTGTGAGATGCAAGCAGATGTATGTTCAATTCCACTCTCATCAATAAAGTAAGCACATACTTGTTTGGTATCAAAGTAGGCATCTATATTTACTCGTAATGGTGTTTGTTTAACATTCAAACGGTCTGGTGGCATCAGTTCTTCAACTAGCCAAAACTCGCCATCAGAAATACCTCCGTAACTAGTTAACACAATTTGCGGTTCGGGCCCGTTGTTATGTGCCCCCCATCCATCATAAGCAACCTCAAATTCTCGACTATTCCAATTCCCTGCCAAGTCTCGAGCAGTTATTCTGAAGTTGTTTAAATCAACCCATTCCCATGTTGTTGCATTATTCGGGTTACCCGCCCCAGCAACCCAATAAGTGGGATGAAGAACTAATTGAATCTCAGCGAAACCGGTTTCATTGAGTTCAATCAAAGTACTATTCAACCACAATTCTGCACCTACGTCAGTCTGTATAATAATTGGCATCTGTGAGTTATTAGATAAGAAATCCCAGCCAGAAATAATAATTGGTGGCGCTAAATCATCAAATTCAACCATCAAAGTTGAACTATTTTCTCGACCAGCGACATCCATTACTTCTGCTGAAAAAGTCCTCCACCCATTATCCACTGGAAGAGAGAGATTTAGCCAAGCTGAACGTAGTGTTAGGTCAACGTAAGGAGATTTAGAGGTTTCATTGCCTGTTGGTACAAAACTCCACGAATCTGTAATCAATAACTGATCTATCGCCACCCCATCTTCAGATGCCCATATATTGATAGTATGTCTACCAGGATTTGTCACTTCAAACTGTACCGGACTGGATTGACTCTGATCTAGTGCCATATTCGTCCATTCCCAGTTGCCATAGGTGTTAGTGTACATGCCTAGTGGAGTACTTGTGATACTAGCCTCATCAATCCCAATATGGACTCCATGCCCATACACATCTGGTGCATTCATTCTCAGCCAAATATAGTAAGTACCATTTGTTGGGAAATCTATAGAGTAATCTAATCGGGGCCCTGAACTAGGATTTGTTGCAATCCAACCATTATCGCCATCAGTGGTTAAGTATCTGTTTTGGCTAGAGTTTTGGGATGTGCTTACGACCCAATCTGGTGCAGTGGGATCTGTTCCTTCAGCAGTAGAGGTAAGCTCATCCACCTCCAAAGTCACGAACCCACCTGATTCATGGAAATGAGAACCAATAGACTCATTGTTTACTGTATTCCAGTGAGCCCATGAATCTGCGTAATCAGTAGAATCTCCGCCCCTTTCAGAAACCGCCTCAAGTGTAAATGATTCATTCTCCCAATCAACTAATGATTGTGTTCCAACTGTTAATGATGATAGATTGAAACCACCACCAAAATCATGAGCTTCAAGTGTTAGAGGAATTGATTGATTCGTCCGTGTCAAGTTAACAGGGGTTATGAAATCTAAAATCGGAACTAATTCCTCTAATTGATAATCATAACTGAGACGAATTGACCCTCCGGAATCTAGATTGACTACCAAGAACCCTTCCCAATTACCCGCCATCTCAGGCATCTCATAACTGATATTAACATCAAAAGCACTTAGAGGAGTCATACCGCCAAGAGCGCTACTACCATTTGGAAATCTAGAATTGATTTGAGAATTATTTAATGTTGAAATATTTCCAACAGATAGAGAATCTCCAGCAACTACTGTTTCCCTTAGCCAGAAAGAAGCAGTTCCATTGGGTACATCAAATCCATGCACAACCGCCCACCACGTCCCAGAGGTGGGGGACTCAATGAGAATCTCTTCATCAGCATTCCAGTTCCCACTAGTTTGTATCTGTTCGCTGCCAAAATCAATAATTCCGTTATTGTTTTTGTCTCGATAAAGTGCCAAATCCAAATCAGTTCTAGGGGAAAGTGAATCAATTTCAACCTTCAATAATTCAGCATTTTGTACCTCTATTTGATGTGAATATCCAGATGATGACCAACTTCCCGGTGAATCTTGTGTAGCAGTTTCAGATGGTAGAAGTACTGGGAGAGTCCACCCAAATCCTTCAATGGATGAAACATTTAGAGGCAAAGTTGCACCGATTGTGATGACTTCTTCCCCGCTTGCATCGGCCCAATCATTGACTACCTTCGATAGTGAACCATTGATTGCATTTACGAGTCCTACGCTAATATTCAACGGGTTATCATTAGTGTTTACACCATGTCGTATCGAATGAAGCATCATTTGTTTCATACCAGGGGTTGCATCAGCTACCAAAATTTCATGGCTACCTCCAGTTGAAGTCTCCCATCGATATTTACCCGACCCAATATCCTTGTTTTCAGATGAAACTTCAGGAACTAAATTGTATTGACCATAAGCAGCAGGATCTTCCAAAGAATATGGGTGGCCATTTTCTGACATCCAAATTACATCAACATCTGTGTAAATATTATCTGGCCAATCAACATCAATCACAATTGCTCCATTTCCTGAAAGATTGTAAGGCCAATCAAAAGTAAGGAATTTCCAATCACCTGATTCTGAGCGCCAACCCCATCTCTGAGCACCTTGTAACCAAGTTTCACTGTATAATGATTGATTGCTCATATTACCGTCAATCGGTTTTGGAACTAGATTAATTGGCCCATTTGATGCGACATTGACAATTACTGGCAAAGCCCAATCATAAGATGAATTGTTTGATTCAAACTGGAATCTAACCTGTTCCTGACGCAATTGTGGTATAGCATTAGGAGGAACTTCAACACGGCAATTGACGAAAAGGGTGCCATTAGCAGGGATTGTAGAATTGCCAGCACATGGTGAAAGCCAAGATGAATTCTCAGATGGCCCGAAAGCAGACCAATCAATTTCTATCTCCAATGGGTCCATAACATTTGTTCGCATATTTCTTCTATAGACACCTAGAAGGATGCCATCCCCATCACGCTGTGTTGGGAAACCAAGACGCACCTCTGCTTGCCCGCTTGCGTATGAATGATAAGTGACCATTGAGTATTCGCTATTAGCCTCCATCTCCCCAGAATCAACGAGGGAATTATTGTTTGAATCATCCCACCATTTCCCATCACCATCATCATCATGCCAACGCATCAACTCAATATACACTCGATTTTCTTCGTACATGTCATCATTGCCATCAAACCCAGCACCCGGAAGAGTTACTCGCGCACGAATGAGGGATGTGCTGTTTGGAAGCGATAGATTTGCATCTCCTTTGATGTGAACTGGAATCAAAATGTCTGGCCTATCCGCCTGATAACCATCCCATCCCAAAGTGGTTGAAGAGTTCCACACTTGCGTATAGTGGGCTATTGGCTCAAGAGAAGCACCGTCCCAAGATATATTGACAGGAGTACCTCCTGTTCCATTAACCGTAAAGTTCGCCCATGAGGATTGTCCCGGAAATAGGATATTCGTATTGGCTTCACGATGTACACCATGATTTGAACCAGCCATCCATGAGGCTGGAGTCACCCATGCTGAACCATTGGCTCCTTGGATTACTGCTACTGCTCTGCTAAGATTTGCAAATCCACCACCTTGTACCAATGGGTCATAACCACG
Organism: Candidatus Poseidoniales archaeon; assembly: GCA_012959435.1. Lineage (GTDB taxonomy): Archaea > Thermoplasmatota > Poseidoniia > Poseidoniales > Thalassarchaeaceae > MGIIb-Q1. The sequence continues at coordinate 29,582 of DUDF01000035.1, forward strand.
GTCATCAGCCGTTGACATCAACAAGTCGCGAACTGTTTGAGAATCTGGATAGACGCCATATTCCTGCATCCATGCATCATAAATTAAAGCAACCAATCCTGCTGCTATAGGGGTTGCAAGTGAAGTGCCCCCCCAAGTTCGGTAGGCAGAATTTGCATCAGTCACATCGTTTAGGCCTCTATCTCCTGTGGCTGACCATCCAACCGTTACGATGTCAGGGTCTAGGCGACTGGCTGAATTTGGCCCCCGATTAGACCATGGAGCTGCGTCCCCCCAAGTCCCACCATGAGATTGACCTGCTTGTGAAGAAAACGCACCAACAGAAATGATTCCATGCGAACCACCAGGGGATGCTGCGGTACCATATCCATGCCCACCATTACCCATTGCAACAAGGAATGTTGTGTTCTTGGAATGTACTCTTGTTAACCAATCTAAATACAGTGACATTTGGTCAGTACCATCATTGTGAACATTTGACCAGCCAAATGAAAATGAACCAATTTGAGCTTCATCTCCGCTATCTGTCACTCCATCATAGCCTTCGGCTAGAAATCTCCATGCATCCATGAATGAGCCGCCTGCATAAAAGTCAGCAACTGCAATCAATTCCGAATTAGGAGCCATACCCAATACCTTGCCATTGGAGATTTTACCTTGGGCAGCAACTGCCGATGCACAAAGTGTACCATGATTACCACCAGGGTCGTTAACGTCATCAATCATGAACAGTGTCAAATTGCCAGCCCCGGCAACACGGTTCTGAAATCCTGCTCTTGCCGCATAAGTAGCTCCGTAAGGGATCCCATTTACTCCATCACTTACCCAATACAGTAATCCACCAGATTGATCCCATAATCCATCACTATTGGTATCTAACCCAGAGGTTTCGCTACCCCTTCGCATTGGTTTCTCTTCACTGAAATCCCCATCTCTGTCAAAGTCAACATATACTGTTTCATAGATTCCAGCTGTAAAATCGTCAACAACCAAAATATCAACTTCACCTCCAGCCCTTACGATTAATTGTGAATCGGGATGCAGGCCGTGATGATAATTTCCAGAAAGTGAAGGAAGTAAACCTGAAACAGTGAATCCAGTTGAATCAAGGACTGAATTGTTGTTTGAATCATTATCTAGATTTGAGGTGTCGGAATAATAAGAACCGCTATTCAAAGGATATGAGTCTCCATCTCTCAGCCAAATATCAACACTACGTGGGTCCCACATTATTGGCCAGCCATCATAGGGGTTGTTAGAATCATTAACTCTAGCCTGGGTTCCATTCAAATCTGGATGAGCAAAGTCAATCCCTGAGTCAACGACTGCTACTTTTACTCCAGACCCATTAACACCCATAGCCCATGAATCGGTTGCACCATGCAACTCACCAGTGCGTACTGATAAGGGTTCGATTGATTCCGTTGAGAAAGGTTCAGGGGAGCCTGGGTCCTCAAAAATTGACATTACACCAATGATTCCAAGTAACTTAGGGACGACATTTGCAGGTAAAATGAGTTTGCGGTGTTCAATAATCCCAGATGAAGGAATGGTTTCAACGAATAATTGGCCATTAATTGGTTGGGATTGTTTGATTTCATATCCGTGTGATTTTTGCCAATTATCTAAAGAAAATAAATCACGCGTTATCACATAGACTTCAACTTCTTCTTCACCACGCTCCCACCATTGTGAAGCTGGTGGCCAAATTTGTGCTTCATTTGTATTTAGAGAAATGTTGACTGTGTTATTCATGGCCACATTATCATCTGATTGAACTGAAATGGCTTCAATTGAACCAAAATCTAAGCCGCCTGACCATGGCATTAGCAACATCAGAAAAAGAATGAGAACCGGCCTCATGACTGAGGAGGGACTAGCCATAAGGTACCGGATTCCTACTGAGCCCTTGAAGGGCTCGCACGGATGATTAGCAGTTGTAATTACATTATCAAAGCGTCAAGGTCAAAACCAAGTGGCTTTTGGCCGACTCCACTAGTTCCGTAGTGTAGTGGTCCATCATCTCTGGTTTTGGTCCAGGGGACGCAGGTTCGACTCCTGCCGGGACTACCAATTATTCTATCCGAGGTAGTGAAAACTAGCCATCGGAATATCGCCTATGGCTACAGAATTTATTGAAATGGCAATAGCACCACTGTCACCTATAGTTCTCAAAGGTGCTCTCGCCGGGACACTCACACGATGATGCCGGTATATCTGTGGAATCCGCTCTAAGAAATCAGCCTTCGGAGTTCAGGTTCGACCAACTAGAGGCTAGCGTCTAGAATGCCCCACTCAAAGCCCATTCATTTACTGATTCTGACTCAAAGGGTGTTATGCACTAACCCTTTGCTTCAATGTTAAACAATTTGAACAGGGTTGGAATGAGGCAACAGTTGCGACCAAACAAATCAGAAGAACGCCATAACCAGTCCCGCTGCAGTCAGTATAGCCGCCAGAGCCAGAACTAGCAATGACACGGAGTCTGCGCCGCTATCTAGGACCTCCTCGTCCTTCAGAATATCATAGCGCAACTGGTTGATGAGAGCTACAAGCGCCTTTGCCTTGATGCGGGAAGCCATCTGGGTAGTAAGCACAGCTGCAACTGCAGTGACGGCGACGGCGCTGGCGATGTATCGGGTATCTCCCTCGTATTCATCGGCCTCCCTGTTCTTATCACCGGCATTGGAGCGCACCTCATCGATGGGCCCATTCAACAAATCATCGAGATTGGTAAAGTTCACAAACATAAGGTCTGGTCCAACGGCAAAGCCGTTTACTGGCTGATAGTTTTCAAAGGTGTTATCCACCCAGTATTCATCAAACCCGTAGTCCATCATGTGCTGACTTGTATTAGTCAAATCCACTAGAAAGAAGTCATTCCAGTCAGATTTTAGCAGTTGGTAGTTATATCCATCCTCTTCTAAGAAAGCATAGTTGACGGTCTCGTCTTCCGTGAACAAAAAGACATCATCAATGTCGTAGGAGTAGGTGGAAGCGGTGTGTTCATTCATAACAAACAAGTTGTAATGAATCTGGTCCATGAGATACTGTTCCTGTTCGGCATCACTCCCCTCAATAGCCAGATACTGAAGATGGAGATTAAAAGCGGCATCAAGTAGTTGGTAGGCCAATTGGTCCCGAGATAGGTCATAATCGTAGAACATGTCAGCCTGGGATTCCATCTTATCAGCGGCTGATATCAGCGAATTTGCCTCCTGACGGGCTGACTCACCTTTCTCATTGGTGGAGTTAGAGTAAAAACCTGATGCAAAGGCGGCAGCCGATACAAATAAGATCACAATCAGGGGTAAGGTCTTGGAAAGAAATTTCATGGGCTCTGCGGTTGCCTTCATTGAGCCACCGACTTGAGTTGCTGTCTCAAACGCCGCGGCTTCCTCGGAGAATTCTTCAGCCGGGGCGACCATCGCCGGTGGAGGGGCCGCTGGGTTTTCTGTTGTGGGGGTTGCAGCGCCTAGTTGGAAATCAGGGAAATATTGCTGTGTTTGTGTAGTTGCTTGTTCAGGTGTGTGGCCTTGGGCGATAAGATTTTCATAATACGACTGTGCATTACTCATTTGATTCATCACCCCCAATAGGTATTCACTAATGAATTATATGTAGGCACCATTGAGCAATGTTCCCACTCGCTGTGAGGTGAAGTCATGACCCACCTATGATTCAAAATGATCGCTTGGGTACGGTCGCGTGAGTTTTCCATCAGAGGGTATCGCGAGGGGTAATTTTAGGCATTAGTATTTGATGTAAGCACTATTGGGAAGAATAGAGAGAGATGTTATGACAAAAACAACGAAGGAAAAAATCATATTTTTCTCATTGATTATATTTGGAATACTTGTACTCATTGCCGGGATTATCATGGTACAAACTGGATTTGCAACCTTTGATGAAGACGAACCTAGAGTTGGACTCTACATTGGAGGTATTTTTACAATAATTGGAGGCGTTTTCTTGACTGTTGGTGGGATAATATTCCTTAACTTCGATGGTTTGAAAAAGAAGGCTCTTCGTACGGCTGGCAAGATTGCTGATGCTGTTGAAGAAGAGAGAATACAAGAGAAAAAGTGATGCCTTCGTTAGAAGATAATACAACTCAAGTAGGGGCTCATGCAGACAACCGACATATCATTCCAACCTATCCGAGTTGGTTAGTTGATCCTTCCAACCGACCCTTTGTTCGCCCATTCAATCAAATGGGCCCTCGTTTGGGGTTTGAAATTCATTTCTTGTCCGAAGAAACCTCATCCCAAACTGACGAAATAGAACTCATTCGTTCTATAAGATCTACCAATGTGTAAATGGCAGGTACTAGCCCCTTTTCTTCAAGATTATATTCATCTCCCTTAATGATTTTATTTCCATCCTTCTCAATTAATGTCATCATCCCAACTCCCCCGCTGCTCCATGACGAAAAATCAAGGTGAAGGCTGTTTTCTTGCTTTAGGCCAAAATAAAGGCTGCCGGAGGACTCTCGTGGTGAGATAATAGAGTCCCATGCATCGTTTACCGTTTTTATTTTAACGGCTTTTTCTTTACCATTCCTTTCGAGAACGAATGTTTTAGTTTCACCGTCAAACATGTCACTTTCCATTTTCGCTGGAAGTTTTGCGAATTCAATCGCTCCTCTCAACATACCTGAGGTGAAGGAACGCCAAACTTCGAAGGATAACAGCAGGAAGAGTAGAATTACGGTAAGAACACCCCACATGTCTTTGCCTCACTTGCATGAGCATTGAAATTATGGGTGGAAATGTAGTCCATGATTGGACTTGAACCCATCCAATACCCATGCAATAAGATTTGAAGTAATAAGACTCAACCCCCTTCATGATGGAGCACATTGTGGGCGTTGTTGAGGGTATCTTTTCAGGCCCTATGGAAGGATTACCTGCTGGATTTTCACTTCCCAAACAAAGTGTAAATTTCGCCAAATTGACAAAAATAGGTATTCCTGGCGATTCTAATCTATATCGGTTCAAGAAGAAGAAAGGTGACCCTGATATGGCAATTTTATTGCTCACAACAGCTGAATTGGATGAATTGAATGCACTAGGTTTTTCTCTTCAGCCAGGCGATCTTGGAGAGAATATATTGTTGAAGGATATCGATTTCAATCACCTCAAACCTGATATGATTTTGAATGTTGGTAGTGAAGTCATTCTACAAGTTAGCAGGATTTGCGAACCGTGCAGGACCCTATCTCAATTGCCCGCCATTGGAAAAAAAAACATCAAGGAATTGTTGCGGAGAAGCAGAGGACTGCGTGGTTGGTATGCGCGCGTTCTTCAAGAAGGAAATATTGAGACGGGGGTAAATGTCTCCCTGTTGGAAGCATAGACCAATCCAATCCGATGTGTTGAATGGGTCTATCCGATTACCCCATCCGACCTAAATCATCTGTTTGAAGGGTATGCAGTCGGTCTGTTGCTTCGCTAGCCTCGGTACAAATCCTACCTCCTCGATTTGAACAAAATTGGTGCCTCCGGTAGATTTTGAACCACGGCAAGAACGCCCGTACTGCAGTTTGCTGTACAGTTCTTGCCTAGTTCAAATCCTACCTCCTCGATTTGAACAAAATTGGTGCCGGAG
>DUDF01000036.1 GCA_012959435.1 Candidatus Poseidoniales archaeon
ATGCGGTAGAGCCGTTCTATCTCGCAGGTGTGGTGATTCGAATCACTCTGCCGGAAGTGGTTGACTCGCAGAGTGGATTCTCTCACTATTCGTGGAAGTTTGACAGTGGAACATGGGCTAATTTGACGATATTGGATATGAACCTCGATGCGCTCTCCGACGGTGAGTACAGATTGTCGATTCAAGCTCATGACCAAGTCGGCAATCCAAGCGATATCCAATATATCCTCATCAACGTGGATGGGACTTCGCCTGGAATGCCATCGGTGGAATGTCCTTCGGATTGGATTAACCGAGTTGATATCTTCTGCACTGTGGCAGCCGGAACTGATGACAGATCTGGCATATCTCACCTGGAGTACACTATTGAGGGTGGAGATTGGCAAGCAGCCACCCTTGACCAAGATGTCGTATATCTGAATCTGGCGGACGGCGTCACCACCATCTCCTTCAGGTGGCTGGACAATGCCGGGCATACAAGTGAAGCTGTCTCTGCGGATATTCGGATAGACACAGTGGTTCCAGTGATCACAGTGATTCAGACCGGGGTGATGGATGAATACCAGAATGATCTATCCCGCAGTCAACTGAGGGCCGAGGTATTGGTCAATACCAGTGATACAGGCTCAGGTGTGTTCGAGACACACTATTCTGTTGACGGCGGTTCATCTTGGTTGAACTATCCAGCGAATGGAAGAGTCTCACCCCCTTCCATTGATTCAAGGTCTGGAGTCGAGTGTCAATTCAGAGTTCGTGATCAAGCAGGGAACGAGGCAATCCAAATCATTACTCTTGATTTCACTCCCGGCCCGAAGGACCAGAGTGCAAGCGAAGGTGGGATTCTTGCAGTCGGACCAATTCTGATATTCAGCGTAGGTGGATTGATTCTCATCTTGTTCACCTTCGTTATGGTTCGATTGAAGAATAGTAAAGGTGGACAGCGAAAATCAGATTGAGTCAATACTTCACTCAGATTGAGACGATTGAATACGTTTCTTCGATTCAAGCAATCAGATTCGGTGAGTTCGGGTCCATCACACATCGCCCGATTACTGAATTAATGGGTTAGCAGTGGGTCTTTTCATTGCCTACCCGGTGCTCAGCAAATTTCTCAGAAACTTTTCTTCAAGCAAAGAAAGCAATAGCAGCATTATTCACAAGCCCCATCAAGTGGTCAGCTAGTGGCCCTATTCCAAACGCCAATGTACCAACCAAACAGAGCATGATAGTAATTCTCAAGAAAGGCGCATAGACCATTCTCTTGCGAGTCGGTGGTTCTTCAAAGAACATCACCCATCCCACACGGAGATAATAGTACAGTGAAAGCGCACTGTTTAGGAACACCAACAGGCCGAGGTAAACCACCCAGTGTAGCGATTGTAGTGTTGCCAAAATCCCATCATCAAAAGTCATTGAGGTGTGAATAGTAGCATCCACAATACCGCTTACAAGTAGTAACTTTGAGAGGAAACCTGCTAGCGGAGGAACTCCTGCTAAAGCCAACATGAAGACGAAAAGTGCAGTCGCCAAAAGTGGTTCTCGCTTGGCTAGACCATACAAATCCTCCAACTTGCTACCTCTTCCTTCACTTTCTAACATAGAGAGGACTAGGAACGACCCTAACTTGAACAACACCAATACCGTGAGGTGGAACAACATCGCTGCCACGATGAGTTCTGAAATCACGTGGTCGCCTGCTCTTGCTTGGTTGAGTCCAAGTGCTGCAACTGCCGCCAACAAGTAGCCAGCATGGGCAACTGATGAATAGGCCAGCATTCTCTTTGGATTGTTGCTTGAAAGCGCTCCTAGATTACCCCAAGTCATGGTGATGGCTGCTAGCAGACCAACGATTGGAACCCAGAATGCCTCCCCGCTTTCAGGCATGGTGATTGTTACTAACACGCGTAATAGAACAACGAATCCCATTGCTTTTGATCCGGTTGCCAAAACTCCAGCGACTGGGCTAGCAGCACCAGTATACGCATCTGGAGTTGCAAGGTGGAATGGTGCTGCACTAACTTTGAAACCTATTGTCACCATCAAAAATGCGATCCCTGTCAATGCCATTGGGTCAATAGCATCCATTGCTTGCCAACTTGCTGCCAAGTCAGCCATCTGCAAATTACCATTCCACAAATATAGCAAGGAAATCCCGTATAATCCAACTGCTGACGCAACCGAGCCAAGAATGAAGTATTTCATGCCCGCTTCAGGGGCTTCTTCATTCTCTTTCATGAAAGCAATAAGAACGTATGATGAAAGGCTAGCTAATTCCAATCCAATGAATAGCACAAAAACATCGCTTGCTAATGCAACCACAGACATCCCAAGTGCTACCATAAGTAGTAACAAGTGGAAGTCAACTTGACGTCGGTTGTCCAATAATTTCTGAATGCGCTCATCCTCTCTTCTACCCGCCAACACCTGAGCGTGAATCATGAATCGAGGTGTAGCCGGCATGCGACTCCACATTGCTATTGCACAAAGCATCAAAGAGCCATAGAATACTATCTCAAGTAGCCGACTGAATCCATCAATCTGGAATATGCTTGGGTCAACCATTCCAGCACAAGAGGCAAATGCTTCTCCAGCAGTGGAAATACACCAAACATTCGAACCCGATATTGGTGTTTCCATTTGACTCCAAAGCGCTAACGATGTTGAAAACAATAATGTAAAAACGCTGATAGTTCCAGGAATCCTTGGACTTGAAGTGAAGGTGAACCTATCCCCACCTAGTAAGTAAGGAATTCGAATATTAGTATTTGGAATTGGTACTCTGAAAGTGCCTTTACCTAAGTTAGGAACTAGAATCATCAATACAATCCCCACAATCAATGTGAACTCTGGCAACAATGCAGATGCAGTTTGCGGGTCTGAGAAAAGCGCCACCGTACTCATGGTTTCACCTCATTCAAAACATCAAGAAGAACTTCTGCAACAAATTCACCAGAATATGCTGACATCATGTCAAAGAAGATGAATGGCAGGATACCAAGTAACACTGCAAAACCCGCAAGCACAATCATTCCAGCATTCTCATGCCAGGTGATATCCACTGGATCTTCACCTTGTAGAGATTCAGGCAGTTCTCCTTCATCTCCACCTTCGAAGATTGTTCTCTGCATGCTCCACAGATAGTAAGCAGCAGTGATAATTAGAGTCAATGCTGGAAGAATTACCAACCAACCGAATGTCATCCAGAATGCAATCATTATAGCAATTTCAGCCACGAAACCAGCCATTAATGGCAAACCTAGACTTGCCATCCAAGCGGTCATCATATGCCCACCCAACCAAGGTGAATGCTTGGCTATACCTCGCATTGAACCAATTTCTAAGGTGTGGTAATGATGTTTGAAAGCACCACAAACAGCGAACAGATGTGGGGAAATAATTCCGTGCGCTAGCATCATGAAAATTGCCCCCGCAATTCCTAACGGCTGCATAGTGGCAATACCAAGGAAAATCAACCCCATATGTGAAACCGAAGAATAGGCAACCATTCGTTTGAGATTGGTCTGACCTAGGCACACTAGTGCCCCATAGACTAGGCTTACCATTCCAAGAATAACGATTAGCCATTGGAAGTAAACCATTGCACCGGGAAGTAATTCTACGGCTATTCGAATAAATCCGTAAGCACCCATCTTTAGCATAACACCAGCCAGTAGCATTGAGCCAGCAGTTGGTGCTTGTACGTGGGCATCTGGTAACCAAGTATGGAACGGCACACTCGGCATTTTTGCAGCAAAACCAACCAGTAGTAGCAAAAATACGGTTTTTTGCATACCAACCCCACCTAAGAAAGAGGAGCCTAACTGATTGGAGGAGGCGGCCATCAAAGTCACATCAAAGGCCCGACCAGTGAAATTACCATCCCATACAGGAACTCGGTTGAAGTAATACATAACCAATATTCCAAGCAACATTAGCACACTTGCAGTGAATGTGTAGATGAAAAATTTCTGAGCCGCGTATTTGCGGTCGTCGCCTCCCCACAACAATATGAGGAAGAACATTGGAATCAAGCTTAATTCCCAAAATGTGTAGAACACAAATAAGTCAAGTGAGACAAACACACCAATGAGTGCTCCTTCCATCAATAGAATGAGGCTGTGAAACTGAGCACCTTTCTTGGCATCCCATTCAACCAACATTGCAACTGGAATTAGTAGTGTGGTCAACCAAACCATTGGGAATGATAGTCCATCCACACCCACGTGCCATGAAACTCCAAATCCGTCAACTAGGGAACAACCACCCGCTTCAAGTGCGATGTCTGCATTAACGCAGTTATCGTAAACATAATTGTTTAATCCAATTGAAGTCCAAGAAATCCCACTATAAGATTCTAAGAACATCAAAGTTGAAAGTGATAACAATAGCAAAGAGAAAGCAAAGATGAGAATGCGAATGTATTGAGAAATTTCTTCACGCTTTGATGGCGGGCTTGCCCATGCTAGGAACATGAATACAAATCCCGCTACTATCGGCCCAAGAGTCAGCAGTGTCAACGGGTTACCAAACATCATCAAATCCATTCAAATCACCCCCCACAGCAATACTAAGATGCTAAACATCCCAATTACAGCAACTAGAATGTAATCTGATGCACTGCCTGTAGTAACCTTACGAACATCTCTACTTATCTTCTGGCTACCGTATTCAATGCCTTTGATTGCACCATCAATGACATGAGTATCAAACCAGGTGAAAGCCTGAGAAATAGGAATGACTGTCTTTGATATCGCCCACTCATATATTTCATCGAAGTAAAGGCGGCGGTGCAGTGCATCTGCTAAACCAGAGTTTGCTAATTCATCGACATTAGTGCGGCCGAACTTTGCTGAAAGTAGCGGGATCCAAGAAATTAGTTGCGGTGCTTTATCACCATCCTTCAATTTACCACCATGAATACGCATCGCCATTGCTGGCCCAATAATTAGTGAGATTGTTATGGTAATCCAAGTCACCATGAACAGGAATGCTTCAGTTGGTAAGAAAGCGTGAACAAGTGTTTCAAGAATTGCCAAAACGATTCCATGCTCGTGAATAAGAGTACCCATTGCTTCTGCTTCACCGAGCCAATTCGTTGCACCGAGAACTGCTAAAGTGAAGCCTCCGAGAAGTGAAATAACGCTCAAGGTCACCAATGGAGTTGGGATCCAAGGAGTCTGTTCCTCAACATGGTCAGCAAATTCTGTCTTTGGCTTACCAGCGAAAGTCATCAGCCACATTCGTGTCATGTAAAATCCAGTCATTCCAGCAGTTAGTAGAATCAAAAATGCTGGAACCAGTAATTCGGTTCCACCGTGTAATGCGGCAGCATTCCAGGTTTCAGCAACAATACCTTCCTTTGACCAGAAACCACCAATCAACGGTAGGCCAATAATAGACGCTGAACCAATCGCCATTGCTGTGGCTGTAATCGGCATTTTCCCAGCCAAACCACCCATGTTTCGCATATCTTGTGGGTCAAAGTCGTCGTGGTCTCCATCATCCCCATGCGCCAAATGATGGTGTGCGTGGTGCATCTCGTGAATCACCGAACCAGATGACATGAACAGCATTCCCTTCGCCATTGCGTGGTTAAATAGGTGGAACATTGAAGCGCCAAAAGCAATCACTGCGGCGTGGTGCTCGCCGTGGTTGTAAAACCAGAGTGCAACACCAAGTCCAGTGAAAATATACGCTAATTGACTCATAGTTGAGTATGCTAATACCTTCTTGATATCAGTTTGAACAAACGCTATCAATGCAGCCATAAAGGCCGTAATCCCGCCAATCCAAGCGATTAAGACAGCCACATCAGACAACCCTTCAACTCCATGGCCATGGGCAGTGACATCAAAGAATGGTACAAATCTAGCAACTAGATAGAGACCCGCGTTGACCATTGTTGCTGCGTGAATAAGAGCGGATACTGGAGTTGGGCCTTCCATTGCGTCAGGTAGCCACACGTGTAGTGGGAACTGAGCGCTTTTACCGACTGCACCAATGAATAGCATGATTAGTGCCCAGCGTAGCATGCTAACATCAACAGAACCACCTATTGATGGATCTGCAAAGATAACTGCAAACTCTAGAGAGCCGTAGATATCGTACATGATTAGCAAACCGATGAGAAGGAATATATCTCCAACTCTTGTTGTCAAAAATGCTTTCTTAGCAGCGTAAGCTGCACTTGGCCTCTCATAGTAGAAACCTATCAGTAGGTATGAGCAAAGCCCCATTATTTCCCAGAAGATAAACAACCAAAGAAAAGAATCTGCTAGGACCATACCTAGCATTCCAGCAGTGAAAAGTACAAACTCAGCATAGAAACGATGGTTGCGGTCTTTGTTTATAGGGTCGGTATTCATGTATCCAATTGAAAACCAACAAATTAGGAAACAAAGGAATGATGCAACAAATAGAAGCATAATTGAGACATTGTCAATCCAAATGCCAACACCAATCGAATTGTTAATCTGTATGTGAACCCAATCTCCAGCAGCATCTTGGCCAATGGTATCAAAACTGAACCAGTTAAACAATCCCCACTCAAGTGGTTCATGGAAACTCGCACCTTTGGTGAAAAACTCAATGGCTAACCAGATTGTCAATGAAAGAGAAATTGCTAGAGTACAGAGAGCAATCATGCCCCCTTCTTTGAATTGGTCTCTCCACCATCCTTCTCCGTTAGATAATTGGCCAACAATTGCAATTACTGGGAATACAGCAATTGGCAATAAAGGAATCAAGAAGGCTGAATCAATAGCAGTGTATGCAGTGCCTGTCATGAACTCTCCGAGGAATATACGCAAGAATGGGTATAGTAAGAATATCCCAATGATTGGGAGGAAACGCATTTCTGAGGTTTTTGTATCCGACATTGTAATCCCTCCTCAGTGCTTTAACAGCGTAACCTCATCCAAATCGATGGTCTCCCTAGTTGAGAAAACCGCCAAGAATATCGCTAGTCCAACTGCTACTTCAGCAGCTGCAATTGCAATGGCAATCCCAGTGTAAACCCATCCGGTTACGTCACCATAGTGCAGAGCACCAGCTACAAAGTTTAGATTGACTGCATTGAGCATTATTTCAACACACATCAGGACAATGATTCCATGCTTGCTGGTGAACACTCCCATCAACCCAATGCAGAAAAGAATCGCTCCAAGGCTTGCAAGATACATTGGTGGAATCATTGTTCACCCTCCTGTTCCCAAAGCAAATTTTCAATTCTCTCATCTCTAACAAGATAAGATGCTCCAATCATAGCCATTGAAAGTAAGATACCTAAGACAATCACGGGTAGAGCCCAATCGGTCAGCATTGCACGGGCAAACTCGAAGGTCGTAAGACCAACTGTGCTTGAGTTTGCATCCCACATTGAATGATACACAATCATCGGTAGTAGCAAAGCAAGTATTCCAGCCACCATTAAGCGAGCAATATGGTCAATCAAACGCATTAAGCATCACCTTCCTGAATGGTTCGGCGTGCTAACATAATTCCGAAAGCGAACACCAACATCACACTACCAAGATAGACTAATATCTGAATTGCTGCCAGTAATTCAGCACCTGCAAGGATGAAAACACCAGCAATTGCCATGAAACAAACGATTAGCCAAAACATTGAGTGAGCAATTCGCTTTGAGTAAATTGTTCCAAGCGCACCAGCGATTGAAAGAAAGGCAAAAATTGCAAATGCAACGTGTTCAAGTAAATCTGCCATCATCTTACTCAAGCCTCCGCCCTTGCTTTTGCCTTCGCTCGCTTATTCTGTTCCTTTTCAGCGCGCTTCACTAATTCTGCATCCACTCTCTCTTGGTGAACAGATGGTAGAACTCTTGTTCTGTCTGCATCATACCACAAATCTTGGCGGGAATATCCTGACATCCCGTCGTATTCATTGGTCATGAAAAAGGATTCAAACGGACAGGCTTCCATACAAAGTCCACAGAACATACATCGCCCAATGTCAATGCGTCCTGACATGATATCAACTTCTGCTGGCGCCAAATCAGTCGCTGGAACTTCTTCCATTCCGCCGCCATCCCAGCGTACTGTAGCAGTATCACCAGTGATATCGATAACTGAACCAAAGTCGTATTCTTGAGGCGCTGCATTATGCTCAAGCATCAAATTATAATCTGAATTATCAGTATCGTTGCGACGAGCAGCCATGCCACCAACTTCTAACTCACTTCCCATGCCATGCCACTCATCTCCTTCTTTGGTTGTGTCAAGAACATTGACTCGAGTTTCTGATTCCATGTGCAAGCAACTGTTTGGACAGGCTTTCACACACGCCTTACAAGCAGTGCAGGTCTCCCAAATTACGCCTATTCTACCATTGTAATTCCCTGGTACGAAAAGCCATGGCTCAAGGTCCTCGAGTCTCTCATAAGGATACATTACAGTAACTGGGCGCTCAATATATGGCACTAGTGAAGATGTTTCACGGTCTGCAGCATATATCTTCCCAACACTTGGGTGGTTTTCTCCAAGCCGGGAAGCAGTTCCTGCGTCAATCATCTGCCTCTCTTGCGCGTGATACGCGGGTGAAGTCCCATGAGATGCTAGGAATCTGTGGCTCCCAACATACGGGATTGTCCTCAATGCAGCCTTCAAAGCCATCCACATTGGCCTAATGACCATGTTGCGGAAGTTGGGTTGTGCGTGTGGGTGAAATGGCATACTTACGACCTCCTATTACCTATCATGGCTCCTTGGTGAGGCTGGACCCTTCGATTCGGTGTAAACCGAATACGGCCTTGTCCTGCCTTCCATTGCAGATTTATCTTCATCCATTCCAAGAATGATGAAAAGTGTTAATGCGATTGCAGTAATTAATCCAGGAATTAGTAATGGCCATTCATCACCTGGCCAGATTGAAAGTCGAAGCCAGAATGCGATTGCCAAATTTACCAGTGATAGAGGTAATAACCAACGCCATCCAAATTCAAGAATTTGATCTGACCTAATTCGGTGTAACGAAGCACGGATCCAAACGAATACTGCAAACATGAGCCATGCTTTCAACAATAGCCACGCTGTTGGTGGTATCAATGAAATGAATACTAATGGAATCGGTGCGAGGAGAACAGGATATTCACTTCGTAGTCCAATAGCTAAGCCAATCAGGCCTACACCAATCGCACCAAGGATTAGGTCTTGATTAGGGATGAGTCCAGTAATGGTATCGCCAAAAGGCATTTCCCAGCCCCCAAGGAAAAAGATTGCAAAGAGTAAACAGGCGGCATAACATCTTAGATATTCGCTTGCAAACATCAAGCCCCAACGCATCCCACCATATTCAGTCCACCATCCTTCAACCAGTTCTGCTTCTGCCTCTGGCATATCAAACGGAATGCGCTCAACCTCAGCAACCATTGTGATCAAGAATAATGCAGCCCCGAGAGGCAATAGGAAAATATTCCATACACCTGATGAAATTTGGAATTCGGCAATCTCAATGATGTTCAACGACCCTGATAACACAGCCAAAGAAAGAATTGTTACTAACAATGGGATTTCATACGCTGTCAATTGAGCCGCTGAGCGAATCCCACCCAACAGAGTATACTTGTTATTTGATGACCAACCAGCAAAGAAGACTCCGAACGGAGCGATACCAAAAATCGCCATCATGAACAATAAAGATAGTTCGGGATTTGCTGAATAAATATTGGAACTTAGAGGGATGAAAGCAAAAATCATTACTGTAGATGTGATGATGAGGAATGGTGCAACTTCAAAAATGAATTTGTCGGCTTTTGCTGGAACTATCCATTCCTTGGTCATGAATTTCATACCATCTGCGACATTTTGAATCATGCCTGGTAACATCCACCAAACGCCGTGATATCCCCTATCCTTAGTTCGGTGAACTGTTTCATATTCAGAAGCATTTCCAGCTTTATCGTTCAGAAGTGTATTCAACCATCGAATTGGTTTTCCTGTACCAAAGGGTAAATCATCATACCAATCAACATGTTCACCACCTTCACCAACCCAAAGTGAGCGGAGAGCCATAGTAGCACCACGACGGTCCATTATACGAGCGAAGAACTTCCTCTCAATCCAAAGAAGTGCAAGAATAGTACCCATAATGGTACCAAAAACAGTTACCGCCATGATGCTTTCAGTCATGAAAGAAGCCACCCCATCTGAATAATCAGAAAGAGGTGTTTTACCAACAGTATTGTCAGCAATCACCTGAGTCAGGTCGCCAACCCATGTACGAAAAACTACCCAATCTTCCATGATGTCACCTCACCTATCAGTCTCCCCAATACATGGGTCGAAAGAACCCATAATTGCCGGGATGTCAGCCACTTTGTGACCAATCATGCATTTTGCAGCATAAGGAATTGTAATGAACATAGGTGAGCGGATTGAGATTCTGTAAGGATGCTTTCCACGTTGCTCGCCACCGCCAGCAAGATAGAACATTGATTCTCCTCGGCTATCCTCAAAGTGATGGAATCCAGTCTTACCTTCTTCCGCGCGCTCTCGCGCCTTTGTAAGAATCATAGGGTCGCCTTCGGTGTAATGAGTTTCAGCACCACCAGGCATCTTGTCAAGAGCATCCAAACACATACGTGCACTTTGGCGCATTTCATCTACACGCACGCGATAGCGGTCGTAAGAATCTGCACCCTTTATCGATGGGCGCTCAACTGAAACTTCCCAATCAAGTTCATCATAGACAGAGTAAGGATGAGCCCAGCGAATATCGTAATTGACCCCACCTGCACGAACATTAGGTCCGGTAACGCCGTAATTGACCATCTCTTCGGGCTTTGCGTACCCCACGCCCTGAGTACGGACTAGGAAAACAGTACTCTCATCAAGCATTTGTTCTGTCTCCTGTATTCGATCAAGGAATAGGTTGAGTTTAGCGCGGGCTCGCATTGCAAACCCAATCGGAAGGTCTCTCTTGACGCCCCCAATTCTAGGGAAATTGTAGTGCATTCTTGAGCCCCCGAGTTCTTGGAGTAAATCCATCATCATTTCGCGCTCTCTCAAGCACCAAACAAATGCAGTCAAGTTACCAATATCAGGGCAATAAGCACCGAGCCAAATCAAGTGACTAGCAATCCTTTGCAATTCAACTGCAATGACTCTAATGTGTTCTGCACGAGCTGGAACCTCAACCTCCAACAAATCTTCTGCTGCGTAAATGTACGAGTGTGCCCAAGTGTTTGCGCTTGCGTAGCAAAGGCGGTCACAGTATGTCGTAATCTTAGTGAAATCTCTTGATTCGCAAATTTTCTCTACGCCTCGGTGAATATAACCTAGGTCAGGAATAGTGTCCACTACTGTTTCACCATCAACCTTGACTTTGAGAGTCCAAAGTCCGTGAGTCATCGGGTGTTGAGGCCCCATTGATATCCACATTTCAGCCATATTACCACCTCACTTTACCTTACCATCATCGGCCGGTTTACGTCCGAATCCCTGTGTGTCATCATACATGATTTCAGCATCATGGTAGCGAATTTTATGTTCCTTTTGTAGAGGGTGAAATCCAACTGGTGTATCATGGGGTTGCAATACTCTACGCATGCCTTCATGGCCATCAAACTCTATTCCAACTAAATCCCAAGTCTCTTTTTCATTCCAATCAGCACCCATCCATACTTCTTGTACTGATTGAACTGAGGGATTCCTTGTGTCTGGGATTGAGATGCTGATTTCAAATTCCATTGGCACATCATCATCCTGCAGAATTGCAGGGTCGCGAATTACTTGTTCTGTCCAGCCACCTCGTTCAGGTGGGTTGATGACGTTCATACGCATTAAGTGGGCTACAACTTCCCATTTCTTCTCATCCGGGCCTTCGGGCCAATGAGTCCCTGTAATCATTGAACAGTGGTCAGCACCCATCTCAAAACGTAGCCACTTTGCTACTGCCCGCCAGTGATTTTTGGGGCAATTAATGAACACATATGGCAGCTTCATTCCACTCTTATGGTGGCGTACTTCAGCATGCAAACTTGTACCACTCCAGCGAGCCGCTGCCGCATCAACAATCTGTTGAGCAGATTCTTCAGCATATTCTGCATTGATTTTCATTCCCACAGTATATCCCTCCTATTCACTGGTCTCCAACAATGATTGGAGCATCATCGTCTCTACCTGTACTCGGTGTTGTACCAATCCTCATGATTTTCTTCCGTAAGTGTTGGAAGCCATCAATCAAAGCCTCGGGACGAGGCGGACAACCTGGAATGTAAACGTCAACGGGAATTATGGTATCTACACCTTCGAGAATGTTGTATGATTGATAATACGGGCCTCCTGAAATAGCGCACTCACCCATTGCAATACACCATTTTGGTTCAGGCATTTGCTCCCACAAACGGACGATTGGGTCAGCGAATTTCTTGGAAATAGGACCATTCACAAGAAGAACATCGCACTGACGGGGGGACGAGCGGAAGAATACTCCAAATCGCTCTGCGTCAAATCTTGAACCGCCAGCAGCAGCCATCTCTAATGCACAGCATTTGATCCCAAGATGGAGAGGGAATAATGACTTTCTTTGGCCCCAATTAAAGAAACGTCCACCTAGGACGCTGATGAATTTCTTTAGGCGGCTTGCTTCTAACCCAGCACTAGCGCTATTTCCAACTGTGTCAATTAAGGCTTGACTGTTGAATACCGCATAACTCTGTGTTTCATCTGTCATTTGGCCACCTCAGATGTAAATTCTGCCTCGCTTTCGGAATGCATACCAAACCCCAAGCGACATCAATGCTAGGAACAAACTAACTGTGACTAAACCGCTAACTGCCAACTCAATTGTGTCAGGAGCATTTGGTTGTGCATTAATGGATAACAATCCACCAAATGCAAGGAACATGAAAGCAATATCAAACACTAAGAAAATGATTGCATACCAATAATATTGGAAATGGAAATCAATCATCGCGTCACCAAGTGGATTAGCACCACACTCGTAAGTTGAATCACCTCGAGAATATAGTGTATGGTCTGCTTCAAGTCCATCTAAAAGTATTGAACTTAGCTTGTTTGGATTATTTGGGTCAGGGGTTGGGCGAAGAAATCTTGAAGCCAAAAAAGCACCAAATGGAAAGCCAAAACCAACCACTGTCATTATCGCGAGTCCGAGGTAAGCACTAGGTACAGTTTCAACTACCAACTAGCCCACACGCCCTCGAACCACTGTTCGTTGCTATTCTCGACTTGCATGGACTCCATAAGCATAACCAAAGTTCCAAGAGCCCCGTAGGGGCTTCAACCAAGTAAACTCAAGCAATTTGATGGCCTGTATTATTCTATAATACTAACAAGTAACATCTTTCACCCAGGGCTAAAAAGTGCAATTATTTCGCTGAATTATTCGATTTTGCGAGCTCGGATTGACGATACAATTGCGCCGAAAACAAGGAGTCCGAGGAATACCAGCCCAATCACTTGCATGTTCCCGCCGCTACCGAAAAACCCGGTTGGCGGAGTGGCTGTAACCGAGAGGTCAATTGGCTGTGCCGATACAGGAGAAGATTCCGGTTCTGCAGTCAATGTAAATTCAAAGGTATCTGGTTGCATAAGGTTAGTTGGAGGCTTTACAATCACTTCTACAGCCCTGGTTTCCCCAGGCTCAAGCAATATCTCTTCTTCAGTGATCTCAATGGCCCACCCGCGTACCGGATTACTACTCAATAGGCGGATGGTTTCCTCTACGTTACCACCGTTAGTGATATTGACTGAAATCCTAGCAATTTCACCATAAACTATCGTTGAAGCAACATCTCCATCGACCTCAAACCCAATCTCATGGCTGGTTCTGATTGAAAGTGAAATTTTGACAGTTGACAAATCAGCAGCGTTACGGCTTGAAGATGCTGAAACTTTTATCAATCCAGTAACACCGTTTGATACACCATCCTCTACCTTGATAACTAGCCGTAAAAGTATTGACTCATCCTTCTCCAACTCAATGTTACCATCAACTACTGTTCCATTATCATAGTATACATCAACAGAGGTTTCAGTTTCCATTCCTGTTACTGAAATTATCGCCTCTTCAGTGTAAGATGAAGAGCCAACGTTAGTGACTATTACCCACAGTTCTATTTCACCTAATGGGGGTAACTCAACCTCCTGCATATCGGGGATTTCTCCCGGTGATTGTAATGCCATACCCATGCGATAGATGTGGTTTGAAACAATCACTCTCAGATCGAATCTCTCTTGTACCGTCCCATCATTTACGTTCTTAATGCGGATTTGGAAATTTTCTGATTCGAACTCATCTTCACCGACAACAGTAATTTCGGTGAATACTGTTACTGAGGCTCCGGCTGATAGTGAAACACTAGTGATTTCAGAACCCAATGAATCTGAAAATCTACCTGGCCAATTTGGTGAATCACAAAGATTGGGATTTGATGACGGAGGTTGGTCGCACACAGTTAGAGTGAATGAATCCTGAATGTTTCCTGTATTAGTAAAAGTGACTGGGAAGCGAGACGTTTCTCCAGTCTTTCCAAACTGTTCCGTTGCTGGCATATCAGCGCTCATTGAACGGTGCGCGGCGACTGTCACAGTGAGGGCGTCTGTAGCATAGGGCGAACCATCCGATGCGAATAGGGTTACATCAAAAACTAGTTCATCAGTTGCCAAAGCATCTTCGGGTGCTGTAATATCAAGCAAAACACCGCCGTTTGACCCAGAAGAAGAATGACGTCCTCCTAGAGCGATTGAGCTTGAATCAAGTTGTGCAACCCAACCTGCTTGAGTACTTACCCCAATAGTGAATGTCTCTTGCCCATTGCCAAGGTTGTATGCAGTAACTACTACTGAGCGAGTTGCCCCGGGCTCAATATTGTCAATTCTTGAGGATTCTAACTGTATATCCCCCGCACGAGATTGGCCCAATTCTACTTGGAATAATGCACTGCATTTCTGTGATGAACCATCAAGGCCAATGATGTTGAAATCCACTATGCTTCCGGATGGCAGTGAATCATCTGGAGTTACATCAAACTGGAAAGTTGACTGCCCATTACCATTGTTATAGGGTAATAATTGGGTTGAACCCCCATCTACTGTGATCCACGTCTTCTGACTGTTAACAGAGAAACCAATCGTCCAATCTGTATTGCCATCATTGTAGAAGGTGACTGAATAACTCTTAGTCTCATCTGGATTAATTGAGGAACTTGAAACGGATAACGAAGCACTACACTCCTTCATCTCTGGTACATCTAGGAATAATTTGATGAAATCAGAAGATTGCTCTGGGGTTTGTGGGGTAGTAACTACACCTTTCATATAGAAACAGTGGCTTCCAGCCTCGGTGCCTTCTGGAACAGTAACTTCGACAGTAACAACCTCACTTTCACCACTGTCAATTGACACCACAGATGGGTCAACTGAGGGGGATAGGCCCGATTCACAAGTCGAGTTGCTCTCGAAAGACAATTGGATGGTCTCATTTGTTTGGCCGCTATTCTCAACATTTACTGTCCATGTTACGGGGTTACCTCCGTTGAATGTGCGGTCAGGATTTGCTGAGGTCAAATCAACGCCAGTAATCGCTCCACCTGAACCCTCACCAGCAGTTGTAGTGACAATCACATCACCATTTTCTGGTGCATTCAGAGGGGCTGTAGCAGTTGCTGTAACTGTAGTTTCACAATTATCCTCAGCGTTTTGTGTAAGAGCTACCGTAAGAGTGGTGGTTTCTGAGCCTCCACCTGATATTTGACCGGGAATCTGCTCAATTGTTGAAGTATATCCCGTGCAATCCTGTGCTTGAGTGGTAGTGAGTGTTACAGCCATATCCTCATCACCTGTGTTAGCAACAGTAATGGTGTAAGAACCATTTTCACCAGGGTTAACTGTTAGCGCCATTGGACTTGATGAAACAGACACCCCAATACTCGCTGAAACCGTTGGGACAAGAGAGAGAACTAGCAAGGAAGTGAACAATAATGCCGCATACCGAGGGGTGCTCCGGCTCGTACGCATGGTGGGCGTAGCCCACCCCTCCTTGATGAATATGCGGCTATTCTGAATTTCAGGTGAATTGGTTATCATTATTCTTCACACCTTCACGAATTCAGACACATTCCCTTCACAATTTCGGCAATTTGAGAGTTTGGATATCCCACATTCAGAATCTCCTAAATGATAGCGTGCTCCACATTTTGGACAAGCTTGCCAACCACTAGTTGGAAGAATACCAAGGCATACCCAACATTTGTGATTTGGATCTGATTCTTCATTCTCTTCGGGCTTTGGTTCATCTTTAGTTGAGGGGATTACCTCTGCCGCCGCACTAGCGCTAGCAACTGCATCTTCTTCGGAATCGGAACCACTGGATTCTTCAATCGTATCTTCTTCTATTTGAGGTACGATTTGGGGCTCGTCATCCACCTGTACGAAGGCATCAGCAGGAGGTGCTTGGACTGGTTGTGATTGAGGGGGGGGGGAAGTGGGAAATTACCTACTTCGCTCGATTTCGTTGTATCTGTTGTATCAATATCTTGTACAGGTGGGGCGGGCGTTTCCATTGAGGAACTATTTGGAGGAGGGGTTAACTCTTCATTAACCACAGGTGGGGGATGTTGCGAATTCCCATTAGGTGGCGGAGGTAAAACCGCTGCTGCTGAATTAGGCAAAGGTACCGGTGAATTTCCTGTATTCTTTCCTAAATTGATATTCGTAAATGTTTCCTTCTTTCGCATTGAAACAAGAACAAATCCACCTGCACAAATTAAAAGCAACAATATTACAGCCCCAATAATCTGTATTGTTGAACCACTTGAACTGACTTCCCGATTGGGGTCATCTGTCACATTAAATTCAATGCTATGTGAAGAACCTGAAACATCATCTGCAGAAAGAAGAGAAATGATTACGGTTCCAAGACCCGGTTCATTTGCCATCACTTCAACTGTTAAAGTACGAGCCTCACCTGCAGATAATTCAACCATGTCACCATTCCCCATAGCAATCACCCATCCATCTGGGCCGGTAGCGCCAATCCGATGTGACAGAGGGGCATTACCATCGTTTACAATATCAATTGAAAAAGTCGTTTTCACACCTTCCATCATAGTTTCTGGCTCAACGTAGTTTTCCCACATTACATTCTTCGTGGTCGCAGTTTTCAAAGTTACAGTATCTGATATTTGGATATCGTCTATTGTTAATTGCATAGTTACCGCTGGTTCACTTCCAGCATCAGTACTAGGCGGCATCACAATTAGACACTCGACACGTTCACCACTACTTGGTGCGACTTCAGGCATTGAATCACACATTCCAGTCCATGCACTTGATGGTAGTAACAATTTAGTTATTGGAGTCCAGGATTGGGCCCCACTATTTGTCACTAGCCAAACCAACCTGAAACCAGGCATTCCTACGGCATGGTCTCCTAAGCCGAATATACTGGAAGACCTAGAACCATCAGCCAAAATAATTTCATCAAAATTGATACTTGGTTGAGGTACTGATTGGACATCCAAATAGCCATCCCATTCAATACGGAATCCTGAACTATCAATCATTATCAATTGAATTGGTCCTGCTGCAGCAACTCCATTTCCTTGCAAACCAATGACAAGCGATTTCGTTTCTGTCGGTTGTAAGGTCATGGTTGGCAGTTGATTAGAAACCGCCCAACCGCCAGGTAATTCTACTGTTGGACTTAGTGTGAGTTCAATATTACCTTCATTCATTACTGTGAATCTAAGGTTTAGTTGGCTATCTGGTCGCAAACTCCCAAAACTTGACTCATTGAGTAAACTTGCATTTCGATAACCGGCCACAATGAAATCAAAATCAAGAACCCACGTCAAACTATCATCAAGTTGTGACACCGCAGTCAATGAACCACTTAGCAGAGTACCAGATGATACCATTTGATCTGATGGAGGAACTAGAGTTACGCTCGATACCTGAGTGCTAGCGGTAGCGATGTAACCAGACGATGCTGATGGTGTGCCTACAATTGAACCAAGTGAATCAAAACCAAGATGCCAACCAAAGGGAGCATCTAGAGTCAAATCCCAACCTTGGGGGCCATTACCTTCGTTATGCATCGTCACATCAAATGAAGTATTTTCGATGGGAGAAACTGTAATTTGGTTGAGATTATCAAACCTAAATCCTGGCAAAATAGGAACATCTAATGTAAGTGTAATTGGATAATCTATTCCGTTATCAACATCTCTTCCTGTCACAGTAAATTGGTAAATCCCTGGTTCTGGAGGGGATGGATGAACCATCGTAAGTCCAACATCCACTGATTGCGAACCGTTGAGAGAGAAAGTTGTTTGAGAAAATGATTGGAACCAATTGGTGAATTGCTGGCCATCACTTTGACGAATTGGCTTTTCAACAGATATCGTAGCATTTGTTGGTATCAATGCCGTATTTCTGATAGTAAGATTCCATTGTGCTGTACTACTTGTAGAATCTCTAACTCTTTCAATCACACTTTGAGCAGTGACGCGGACCCCTGGCTCAGTAACACCCACAGTCACGATTAAGATATTATTACCCTCATCCAACTCATCAAAAGCATCTGTTGGGTCTGCTTCAATGATTATGTCGTTATCACCGTTAGTAACGGGAGTCCATTGCCAATTCAAGCCCTTCACTTCACCAGGACCAAGACTAATGGTTTGGGTGCTTAACATCTGACCACCAGCGTTCGCACGTACCTGTAAATCATCCATCACACGGCTTCCCATGTTAGAAACTTGAACTGTGAAAGTAACCGGTTCATTGACTTGTGGAATTGGGTCAGAGAGTGAAAACGACTGGGCTACAAACGCTGCATCGGGTGACAAGTCGTCAACGCCAGCACCACGTATTGCCAAAGCGTATGTCTGCTCAGATTTTTGCCCACCATGACGAACATCGGAGACTCGTACTGTCCAAATTCCTTTTTGAGCTTGGTCAATCAAAACCACCTCGACATTGTTGATATCGTCAGCAGTTCCACCAGAAATCGAACGACCATTTTCAAAGACATTCCCTAGGTATGTGGTTGTCCCATCCGGTGCTGTGACTAGCAAATCCAAATCATTCTGTAACTGGTCAGTAGCCCATGTACTACCACGATAATCAGACCATGAAAGAACTATTTTCAGTTGTTGCCAACCATGTGTCAAATTGAATGAATAATCTCGGCTGTTTCCGCTGCGCAAAAAATTACGGTCATCAACCCAAACCCCTGTATCTCCTATGGCTGCCAATGAGCGTTGCAAGTTGACACGCCCCCAACCTTCGTCGTTATTTGGAATATCTCGAGTACCCATATCCTCTGCACCTAGAATCAGTAATGACTTCACTAAAGCACCCTGAGGTTCTGGTCGTAGCGCTACTTCCATCAGATATTCTCGAATTAGTGCTGACGCACCTGCTGCATTTGGGGCTGCCATCGAAGTTCCTGAATATTCCAAATACCACTGGCTCTGCCAACTTGAGCCAGCAGTATCTGTTGCATCTTGAGAGCGACATGAACGCACCCAAGCACCGGGTGCAGTAACATCTGGTTTGATGCGACCATCTTCAGTTGGTCCACGACTACTACTACTCGCTAATGTATCAGGAGCACCACCACCTCGGTTGTGATGATTACCTACCGCAATCTGATTTTTTGCAGTGGCGGGCGGAGTTATCGTGCCCGCCCCATTACCATCATTACCTGCTGAAAACAACACCGCCATCCCATCATAGGACCAATATTGATCGTAATGGTTAGTCCGGTCATCAACATCAGCACTGTCAGTTGTATATTTACCAAAATTCGCTTGAGAACCCCACGAGTTCGTGTGTATGTTTGCACCACTATTGTACGCCGCATTTAGCAAATAATTCATACTGGGTGAGTAGAATTGCCCATCACTATCTCTTTCCATTGCTTGGAAATAGAGGTTAGCCTCAGGAGCAACCCCCGAATACCCTCCCCTATTTCCATCACCAAGAACTGTGCAAGAAACATGAGTGCCATGACCAGAGTGTGTGTCTTCGGTTGACGAGTCACCACTTACTACTGAAACTACAGCATTAATTCTACCATTCATATCCCCATGGTCTTGGTCAAGCCCAGAATCTGCAACTGCAATAATTTGCCCACTGCCATTGAGGGTTGTTCCAAATGCAGAAACAACTGATGACACCCTCATGTGACCTTTTGCTTCGGAATTGTGTAATTCAAAAACAGGTGGTATTCTTAGCCATGATATTGCTGGATTTGCAGCTATTACTGGTATATCGTTTGTATTTACCCAACCCTCATAGCGACCAACATCAAGGTTTGATTCAACTATCATTTCTGATTCCGCTACCTCGCTAACACTCCACTTCCAGTCAGCGATATCAATGCCATCAATAAGTGAGCCATCTAAGTTTGAACGCCATCCTTCAATGCGGATAAATTCGCTTCCAGTAGTTGGGCTCTCAAGCAATTCATCTGAAACAAACATTGCTAGAGGCACTGGGTGTAATGCTACGACTGAGGGGAGGGATTTTACTGCTTGAAGAGCAGTTGCCTCACCTTGAATCAAAAATCCAGAAGGTGGAATATAAGCCCGGATTTCTGCCCCTTTAACTGTGGATATCTCTTCTTGGGCGGTCCATAATCCAACCTCTCCATCAACTAAAACCATAGCCATATCAAATCTAGATATTGCCAAAGAAGGTGGAATTACTCGATTCAATCTCAAACCATCCGAATCATAAATGCCAATTCTCGTTGAGGATTCCGTTGTACGTATTTGTTCAGTTCCCTCGGTCAAAATTGAATTATCCAACCCTCGAATACTGTTTGGATCTGGTTCAATCAAAATATATTCAATTGTACCCAATTCATTTCCGATAAAATCTTCAGATTCAGATTTGTTAGGCAGGAGTGAGGCCATTGGCATCAAAAGAAGCAATATCAGCATCAATAATGCAGGATAACGGTTTGACATCATGTCCCCTCCTTTAGAGGGGACAACCGAGCCTCTATATCAGTTAGGGTTCAGTGGGTTGTTCTTGCATTACAGCCAATGACGCTCAGTTTTATCTGTGAAATACTCACTACTCCAATCACCAACTTCATGACTCCAAGATTCTTTCAAATCCGAAGCATCGTAGTATGAATACTCAATTTCAATAACAATTTCATAATTCGCCCATACAGTGACACCACCAATTACTAACTCAAGGTCATCACCAGCAATCGACGTATGGGCTGCAATTTCAGAACGATAAAATCTAGTTGAATTCAAGACTTCACCATCTTCATCAGTAAATGTCACCGTAAGCGTCACATCGGTAATTGGTTTTGTACCATAATTATGCAACTCAACCATCACCACATGACCTGGTCCACTCTGCATGTAAACTGAGTCTACAGAAACGGCATCACGTGGAACTACCCAAAACACAACTGCGAATGTTGTAAAAATTAAAAATGCCATGAAGATTGATGCCAAGACCACATTAAGTGGAGTGATTACTTGACTAACCCTCTCACCAACTTCCCTCACTTTTTCTAGTGCATCATGTGCCAAATCAACCTCATCTTTTGAGAAGGTTTTTCCTCCAACATCAACTAGTTCTTCCCCCTCATTAAGCTCTGCTTCTTCAAGGGTAGGATTATCCGAATCGCCAACCAAATTGAAGGCGCCTTCTGGTTGATCTTTAGCCATTTTTTACACCTCAGAAAATTGTAAACAGCAACGTGGCTGCAGCAGTTGAAAGTGGCTCTGGGAAGAGCCAATGTGTTGACGAACTGTCAAAACCAGGGACTGCGTTTAGTAGTGATAA
The DNA here is from genome assembly GCA_012959435.1 of Candidatus Poseidoniales archaeon. Classification (GTDB taxonomy): domain Archaea; phylum Thermoplasmatota; class Poseidoniia; order Poseidoniales; family Thalassarchaeaceae; genus MGIIb-Q1. The sequence continues at coordinate 21,804 of DUDF01000036.1, forward strand.
ATCGCTGGTTAAGCCGTTAATACTCATTGTTGAGGCGGATGGAATGAAACTGGTTGTTTGGGCATCTATGAGCACAGCTCTTACGTCAAAGGTTTGCCCACCAACATCTGCTTGGGCCCGCGCAGTAGCGGCTATTCTACCACCTCTGACATCACTCACTTTGACGATTGGGTAGGTGCCTCCAATCCAATATGCTTCAACTGTTGCACTCTGCAAGTTTTCGCCAATAGCCTCAACTTGTTGAATGTAAACCCCGGGAGATGCAGGGACATTTGTTTGTTTGACATAGATGCGGTCGATGCCACCCTCAGATGATGACACCGATAAGCCAAAAGTTTCAGTCGGTGCGATTGATACATGACTAGCCATGTTTTCGGCTAGCATCAATATATCGCCTCTACTGTTTATTGCTCTACCAGCGGCTGTCATGAACAAATCCATACCTTTACCCGAGGATGTATAATCAAGAGTCGGCATGCCTTGGAAACTGGTATCTTGGGTGATATCAAAATTGAAAGATGGCCTTACATCAAGAGTCATTGTACCTGGTACCTCGTGAATAAATACCGTAAGTGGCCACCACTCCCCTTCCGAGTAAATCTGCTGTTGCATCATTATTGATTCTACACTTCGTTTGTTGATTTGTTCTTCTTCCGGTACTGTCATTGAGAGATGAACTCTCTGACCAAGTGCCGCATTAAAATCAACAGAGCGGGGAATATCGTTGAGTAAAACCTCTGACCTAGTTGCCCCCTTCCTGTCAAGTAACATTGCATGAACAAAGTCAAGTGTATGTGACATTTCATAACGAGATGTCAACTGAATTTCTGGAATTGCTAAGTCATTTATACGTTCTAAATCCATCTCCACTTGAAGACTGGTTTGTTGCCCTATCTCAAACCCAAACATTGTGAGAGCGAAATCTTGGCCTTCAAATCCTTTGACATCAAAAATGAACTCTTCGCGAGTAGGCACCCACCCTGAAAGGTCAATTTCAACATGGTACTTGTCACGCACACTCATGTTAGTGTATTCTACGAATATATTGGTTTGAGGAGGGAGGTCAGGTAACCAAGCGAGTAAATGAAATGCTGTACTGTTCTCATACTGTCCCGCTCTCATCGCCATACCATGTACCCAATCAGGTTGTTCTAATGGCATATCTCCCTGACGGATATCAACAATTAAATCAAATGGTGAATCAGTTTCAAGATTTATTCCTATAGAGAAATCTTCGCTACCTGACCCATTACCCGTGATACTAGTTGCAAAACCACTGAGAATATCATTTACGCCACGACCAACATCAGAAAATCCTGCAAGGAAGAATCCTACTCCGCCAAGACCATTTTCAGTTGAGAAAGTTGGCATCGTAATTGGATTCTCGCCATTCGAGGGGGGGGTTGCAATTTCCAAATTAGCTGGTAAAGGACTGATTAATATCTCTCCATTAATTCCCAATGTTGGTTCATCCCAATCGGTTTCATCCCTGAGCATTATTGCCAAATCATTTCCACCTTCAGTAACTATGCTTGCTGTTGGCATCCCATCTATTCCAGAACTTCCTTCCAAAACTGGCGGGGAATAGGAGATTTCTGAAATCCCACTAATACGTGCTGAAAGCGAGGCTTCGTTGGTGTCAATGTTTTGCCAAAATTGGAAATGGTCACCATCCATTGTACGCAAGTCAGTTGCGTTACCCATCTGAATTGTAACGCTACCTATTGGGGTATCCCCAGCCCAATCAACTGTTGAGCCAATCCCCATACTGAAATTTTGAGGAAACTGCTCAATGAGTACAACTTGCCTTTGTTCGCCTGAGCGCCCACTGTAAAGAATCTCATCTATTCCTCTATCACTTGCCCATGTGAGATTTCCTTCGCTAACCAATAAGTCAAGACTTGCTGGTTGATTCGAAACATAGACTGACTGGAAATTTTCTGAAATCAGTGACCCCGATTCGTGTTCCATGTAGACGAATCGTAATGGGTCACCGCCTTGAGACCTCAGAGAAACGAGTTGTTGTTCCGCTAATACATCATCAACAATGTGTAGTGACTTCAATCCATCAAGTTGGATACTCACAGCGACGGGTACCAACGGCTCCACCATCCCCTGTCTGCCATTTACCATTCCTAATCCGAGGTCTTCTGCCATGATTACATGGGGGCCATCTGTAGTTGGTTGCATACTAGAGCCCAATTCTATATGCGCCATTCCAAGACTCATCAATTGTCTGTCTGCTGCAATTGAAGTGTAGAAGTCAAGGTAGATTTCACCACCTGTGCCAGTACCAGAGCCATCGCCACCAACGATGTTGACAATTGCTTCTGGAATACTATTTACGATATTACCAATATCAATGAATACATCAACAATATTGAGAATTGTTGCATCTAATAGCGCTGAAATCGGGTCTGATTGCGCATTACCAATGCCCCCATCGGTTGCTTCACTACTTCCTAGTTGGAAACTACCTTGCAAAACTAACCCAGTAGGTAAATCTGTGGCATGGATACGTAATCTTCGGTGATCATCGATTGCGCCTTCTCGTTGGAACCAAGAAGAATAATCAATTTCGGTAACCGACTGAGTTGCAAATAACACAACCAGTGTATTTGGTGGGTCAGTCGGGTCAACAGGTAATGTGGAATCTGCATTATTTGGAGTTGTATCTTTACTGAAATTCTTGATTGCAAGTATCATTGAAACCCTTTCTGGCATTTGTCCTGGTAATTCTGGTGATGATTCACTACCAAGCATTCGGAAAATTCTTGACACCTCATCTGAGGGAAGTTGCCCAGAAGGCATTCCTCTAAGCCAACCTTGAGAATCGGTGATATTCCCATAAGGTTCACCCGGTGCAGAAACTTGGTTAGAACGGTTTTCGTGGAAGTGTAAATGTAGGTCTGCTCTTTCATCGGAGAAGTACTCAATCGTATCCAATCCACCCTCTCCTGTTACTCCAAATGAAGTTGTTAGGACATCGTCATTCCTCAGTACCAAATCAATAACAGAAGGTAGAACTACATTCGTTTCAACAGGATGAATTCCAATATCAATGTAAGCAAATTCGTTGGTCTCTTTATCGCCTGCATTGGCCGGCGCGTCAAAGTGAACATAACCAAATCCAATACCTACGGTACAACGATGTACGCTAGATTCAGCATCATACATCGTAGCGGCATCGTAATCGTCAGGACAATCTGTTTGGCCTACATTATCTACATGAATCGCATACGGTGCGGCTACTGATGCGATTGAAATTCCTGTTTCATCTACTGGCCCAGTAACGATTCCAATTAATGCTGAGAGGAATGACAATGTGGCTCCAGTAATATCAAACCAGAATCTCTCAAGCCCTACTTCCAAGCTAAAATCTTCTGGCATCATCGTGAATCGGCTGTCAATTACCCAAACATAACTCTCCCCTTCCCCAAGTGGGTTCAACGAATATGCAAATTGTTTCATCAACGATACTTCAAGATATTCAATGTGGTCCCACAAAGTTGCTTGAGTATCAAGAGCCACTACTGAGAATTCAATTGTTGGTTCAACCCACAAAGTAGTTGGTGGATTTCCTTCAGTCCCCCAACCATCACTCTGTGAGGTATCAATACTGAAACCAACCTCGATATCGTTGGTAGAATCATCATCGATGGAAATTTCATGAAGAAGTGGGTTTGAACCTGTAATTAATCCAATTAATCCGCCTGCAAAAAGCCCAGTTTCTGAAAAATCAACCTCTTCATAGTGGTCATATTCCTGCCCAGTATCTGTCTTGAAGTGGGTCCAAATAACGAAATTATCAGCAGTCAGGAGAGTACCCCAAATATTGTTGGCCCATTCATCGGGGTGTTCATCTGGATTCAAAACCATCTCGTATGGTGTTGGATGTACAGGTATAGGAGGGGTGGAATCAACCATCACCATATTTGACATGCTCTCATCAATACGCGATAACGGGTCATTAGCATCACTCAATCTCTCTTCCAATCTTACTTGATCAAGAGCGTTACTAGCAGCAGTTGTCACCGCTGCATTACCCACCATGCTAGACCTAGTTTCAAGCGCTGTATCAAGTTGAGAAAGAATATCGAAATCCTCAGCACTGACCTGTAATTCGGCTGATGCAGTACTAATTGGGGCAACAAGTGGCAACAAAATGATGAGTGTGATTAAAATCCCCATTTTTGAGTCTGATGTGCGAGGTCCGGCAACTAACAATCTGACGCTTGCCTCCTCCATGGTGTAATTTACTCTCTCATGTTGCTTGAACGATTTGGTTCATTGAATCAAAATTGAGTCATTTCTTGCATTATCGGAATTAGCCAATGTTACTCGTCCTCATAGAGGACGATTAAAGGATTATTTTTCAAGACGAATTCTTTGGTCACATTTAGGACAAGCCACTAGAGCCTGTTCAATGTCATTTGGCATATCAACAGCAAACATCTGTTCACAAGAAGGACAAGAGGCTTTCACGGTTGTACTATCAACTTCTTCAGGTTCAGGCTCAAGTTCAGCCACAGGCTTGGCTGTAGGTGAATCCTGTTGCACTGGTGCTGCTTTTGATTGAACTGATGGACGAGATGTTGTAACACCTGCAGAATCGGGAAGAGCAATCCCCGATGAGCGCTTGGCAACTTTTCCTTCTGGTTTAGTTGCAGGTGCTTCTGCTTCTGCCTCGACCTTTGCAACTTCAGTCGCCGGTTTCGAATCTTTGCTTCGGAGGAAATCGAGGTCATCTAGGATTGGGTCTTTTTCAGCAACTTCTTGCGGTTCATCATCATCCCCAAATGCGGCTAGAGCATCTTCGGATACTGTGCCTTGAGAATAACCAGTCCCAGCTAGCGCTGCAATGCTAGCATCGCCGCCACCACCATAGCCACCTGATTGAGAGCCGGATGGTGCATACATTGTGAGTTGGTCATCACGTTCTGGTTCCGGTTCTTCCGCCTCTTCTTCTGAGGCTGCTTGAGCGAGAGCAACTGCTTCTTCGTGCAACTTTTCCTTACGTTTTCTCCAAGCAAACCAACCACCTCCACCTAGCACCACAACAATCATTAAAATGATGAATGGTACTAGACTATCCAGTGGAGATGAAGTGCTGCTTACAGCAGTTGGGTCAGCCTCCACAACCACTAAAACTTCAACTGTCGTTGAAAGATTTGCATCATTAGTAACTGTAACTGTGACATAGGTTGGCTCCGCTATGTAGAAAGTCCATTCTACTGTAGAGCCAGTGGCGTCAACATCATTTATAGTCACACTGTCGCCATCGGAATCAACCTCTTGATCAAAATCCCAATTATATCCTAGCTGTCCTGATTCGGGGTCACTTGCATTTACACTGAAAGTCATTGAAGTACCGACCATCACTGTATCAATAGCTACAATGTCACCCACTACTGGTTTTGTACCGTCTCTCACCATAACCGTGACAATCGTAGCGGCGATATTGTTAGCCCCATCAACTGCAGTTAATTCAACAATATGTTCACCTGTGGTGTTAATTGAATGAGTAAATGATGAGGGTAATGAGGTTGTAGAAGAGGATATTAGGATACCATCAACCCTCCATTCTTCTCTAATAACTTGCCAATTATCAGTTGATGTTGATGTCAATGTGAAATTTGCGTCAACATCTCTCTGCCAAACATCAGAACCAAGAATTGAAGTGTTTGGATTTGAAGAATCAATCACAGTTACTGCAATTGTATTACTACTAATTCTGTCATCGGGACCGTGAATTGTTGCTTTCACTGAACGATTCCCTGGACTAGAAAATAATGTCGTCACTGATTCACCAGTAGCATCGGTGGAACCATCGCCATCAAAATCCCATTCGGTCTGACTCAAATCAACCTGCTGTGAAAGATTAGGGGTGGATTCAACATCAAAACTAACCTGTTCTTTTACATCAACATCGTTCAAATCATCAGCACTTGATATTACTGGATTCAATACTGGCAATAATGTGACACTGACTGTAATTCTCAAGGGAGACAAACCATCTCCGCCACCAATTGGACCATCCTCATTATCCAAGAATAAATAGAGAGGCTCTCCGGCTAAATCCGATGGCACAATCCAAGGCTGTGAAGTTGCAGTTGATATCGAAAGCATTTGAGTCCCAGGCACCCAAAAAGCACCACCGCCACCCAACAAGTAGGTGTCTTTCTGAGCCTCAGTTAGGATAAACAAATCCCCCACCCCAGAGAGAGGGAGGGCAGTTACTGAAACTTGAGTGCCCACGTCTAGAGTTAGTTCAGATGGCCCAAGAAGAGCAACATGACTCCCCGGTGCAAGGACTTGTAATGAGTCCATTAGAGTCCAGTATGACATTGTGGGAAAAGTAACTGAAATTGTGATATTGGAATCACCTCCACCCTGCCCACCATTACCTTGGTCTCCTGAATGTGCAAGATTGTCAAGAATCAGAAACCATGCTGTTGGCGAAGATGGAATGGATGGAACTTCCCAGTGCCATTCAGCATCACCTAAAAGTGACTCTACCGATGCATCAGCTTCCCAAATGGAGGATGTCCTGTAAGATTGACCATTGAGATATGTGCCGACTGAATTTGCAGCGAAGAATAGCAAGTCTGATGAATTACCTGTTATTGATGCTTCAATTGAAACTAAACTCCCAGGCGCTAAAGTCCCTAGTGATACTTGCAAACATGTTTGGTCAGCAAGGTTCACCATCGGTGGAAGGCTGCTGACATTTGTTGCTGGACATGGTGGGTCTTTTGCCCCTGCTTGCTGGTTGATATCATTCGAATTCAAGTCATCTGAAATCGTTACTGGAACCATGCTACTTAGTAGCATCAAAAGGGCAACTGAGACGACTACGCTCCAACGCATCATAAGTTGTGCCGCTGTTCTCCCTTTCAATGGTTCACCCTTCGGGTGTAGTCATATCATTCCTTCAAAGCGAGTAATTTTTCCACTCTTCACAACGCCTATGGACTGTAATATCACCATTACGTGAAATGGTGAAAACATCTCCATCACTGCATGCAATTGACCTTTTATGTAGTTCTTGGGCTTCACTTTGAACAACTAATATGTCGTCAATACTTGAGCTATAATGAGTCAATGCTAAAACTTGAGAACCTGAAACTTCAGCATGCCGCGCTGCATCGTGTGTAGTTGAATGATTGTACATTCTTGCCTTTTCTGACTTGTGTTCTAGGAAAGTCGCCTCATGCAACAATAAATCAGGAGGGGTTTCAAGTTCACCAAATGCTTGTACATCCCCAATAGTATCCCCTGAAATTAGAAGAGAACGCCGAGGTTTCTCTGCGCCGCGGAAATCTTTAGCCATTAGTGGTCCTGAATCTGTTGTAATATTTTCACCACTCGCAAGTGCTCCGACCTGTTCAGTGGATAGAGATAGTGAATCAGCTTTAGCGCGGTCAAATTTCCCCATCTTTGGATTGCTAGTGATTTGCCATCCACAAGATGGGATCCCATGTTCGGTAGGAACTACCATCAATTCAACACCGTCAAAGGGTTGAATTGGGGAAATAAATGGGGATTGCTGTTCAATTGGCAACAGCACCCAATCTATTTTGAAACCAAAATCATCATCTTTTGAGCCAAGAGATTGCCATTGTTGGAATAGAATTGCTAAATCTGTTGAATCAACACCGCTCTCTGCAGGCGGTGAATCGCCGGGATTTTTCAGCGACCATGCAACAGCCTTCTGGCTGGTCGGGGCGATGATAGTAAGTGGTTCAGTGCGGCCATCCAATGACATTGTATACAACATCGGCAATAATCCCCAACAATGGTCAAGATGGCCATGAGTGAACAAAATTGCACGGACTTTAGCCATCCGACTACGAATTTGCAAGCCACTCTTCTTCAAAGCTTTATTTTGATCAAGTAGGCGTTTTTGCATCCCTTCGCCACAATCTACCAAAACTGCACCACCAGGAGTCATCACAAACGAGCCAGAAACGGCTCGGTCGTGTGAAAAACGGGCCGACGAAGTACCCAACACATGCAGTTCAAACATGATAACCGAACTCTCCGAGGGGCTCATCCCTCATCAAGGGTTCACGGGGTCCTCAGGAATAGGAGTGGGAGGAAACCAACGAAGAACTACCACATCTTCGATGCCACGTACCCAATGCCAAGGCACCGCAACATGGACTCCTCCGGCAACTAACTCCTCCGGGCAATCTACCACAAAAAGGTGAGAAGTTGACCAATGGTCTACTTCGATAACAGTATCGTGAACAATTCCAAGCCTTCTCCCGTCGGGAAGAAAAACAGGAAGTCCACGCAAAGTTGTGACTAGTGCCTCCGCCATTGTAGCACAACGGACGGTCAAGGTCAATCAAAGTTGTCGCTGAGTTAAGTCAAACTCAGTTATTTGCCACGGTTTAGGTTAGCCTTCAGACTTGGGCGTAATTTCTCTGCACCCTTACCTTTGTTGCGTAATCCACGGCCTCGCTTACCAGCACTGGTCTTACCTCGGTGGGCTCGTCCACGGTGTCGGCTGTTACCAACCCAACTCAACTGCTTGTCAGCTTTGATTACTGGGTGGTTAGGATCCACTAGAATTACTTCAAAGAATTTTTGCTTACCGTCTTGACCAACCCAATATGAGTTCAAGACTTCCATATTTGGATACTTCTTACCAACACGCTCCTCAGCCAAGCGCTGAGTTGATTTTGCCATGGTAATTTTTCGCATACCCATCTTTGACGGCTTACGCTTTGCGTTAATCTTAGACTTACGCAAGCCACCACGGCGTATTCGAGTGCGGACAACTGTGATTCCTTGCTTCGCACGGTATCCTATACGGCGAGCTGCGTCAATACGAGTTGGCTTAGGTATTCGCTGGAAAACTGGCTCATGACGCCATTGCGTCATGCGCTCGCGACGGTAGTCAGACGGAAGGTTATCCTTCGGCCTTTTCCAAGTCTCGCGAAGATGGTGTGACGTCCCTTTTGACATACTCAAGTCCTCCTTAGCGACTCGCCGACCTGCTGTCCCTTTATCAGCGGTTCGCCTCAGTTATAATCTGTAATTGTTAGTGCTGGGCCGGGGACTCTCACCCCCGGCCCAACGTGTTAGCTTGTCTTGTTAGTGTTCAGATTTGTCCCCCAACTAGTGGTGGCATCACCTGAACAGTGCCTACATCAGCCCAGTTTGCTTGTTCGAGGGCAGCCGGCTGTACTAGCTGGTTTCCTGCGAATACCCATGCACCCTGGTTCTGTGCGATTACATCCATCGTCTCGGCCTTGGTTAGTTCCATCTCAGCATGCCCTGAAGCATCTGCGATCTGAACGGTTGTTCGTGTTTCGTTATCCATGTCTCTTTCTCCCCCCTACCTTAAGCGGCAAAAGGGGTGATTACCCACCCTATTTGAAAGAGCCATTGATTTGAAGCAAAACTTGCAGATGAGAATAATCTAGAGCAATGAAATTTGACTTCGATTAATCGAAGCGCTGGAAGCCAAACCGACTGCCAGCATCACCTTGTTGAGCCAAGCCAAGAGCTTCTCCCAACTTATCAGCACTCATTTGTTCCTCCAAGAGCCGGTCTCTAACAACGCCAGTGATGATTGACATCACTTTAATGGTATCACCAAACCCTGGATCTTGACGCGCACCCATAATCACATTAGCATCAGGGGCGATCCTACTAGTCATTAGGTCAACCACTTGGTTGGCCTGTTCAAGTGTCATGTAAGGTCCACCTGTTACATGGATGAGTGCACCTGTCGCACCAGATACATCAATATCGAGAAGGGGGTGGTTCATCGCTTCGTGCACAACTTCCTCAGCCCCACGGTCAGACTCGCCATAGAGCATCATTGTCACGCCACCATCTTCCATGATGGCTCTGACATCTGCGAAATCTAAATTGATTAGTGATGGCAAGGTGATTGTCTCGGTGATTCCCTTGACAATTTCAGCGATTAATTGATCCATAATGCTGAAAGCCTCATCTAGCGGAAGATTCGGCACATAGTGAAGAAGCCGATTATTATCTAAAACCAAAACTGCATCGCAGGTTTTTCGCAATTGCTCCAATCCTTCAAGCGCTCTTTGCATTCGCTGTCGCCTTTCAACATGGAATGGAGTTGTTACAATTGCTACCACTAGTGCTCCAGCTCGCTTTGCCTCATCAGCAACCACTGGAGCGATTCCAGTACCAGTGCCACCTCCTAGCCCAGCAGTAATGAAAACTAAATCCGCGTTGTTAACAATTTTTGAGATTACATCACGGCCTGCCTCAGCGCACTTACGACCCATGCTTGGGTCGCCCCCAGCACCAAGTCCGCGAGTGATATGTCTGCCAACCAGCAATTTCTGCATTGCACGAGTATGGTCAAGATGTTGTTTGTCAGTGTTAATTGCAACGGTGACTGCACCCTCAACACCCAGGTGAGTTATTCTGTTCATCGTGTTATTACCAGAACCACCACAGCCACAAATCAGAAGGCGTGGATTTGGAACCCCGTATCCCCCTAACTCATCATCTAGAAGTGTTGTTGTCGGACCAGTGTCAATGTCCTTTCGTATTTCATCAACAATTCCACTGTAGTCTTCACCACTTTCCGCACTTTGTCCCCCATCCATGGACTTCACAGTTCTCACTACCTACAGACACTAACTCGCTACTTCAAGAGTATAAACGGTTGTCGGTCTGTGTTCACCTGTACAGGGCGATTCTTGACCCCCTTGTAAAGGCCGCAAGGGGAATAAATAGGCCGAGTTGAATAATTCCCCAAAACAGAAAAGTTGAGTTTGGCTACACACTATTGTGTGTAAGGGAGTGAGGGGAAAATGAATGAGGGCCGGAAATAGTCAAATGAGAGATGGCGCTCGGCGGCTTGCCCGTGCTTAACTCAGTTGGCAGAGTGCCTGACTGTAGACTCGTAATACAACGGTTGTATTTGGCAGCCATCAGGATGTCCCCGGTTCAAGTCCGGGAGCGCGGACCAATTTGATACGATGAGCAGTTGGCAACTTTCTCACTTGGGTGGTTAAATAGAGAGGGCCGGGCGGGTCAACTCGGAGATGAGGTAGTTGGGCGTCAGTTTTTTTGATCTCGGCATTAACCCCGCCTTAGTCCATACCCTTGCCCAACAGGGAATTACTGAACCTTTTGAAGTTCAGCGCGAAGCAATCCCAGATGCAATGCTTGGCCATGACATCTGCTGCCGCGCTCCAACCGGTTCTGGAAAGACCCTCGCTTTTGGATTACCGTTGGTTTCACGCACTGAAGTTGCCAAAATCGAATTACCAACCTCACTTATTCTAACCCCCACCCGTGAACTTGCAGAACAGATTACCAAGGTGATTAAACCCCTAGCAGAAGCATTCGACCTCGAAGTAATATCCGTGTATGGAGGGATTCCCTACAAAGTCCAACGCCGAGCCCTCTCAAGTGGCGTGGATATTGTAGTCGCATGCCCTGGTCGATTGATTGACCTTCTTGAGCACGATGCACTAAGCCTAGAGCACACTCAAACAGTAGTGATTGACGAGGCTGACCGCATGGCTGACATGGGATTCATGGAGCCTGTTTGCAAAATTCTTGACCAGTGTGCTAAAGATCGGCAAACTATTCTCTTTAGTGCAACTTTGGATGATGAAGTTGCAGAATTGGTTGAGAAGTACCAGAATAACCCCGTAACCATAGAGGTTGGGCCTAAAGAAGTGAGCATGGAAACCATGGAGCACTTTTTCTGGTTGATGAAGAGTGAGATGAAATCAAATATCACAGCAGAAGCAATTCGCAAGTGTGGACGTACTATCGTATTCTGTAGAACCCGATTAGGAGTTGAAAGGGTTGGCTCTGAACTTGAGGATGAGGGCGTAGGAGTTGCCACTCTGCATGGAGGGATGGACCAGCGTCAGCGCAATCGAGCAATGCGAGATTTCGTAGGCGGAGAATGTTTGGCGCTTATTGCTACTGATGTGGCGGCTCGCGGCATTGATGTTGAAGGAATCAACTGTGTAGTTCACTATGACCCAGCTGAAAATGGTAAGGCCTACAAACACCGTAGCGGAAGGACTGCACGGGCTGGAGCGACTGGAACTGTCATCAGTATAGTACAACATCCTCAGAAGAAATTGTGCAGTCGGATTCAAAGAGAGGCTGGAATCAAAATTGCTTTCAGACCACCGGACTTCAAAATATTACCAAATTACGAAGTAAAACATGTACCCGCACCACGCAAGAAAAGTGGCTCCGGCCGAGGTGGTGGTAGAAGAGGTGGCGGTAACCGACCTTACAATAAAAAATTCGGAAATCAAAACCGAAACTACCGCGGACGAAATTCAGGTGGCGGCGGTGGCGGCGGCGGCAGAAATCGCGGCCGAAGTGGCGGCGGAAAACCATCAGACAGGAAAGATGGTGGGTCCCGACATGACCGCAACCCTCACGGTGGCGGAAATAAAGGAAGCAAAGCTGGCCGCAAGGGTGGTGGCGGACGAAGCAATTATTCCCGCAGGCATCGAAACTGAATGGTTTACCTAGTAATTTTCAGGTTTCCCTGTATTTCCAAACAGTTGTGATTCGCCTTCAAGTCAAGTGTTGTTAGACATCAATTGAAATATAGATGGCTTCGCCGAACGGTTTGACGATTATTATGAGTAATACAGAAGTGAGTATGCAGAGTAGATTGATTTGTGAGTTGATAGGCACTTTTGCCTTGACATTCATTGGTGCCGGTTCAATTATGATGGGTGGTGACCTTACCACAGTCGCATTAGCGCATGGTCTAGTATTAGCAATTGTAGTGACTGCAACAATGAACATTTCAGGTGGTCACATCAATCCAGCGGTGACTATCTCAATGATGGTTGTCAAAAAGATCGATAACAATACTGGATTGAAATACATTGGAGCACAACTTTTGGGAGCAAGTATCGCAGGCCTGATGCTATCCCAAATTCTCGATGGTACCACTATGGTAGCCGTTGGTCACGGAATGGGAACTCCTGCACCAACCGATGGAATTGAATTGATGGGTGTAATTGCGGTAGAAGCCGTACTCACCTTCCTACTAATGTTCGCTATTTGGGGTACTGCAGTTGACCCTCGAGCACCAGC
>DUDF01000037.1 GCA_012959435.1 Candidatus Poseidoniales archaeon
GCAGAATTGACAATCTATGTTGACGGTTCTTGCCAAGATAATCAAAACGTAACTCCCAAAACTCCTGCTGGGTGGGGTGCAGTCATAGTTACAGGTGACAACCAACGAGGTAATGGGACTGGAGCAGTGGAAACTGAAATCAGTGGTCCGGTAATCACGGATTCTAGTGTGGATGGTTTTCTCGGCGCTGAAGTTGGTTCAAACAATACCGCCGAACTCAGTGCTATTGCGCACGCATTACGGTGGGTTCTTGTTGAAGCGGGCCAATCTAAAATAATCATTAGAGGCGATTCTCAATATGCTTTGGAGATAGCACAAAATAATTGGCGGGCCAAAGCCAACAAAGCGCTTGCACAACGTGTACAATCTCTTTGGGATGAAGTGTCATCACTGCGACCATTAACGGGTGAGTGGGTTCGAGCACATCGCGGCCATAGGTGGAACGAACGCGCAGACCATCTCGCATTTCGGGCAATGCAAGGTGAACAACCTCTTCCACTTGAGTTCTGGAAACCAGGTCAAAGGTGATTATTCCTCTTCATCTTGTAATGGTCCTTTAATGACCAACCAAGCATAAGCCGCGTGCAAAAACATCAGCATGGCATAGAGCAAAAGAATGAGGGGTGCTGGTACTGGTACGAAGATACCATTCTCTGACAGGATTTTTAATAGTAAAATTAGAGTAATTGCAGCCAATCCATCTATTGTGGAAACCCTAGCGATTTGTTGTGGTTCACAATGGTAAATTTTGAGATATGGTATTAACCCACTCTCACGGAATTGCCAGCGATATTTTGCAACATAGACAAAACCAAGGCCAACTAGGGCAATAACTCCGCGAGTGAAAGATTGTGCTTGCCAAGGCCCTTCAGGCGTGTCCCAATTGACGAAGGATTGTGCAATACAGATTAGGCCGATAGCTAGTTGCCAACGCCATTCTGGTTCCTTTGCCATAGTTATCCCACTACCTCTTTGCGCTTCAAGTGAGGGGTTCAGGGATAGGTCCTTGCTCGATAATATGTGCTTTCCAAGCCACAGCCCTTTCAGGATTTCTTATATCTAATACTGACCAAAATTTGTTAAGAGAATCAGCAGATTTCGTGTGAATCATATTACCTATTATTGCAAATGCTTCGGTATCAACATCTTGCATCCGCAGTAACAATTCTCTCATTCTAACTCCCGCGACTTCATCATCCTCAAGCCACAAGGGGATTAAAATGTCCTGTGAATCAATCCGGTCTAATTCAAGGTAGTCTCGAATGCAGGTTTGTATGAAAAGACGGCGAATCCCAGGGTCTTCGTCCGTTGCTGATTTTTTAATTCGACTTAGAAAAGCCCCCGAATCAATAGTTGCTAATTCTTTGAGGGCCGCTGTAGCTGCTGACCGGGCGCCCGAATCTTCAGAATTAGCGAGTTGATCTAATGATGCCAACCCCACATCTAAGGAAGCCCTAAGAAGAGAAGGAAGTATGTCTGCAAGTGCGAAGTTGACATGGGATTCCACTCTCGTTTGTAGTGCAGTTAATACCAATAATCCTGATTCTGGGTGTACTTCTAGCAATCTAGGGACACAAGATACTAGTTCTGCAGCAACGAGTTCAGGTTGGGACCTAACCATCTGTTCAAATCTGTTTGGTAAAGCCATTTTTTCTACTAGAATTGGGCGCTCTAACATCAAACGCATCCATTTGACCAGCAGAACCTTCCTCTCAACATTACCTTGTTCTAGAGCATCAAGTAACCAATGAGCAGCATCGATTCCACCAGATTCTTCGTCGATGTCAATATCAGAAGGGTCTTGTTGATTCCAATCTAGTTGGTGTGGCCCTGAAAGGGGGCGAGTAGGCCATCTTCCAGGGGGGTGTGTCATTGCAATACTCTCAAGAATGTGGTAACCACGGTTTTCAGCCAACCCATCCCCTTGTGTGCACAATCCATTGGCTAGAGTAATTCCAGTATACCAACGTGTGACATCAGGCGCATCTCTATCAAGTGCCGTAGCTAACCAACCTTCACAAACCCCAAAAAGGATTTTTCTTGCAACTTCAACGAGTCTTCTAAGTAACCATTTCTCCCCTTCTTTATCAGGGTCAGAAGTAAGAGAGAGACGATGGGGGATCATTGATTCACGGCATTCATCAAGTAGGCTGTTGAACTTCGCTCGGTCAATTTTGAAAAGTCCATCAACTTGTTCAATTATTTGAGCAGTTGATTTTGGTTCAATTAAAGGAAATTCTGAATCAATGATTGGTGGGGGGGGTAGAGGCCAATTTAGAACAGACACTACCATCAAGTCATTCAGCATCTCTAGACAATGAGTGTGAATTATATCGGCAGTTTGCTGCCTTTGCCGGCTAAAATCCATTTTCAATCCCATCAGAATGTTTCACGAACAATCTTGTGAATCTTGTATGGGAGTAATGCACGATTAACCGGAGTAACTTCTAACACTCTCGCATCATCTCTTCTACGAATGTCTTGTAACAGTGGGTGGCGGCTTTTTTTGTGCAGGGTCAAAATAGTTGGTTTATCCACTTCAACTGCTTCCCTAACAATTTCCACAAATGCTTCAGACTCAACAGAAAATTTCCCTACTTCATCAATCACAATTACTTCATAATTATCCATAGCATCTTGAATAGCAGGAACGGCGACATCATCAAGTGCTTGAGGGTTAATTCCTAGTCCAAGAATTCTATTTCGTGAATCAATATCTTTGTGGGCGATGGTTGCAGTTTCACCGGTTTGGATATTCATGCAAGAATAACCAATTCTAGATGTGCCATCCATAATCGGTATGGTTTTCATGCCACCAATAATTCGATGGTCGCTAGAATCTTCGCCCCTACCACTTAGTTCCTTAGAGCGCTCAGTTTCGAGCATCTTTACGATTTTTTCCATTACCGCACTTTTACCCGCACGAGGTAAACCGGTGATACCAATTTTTGGATGTATTCCCATTTATTCGCTCACCTTTCTATGTAGCATCCGCTGATGTTCCCGTGCCACTAACCTATACGAGGGTGGTGACACCCTTAATACCTGTTCCAGTAATTAAATTCCGGAATACGGAGAGGAAACCCCTCTAAACGAGCCGAGAAGCCTTCTGAATCCCAATGTCAAGGCGAGTAAATCAATCAAATTATCAGTTGGTAAAATTGTATCCTACAACCTAGGTTCAATAACGCGGGCCAAGTTTTTATTCATCAGTTAGGAGTTCATCACCAGCAATTCCCATACCGACTACATTACGACCTTTGGCAAGCCAATGCCACCCATCTGTGACCCAGTCGTACAATTGGTCCAACTCATCTATGCTGACACCGGCGGCCTCTGCAATGCGCTCTAGGACTACCACTTCGTCTGGATGATATTCTCCATCAGCCGCGGCTAGTAAGACAGAATCACGTAGAGCGACTCTCAAAGTATCAACAGTTGATCTTTCTAATAATTCTTCTAAATCACCAGTCTGACGTAATTTTTTTCTGGTCTCTTCTCGAACCTCTGGTTTCAACAACGCTCTACCCATAAAAGCCTCCAGCGCAGCCATCTCTTCGCGAACAAGCGCACCATCAGAGTTTGCTACAACAGTTAGAAGTTCAATATAGACTTCTTTTTCAGACGGTGAAAGCATATCAATGGCATCAGGGAGCATGCCACTCATTTCTACACCTCATTTAACGTTGAGTAAATCAAGACCATCTTGCATCCAATCAAATCCAGCCATGACCCAGTCAAGTAAGCGGTCAATTATTCCTTCATCTAAATTGAGATATTTAGCAATTTCTTCCAAAGTAAGTTGCTCTTTTTCATCAATAGTACCATCGGCTGCAGTCATCAAAGCAGCATCGCGCAAAGCCAATCTCCCAGAGGTCTCTCCAAGTCCATCTAAGCACTCCTTTAGGGTTGGTGGGTTTTTGAGATATGTGCGAATTTCTCTTCTTTGTCCTGGTGAGAGAAGTGCAGTACCAAGGCGCTGTTCAAAGACGGTCATTTCGTCAATGGTAACTTCATCATCAATTTGAATCATGTATGCGAGTAATTTAGCATAAGCAAACCGTTCTTCTCGGGGTAACTCATGCAAGGTGTCGGGTAGCATGGACCTGCGATAAGGGGCAGGGATAACAACCCTGCGATTCTTATTAACTGGCTGTTACTGGGATTATTGATGTCGAATTACCTATTTGCAATGGGTTCAAATTCGTCCATTAATATAATTCATTCATCAATAACAAAAAACATTGAAAACCGTTCAAATGAAGTTATAGTAATGTCAATTTCAGATTCAATATCATGCTTGATTATAGAAAAAGGTAACGATACAACATCAAGTTATAATTCAGTTGACAATGAATTTAACCAGAAAGAACATTTTTTCTTTAAGGGCTGGATGGTGAATCATGATAAAGAAGCGATTGTACTAGGCCCTAAAGGGTTCAAGAATTTTCATATTTCACATGAAGGCGAGTCCTTGACATCATCTCCAATAGATGCTGAAGGCTCATTTGTTCTTGCTTCTTGGGACAAGGAAAAGCTACTTATTCAAAATGATCTATTCAATTTATTTCCAATACTGTATTTTTCAACTCCTGATTTAATTGTAGCATCTGATTCATTGTTTGTTTTGACCAAAATTAGAAAAGCACTTAGTTTAACTTGTGAATTGAATGAAAAAGTAGTCCATTCTAGGGCATGGACACACGGATTATCCTGTGCTTTGATGTCAAGTAATACAATGGTTAAAGGAATAAAATTACTAACTCCAGGCTCATACATAACAGCACAAATACAAGATTTTGAAAGGCCAAAAAAAATATTTTCAAAATCATTATCAATAAGAAAAATACAGCGGCCAATTAAATCATTATTTACATGTGATAATTTATCTTATGAAGAAGCATTGAATGAAGGGATTAAACAATTATGCGGTTCTATATCTGCAATAATGAATTTAGATGAAGTCAGAGTAAAATTTGGCTTATCAGGTGGTCTTGATTCAAGATTATTGCTTGCTCTTTTGTTAAAGAATCCACAGTGGATGGATAAAGTTGACATTATATCTAGTACTCATTCTTCACGTTCAAGGGATTATGAAATTGTTAATGAGTTAGCTTCTAAATATAATTTTCAATTCAATCAAAAAGATCAATCTTTTGAGAAACAAAAAGAGGCAGGGGCAAGGCCATTGCGAATTAACAATAGTTTTGGATTATGGGTATTAGCTAGTATGGGCATATTCGATATGATGTATTTTTATCGCTCTTATTGGTCAAATCCAGTAGTAATTGAAATGGGTGGCCACGGTGCTGAAATTGTTAAAGGGACATTTTCTACAATGGAGTTGGATGATATATTATATACTAAACCAAGGAAACGTTACAAATCAATTTCTAAAGAAGTAAAAACATCTTTGAAAGAGTTAGGGATTAAATCTGATGAAGAAGCACCGTTACAATGGCATCATCTTTGTTTTAAATCCGCTATACAAAATGGTCGTTTTGTGGATCGAACCAATCTTGCGCTTCGTCCTTTTCTAAATGGCTTATTGTATTCATTAGCCCGTTCAGACATCAACCCATTCCGGCAACATGTTGATGGTGAGCCAACTCTATTGCATGATATGTTGATAATGCTAAATCCTGACTTATCAACACACCAATTTGAGAACCCAAAATATAATTTGACCAAAGAATATGTTGACCATCGAATAAAAGAACTGAGCATTAATACTGATAACGAAATATCCCCTTATCATATATTTGGGTCTGTTATGGATATTATAAATGGACCACTAGATGCTTTCATGGCTATGGTTTCTGAATATGATTTCCAAGATCAGGACCAAAAGAAAGCAACCCTTGAGTTACTCGAAAAGCAGTGGTCAAAGATTGTAGGAACAAATTTAGAACAAATATTCC
>DUDF01000038.1 GCA_012959435.1 Candidatus Poseidoniales archaeon
ACAATAATGATTAGGTATTTGGGTTCTTAGTTTTGATTTGTTTGTAATCTTGGCATCGTGGGGTTTTCATGCACTCCCTGTGTCGGACCACTGTGAACCGAACACGTTCGTGGGCATACCTTCTCGTATTGGTGATGGTTTTACCATTGGTTGGCTCAATTCAACCTGCGGGCCAATCCCCTCTTGACACCAGTTATTCGGCTCAGATTCTCACAACAGATCAGACCTCGGAAATACCTGACCAAATAGCGATGCCAATGTTTGGTGAATTGCCATGGTGGGAATACACGACTCTTGACTCAAATCGAAATCGCATACATGATTCTCTTGAAACCGCTACCGGTGCAGTCAATGTGGGGCTCTCATACGACCACACTCCTACCCTTGCAGACGAAGCAAGAGTTCAGGAACTTGGGCACACGGTAAACCAACTTTTACACTCGGTTGATGCCTTGCTTATTGGTACAGTCAATGCTTCTGATGTTTTGGCTCTAGCACAACTTGATGGGGTGGTAATGGTAGAGCGGTATGGCATTCTTACTTTCTATGGCGATATTCAAACACCGGCAGTAAAAGCCCGTAATTCATCATTTTATCCAGTTGGTGCATGGGATTTGGGAGTTACTGGTGAAGGAGTAAATATTGCTCTCACAGATACTGGTGTTGATGAAGAGCATCCTGGCTTAGTTGGCAAGTTCGTTGCTGGGTATGATGCTGTGTGTTATTTGCATACTGACCCAACCTGCTTCCTCGCGGGCGGGCGCGAAACAGATGGTTCATTCAACCCAGATGATGGTAATCAACATGGCACCGCCTGCATGGGCATGGCATCTGCAACCGGATTGGAAGCAGATGGTAGCCAATCAAATTTTACCGGCGCCGCACCAGATGCAAAACTCATCGATGTGCGCATCGGAACCGATGCAGGCGCTGGTCCATTTGAGAATTATTTCTTAGAGCAGGAATTCTATGAATCTGCTATGAATGGTGTTCAATGGATTATTGATAATCGTGATTCTGCTTGGCAAGGTGCTGATGAGCAAAATTTCGGAATCGATATCATTTCGCTATCTTGGGGGATCACCAGCCACGAAGGTGGCGGTTCTGATGGCGAAGATATGCACAGCCGTATCCTCAACGAAGCAGTTGAGGTAGGAATTACTCCAAGTGTTGCGGCTGGAAATGATGGGCCTGACAATGACGGTTTGTCAGGTATGGGCTCCTCAAGTCTTTCTGTCACAGTTGGCGCGACTGATGATCTCAATACAATAAATCGTGGTGATGACACCGTTGCAGGTTACTCAAGTCGCGGCCCACGCCGTGATAATGGTGACAGCAACCCATACAATGAATTGAAGCCTGAAATTAGTGCACCTGGGACGAACATCATTCAAGCAGAGGGGTGTGTGACATCTGGTTCTTGCAATAATCTATTCAGCGACGCTTCTCAAAATACCTACACAGGTCGAGGTTCAGGAACATCTTATGCTACTCCTTCAGTTTCAGGAGTAATTGCTCTTGTGATAGAGGCTAACCCTGACCTTGACCCACTACAAATCAAGGAAGTTCTCAAGCAGACTGCAGAACGTAGAGGTCCTGCATCTGCTCCAGATGTTGACCCATATTGGAATCGAGATTTCGGATATGGAATGGTTGACGCTTACGAAGCGGTAAAACTGGCGCAACATCTGAATCAAACAGAACAATCTGCTAGCATAGACCCATATTTGCAAAATCACCTTCTTGATTACAATGTGACTGGTTCAACGGCAACAATCATCGGCCATTCATGGGGCCAGCAAGGTATTGTAGACCGCGTAGAATTCCGCATAGGTGATGGTGAATGGAGTGAAGCAACTTACGAGATTGCTGACAATCTATCAGCTGGTGAATCGTTCAACTGGACGGTTGTGCTCAACTTAGATGACCTAAGTAAGGGCAATCAGAGCGTTGAGATTCGGGCTGTTTCGGGAGAGATGATATCTCTCCCGGTTCTTGTTACCGTTGATGGTACTGGACTCGGAATGGAAACATCTAGTGGGGGTGTTTTGATGTATGCACTTGGTTTGGCAGTACTTGTAATGCTTCTAGCCGCAGTTCTTGGTTGGAGAATGCATAGCGTCAGTAGTGAATTATCTAGAGAATCATCTAACCTCAATCAAGCATCAGTGATGGATGCTGAATTAGTTGTAGGCGGGGATGAATCAGCAACTGATGATTTTGAATCCTTAACAATTGTACAATTGAAGGAATTGTTACAACAAAAAGGCCTCTCAAAGAGTGGTAATAAGCAGAATTTGGTTGACCGACTTCGGAATAACTGATTTTTGCTTCTAGTGACATTGAGATTAGTAACATGGCATTGATAATCTCGGCGCCGTTCGGCCGACTATGGTTGAGTTCAGCGAGCGAGCGAAAGCCATCCAGCCAACCGGCGTTCGCAAGATGTTTGACATGGCTGGAAAGGATTCTATCCATCTAGGTCTTGGTGAGCCAGATTTTCAACCACCTGATGCCGCGATTGAGGCATTTTACCAAGCCATGAAAGACGGACACAACAAGTATACTACGACTGCAGGGCTAGCAGAACTAAGGGCAGAAATTGCCAGTTTGTGGACTCATTTAGAGCCCGGCCTTACCGAAGATGATGTTTGTATTACTATGTCAGGCACCAATGCTTTACTCACTCTGTCCCTTTGTTTCTTGAACCAAGGTGACAATATTCTTCTTCCAGACCCATGCTTTCCCTTGTACGGTCCGCATGCCACTATCGCTGGGGGGAAACCTCTGTTCTACCCATGTACTTTTGAAAATGAGTTTGTACCTACAATTGACTCTCTTGAAGAACTAGTTGATGAGAATACCAAGGCTATTATCTACAACTTCCCGAGTAATCCGACTGGCGCTACTATTACGATTGAACAGCGCGATGAATTGCTAGATTTCGCTCGACGCCATGACCTTTGGCTGATAACGGATGAGGTGTATGACCGGATTATCTACGATCAGCCCCATGTTTCCTTTTTGGGAGGGGGTTATGACAAAGTTGTGATGATTCAATCATTTTCCAAGACCTTTGCAATGACTGGATGGCGTATTGGATACATCCTTTCAAATAACAATGAAATCATGACTCAAGCCAAAAAAATGCAGTATTATGTCACTGCCTGTTCAACTGATGCCATGCAATATGGTGTGTTAGCGGCACTTCAGAAGTCAGCATATTATCCAAGTGAAATGCGAGATGCATTTTGGCAGCGTCGCGACTTGATATGTCAACGCCTGAATGCAATGTCTGGCGTTTCCTGTCATATTCCAGAGGGTGCATTCTATGTTTTTCCTAAGTTTGATTTCCCTGGTTGGTCCAGTGTTGATGTTGCTCTAGAGATTCTCAAAGAAGGGGTTGTTTGCTCACCAGGCTCAGCGTTTGGCAAGGCTGGAGAAGGACACCTTCGGTTCGCGTATACAATTGGAGTTGAGAAAATAGGTGCGGCGATGGACATCGTTGAATCAGTGTTGGCCCGAATCAAAGATTCTCCTCCACCAGAACAGGCATCCGATTTTTAGGTGATTTTTTTGATTGCGAGTATCGTCCAATTTCTTTTTGGGCTAATATTTGCATTATTTTTGCCACGCCTGCCGCTAATGGTTTTGCCGAGATTAAATGTAATGGACGGGCAATTAGCACCATTTCCCAAACCACAACCCGTTGACAAACACTTAATTTCACAGATGTTGATAATGAGTACATTATGGAAACTCTCATTTCTATTTGCGCTCATTCCGTTGGCGATTGGATACGTTGTTCTAACTTCTTTCGCTTCGCCCATCGCATTTGGCCTATTCATTGGTGCTGGTTGGGCAATACTATCTCGCCTCATTCCAACACACGGTTTCTCCTTCCCTAACACCCCATACTCAACAGAGTTAATTCATGAGTTGAATGAAATCCGTGTGAACGAACCAACTTGTTGTGATTCAGCAGAGATAGCTTGGGAGACGATTGCAGTTCGATGCCAGAATTGCAGGACATCGTATTTGGACCGAGCAAGACCGGATTTGGGTCGACTAAGAGATGATGGCCTAATTGGTAGATTGAGGTTGCTTTTCCTTGATGGGCACCCAATAATAACCAACAATTTAGATGATTGAATTTGAAAATAGTTCCCGAGATGTTAATCATCATCGTAAAGGGTTAATTCAGTAGGCTCTTTTGCCTTAGCGAGTGCAGCCAACATCTCACCTTTGTTGCCTTTGACAAGAGTAGCCTCGGCGTCCCCACCGTTGTTTTCCGATTTCTCTTCCTCATCAGTATCTTGTAAATCTTCATCCTCATCATCTTCGGAGTTAATCTTTGATCCATCAGTGAGCATGAGTTGCCCGGAATCATCCAAATCTTCCCATTGTGATTCAGTATTGACTAGCCAATCAGGTAGGTCATAGCGCCCCCCTCCTAGAACTGCCATGGTTGTGAAAGTGGCTAGAGGGAGAACTGCTAGAGCAACTAACATGTCAAGAAAGGAGGTTTCAGGTACTTCGACATTAACTGGGAGAAAGGCCTCAATAATGTTTTTTTCTAGGGCTATTTGTTGCCACTGAGAGACATCTGGGTCAATGATATCAAAAGCAAATCCAACGATTATTCTGCCAACAAGCCACAGGATTAAAACGGGGAACATCCAGTTTATTTTTGTCACAGTGACTAGAAATCTCCTTGCTGTTGAGGCAGCGCCAACGTATCTTTGAGCAAAATTAGGGAAAGTTCTGAGAATTAATGCTAGAGAACCAAGGTAGCCAATCATTGATAATTCAAGAAGCCGATTAGGAACTAACCATTCTGAAGGTACGAACTTTAACATCAGTAATGGACTAATTGCTAGTAAAATCTGAAGCGGTGCTGCTAGCATTTGCAAACCTCCGTGAACCTCCAACAGTGTTCGTTTACCGTCAATCATCTCTCGATTCACAATCCGCATCATTTTTCCAGATGGCGATGTTAGAAGATGAGTTCTAGCACGATCAATCATTGCTGCGTCCTTGACTAAGCGACTTGCACCAAGAACGGGCATCCAACCCCCTCTATTGGCAACTGAAACAGGCATCCAACCCCCTACTACCAAAGCTAAGGCCAGTGAAAGAATCCCATATCCTAGTGAACCACTTAGAATCCATGGTATGAGATCGACTCTGAGAAGAGCCCGCTCGCCAAGAATACCTCCAAAATCAATAAAATATGTGGCTGAGAATGCGATTGCAGGCGCGAGTATCACTTGGCCACAAACAATAATGGTAAGCCAAAACCTCTCAAGGAGCGTGCTTCTTTGCTCTGCCACACCCCCACCCACTCTCACTTTGAGCCATATTATCTTCGCTACTTAAGAGGTGAAAAGGCCGATATTTCAATAGTCCGTATTTAGCCAAAAAGGTGGGAAAACGCGACATATGTCCTAGACATATGCCAATCAACCTTTTTATCTCGATTCGGTTGGGACCACTGTTGATGCGAATGAGCCGGCTAAAATCCGTTACCCTTGCTTTGTTGTTAGTTGCTACATTAATTGCTCCAATTTCAGCAAATGTAGGCGCTTCAGGGCCAAAAACAATGGTTGATTTCACGGTTGAGAGTATTTCCATTGGGAATGCATCGGTAGTTGCGTTTCAGTGGGAGCAACCTGATGGCACGCAGAAGGATTATTTCTTGAAATCATCCGTTTTACCAATTCAAGTTACTTTTAAGCAGGCTGGCTCTTCACTGCAGACAACTGCAGCCACAGGTTACATCGAAGTTTGGCACCCAGTTGGTGTTAAAGTCGCCGAATGGAATTATTCTCTATCCCTCTCCGGTGGCCAGACAGTGGTGCACGAAGTTGTTTGGACTGCTGAAGCCGCTCATAGCCACCTTGATGAGAACGGTACACTAAGTGGTGGCTACATCATCAAGGGCTTAGTTGATGCTGGAATCGCAGAAGGCGACACCTCAAATGATGTTACTGAAGAAAATGTCCCAATCGCTCTTTTCTTTGATAATATGGAGAGAGGAGTGTGTGGTGATAATGATAATTCGGGGGCATCCGATTGTCCTGGTGCTACTTACAATTCACCTACATTTGCCGCAGTAGGCTTTGAGGCTGGCACGTCTAATACTGATGGATGGGGCCCATGGCAGATGGATAACTCATCTGGTTTTATTGGTACAAAACACTGGCGACATTCGGTCCCAGGGCAGGATTATGTCAGCAATGGTAATGACCACATTATTTGGGGTTGGTTCATTCCAGGCGGTGCGACCTGTGAAGATCCAGGTCATGGTTTAGGTTGGGGGATAACTGCAAATGAACTCAATGGATTGTATGCTGCTCCATATTGTAAGGTGTCAATAACTGGTGGGAACTACATCTCAATGCAACTTGCAACTCAAGCGTGGGGCGGATTGGGTGCGAATGACGAAGTAGCGTTAGAAGCAACTTCTGCTGGTACTATTATTGCTACCAAGAATTTAACCGAAGCAGGGATTAGTGGTGCTACTGACGATTGGACTCCCGTTATCTGGGATTTAGGTGCTAACACTAGCACACAGGTGTTCAGTCTAAGTTATCACTTCCAGAGTGACAATACAGGTGCTTCGGCTGGCTTCCACGTTGATCAATTTGCACTTTTTGGTATTGAGAAGGTCCAAGAATACACCGTCACGGTGAACTGCGACAATCCTGAGACCGGTTATCTCGTTATTCCCGCAGACCCAATGCCTCCTTCTCTCCATTGTACTATGACGAACAATGGATACCGCGAAAAAGCATTGCAAATCCTTTCCACAATTGACAATGAAACATGGATGAATCAGTTTTCACCTATCCGTATTGACTCAAATAACATCAATGACCACGATTACAGTGTACCGTTAAATCCAATTGGATACAATGAAACTACTGAGTTTTGGGTGAACCTAACAATTCCTTCAGGGGCAAATGTGGAACAACTTGAATGGAACGTTTCATTATTAGATTACTATACAGGTGAAGCAAAGGAGATTATTTCCATCCCCCTTTCAGTTGGGGCTTCTTATTCTGTTGAGATTACTCAATATAATCCCAGCGTAGTTCCAAATATCATTCCTGGCGAGTCCGAACTTGTAAAGTTCAAATTGTCTAATACTGGGAATCAAATGGCGTATTGGAATCTAAACGCTTACTTCAATCGTAGCGAATGGGCTAACTCGCATTACAGATTCCTCGATGCCGAAGAAAATGGAAGCGCGATTACGTTCATGCAGTTATCAAAAGGAGAAGAAGGTAACTTCTGGGCTGAATTCACTTCTCCTGCAATGCTTTCCCCTGGTCTTACAGAAGTGACCATTCTAGCCTCTGGCCAATCCCCAGCCACTGCTCAACAGACCCGAAAAATAAGTGTTTACACACCTCAAGTTAATGATTTAACAATGATTGCATCGGAACAACAGATTACTGCTGAGGCTGATGATAGAACTAGGATTGTTGAAATTGAATTGACAAATAATGGTAATGCTCCAGAACGCTTTGACTTGTTATTAACTGCTGATTGGCGCCTTGGTGCTTCAGTTAGCCAACCAGTGACAGAGGAAATCGGCTCAAATGGGGACAGCACTACCATCCTTCTTGTAATGCCAATGCCTTATGGTATTCGTCCTGATACATATTTCCTAACTGTTAGGGCATCGTCACAGGAAAACCCTTCATTCTTCAAATTAGCACAGGTTGAATTGATAGTTGAGCCAACTTATCTAATCAATGTCGAAGATGTTGATATGAGTGGACAGACATTTCAAGGTGGCGCAGATGTTAAGACGATTTCATTCGAAGTCACTAATAATGGCAATGATTACGACGAATTTACTATTGAATTAGACACGCCAATAGGGATGAATGCAGTAGTGATTCAGAGTGACCAATACAATCCAGACAGCCCACCCTCTGTAGCACAAGGATCTTCTGTAAATATCACCGTCCAGTACTCCTTTGATATGGGGACAAATGGACTTCTTGAACTAGAGGTTTCAGCTCGGTCAGTTCAGTCTGGAGGGGTTGCAGGGGGGATAGGTTCTGCGACATTCCAAGTTGGTAGTCAAGGATGGATTGATTTAACTCCTGGCACAATAGTTACTCTTGACTCAGAAGGATGGGTTTTAGTAAATTTGACAATCCACAATCGCCACCCAACCAACTCTCAGTTCATTCGTCTTGATGTTGAGGCAGGGGACGCACGCAATTTCTCTTCTGTACGTGTACAAAGTGAGGACTCATCGTTTGTCCTTGACCCTGATATGAAGAGGAATGCTAAAATCAAGTTTTCTCTGACAGAGACCCAATTCATAAATCTGCCAGATGATGAAATGCTGTTCAATATCACGGTGATAGCAACTGGTGATGATGATGTTTCAGAGGCTGTTGTCCAAGTGAAGGTGACTCGTGAGAGTACAAGTGGCGCAAATGCCGAGGGTGGAAATGGCATGGGGCTTGGCAATATTATTGCATTTATTCTTGGGAGTGTTGTAATTATTGCTTTGATTGCAGTACTCGTCAAGGTTGTGCTTTCTACAAATCGTGAAGAGGATGAGATACTCTCTCTAGAGGGATATCAGCGACAATTGGAGGACACATATGGTAGCATGCCAGCCGCCCCAGATGTCCCTGTAGGGGGCATTAGTGCCCCATCGCTACCAGTTACAGATGAAGTGGCAAATTCTGCTTATGGCGGCGCTGCAGATATCTTTGAACAACAGATGACAACTCCTGCAGGTAGCCCACCAGCAGGTAGCCCACCTGCTGAAGAAGAAGCGGTACCTGCTGGTGCACCGCCTTTACCACCTGGTGGTTTACCAGATGGTTGGGATATGTCTCAGTGGGAACATTACGGCGAACAATACCTAGAACAACATGGGCACAAGTGAACCATCATTCAGATTGATTCAGATTGAAAGGTAATTTTTGCAATTTTTGCTATAATCGTAGAATTACTGTGACTTCGCTGATTGTCAAGTTAGAGGTTGCCCTTAAGAGGAGGGCGTGGGTCGCAAGCCCGCCCCATAGGGGCGAATATACAGGAAGTGATTGAAATGTACAACGGACAAGCACCAATTTTCATTCTCAAAGACGGAACTGACCGAGTAAGAGGGAAGAGCGCCCAGAGCAATAACATAGCGGCTGCAAAAGCAGTTGCAGATGCAGTTCGTTCTACTCTTGGGCCAAAAGGAATGGACAAGATGCTGGTTGACAGCATGGGGGATGTCGTAATTACAAATGATGGCGCCACAATCCTGAAGGAGATGGATATTGAACACCCTGCTGCTAAAATGATTATTGAGGTTGCAAAAACTCAGGAACAACATTGCTATGATGGTACCACTAGTGCAGTAGTCATTGCAGGGGAATTACTCAAGCGAAGTGAGGATTTGATAGATCAGAATGTCCACCCTACTGTAATATGTCACGGTTTTAGATTGGCAGCAGAGAGGGCCGTTGAATTACTTGACAGCCATTCTATTTCAGTTACGGATGAGGAAACCCTTGCAGAAGTTGCAAAGACTGCACTTACTGGGAAAAGTGCTGAAGCAGTCAAGTCATTTTTGGCTGATATCTGTGTAAAAGCAGTGAAATCAGTTGGTCGAGAAGAAGATGGTGAGCGAGCTGTATCATTAGATGATATCAAGGTTGAAAAGCGTCAAGGTGGTTCTATCAAAGCAAGCACCTTAGTTGATGGAATAATCTTGGATAAAGAGCGGGTTCACCCTGGGATGCCAAGAGCAGTAACTGATGCAAAAATTGCTTTAGTGAATAGCGCAATTGAAGTGAAGAAAACTGAAGTCGATGCTAAAATTCAGATTACAGATCCAAGTATGCTAGCAAAATTCTTGGAAGAGGAAGAAAACTATCTGAAAGGATTAGTAGAGAAGTTGCAAAACTCTGGGGCGAATGTTTTAGTTTGCCAAAAGGGGATTGACGATATCGCTCAACATTATCTTGCTAAGGCTGGGTTGTTTGCAGTCCGCAGAGCCAAAAAGAGTGACATGGAAGCACTCTCAAAGGCAACTGGCGGACGTATCGTAACTAATATCGATGACCTTGTAGGAGATGACCTTGGTAATGCTGCCAAAGTAGAAGAGCGAAAAATTGGCGATTCAGATATGGTTTTCATTACTGGATGTCCTGAAGCAAAGAGTGTGTCTGTTCTGCTACGCGGCGGAACAGAGCATGTTGTTGATGAATTGCGCCGTGCCTTTGATGATGCAATCGGTGTCATCAGTGTAGCTTGGGAAGATGGTTCTGTTCTGACTGGAGGTGGAAGTGTAATGGCTGCATTGAGCCGCGATTTGCGAATATATGCAGAAGGTATTGGTGGCCGTGAACAGATGGCAATTGAGGCATTTGCTGGTGCTCTTGAGGTGATTCCACGTACTCTTGCTGAAAACGCTGGACTTGATCCGGTAAACACAATCATCGAATTACGAAAGGCTCATGCTGAAGGAAAGGCAACATTCGGAGTGAATGTCTTTGAAGGCGGAGTGATGGATATGCAAGTTGCGCAAGTGATTGAACCAACAAGGGTGGTTGAACAAGCAATCCAAAGTGCTACAGAAACTGCTGTAATGATTCTAAGAATTGATGATGTCATATCATCCAAGGCTGTCTCTGGAGGCGGAATGGATGGCATGGATTTTGACATGTGATGTGAAGGCTATAAGCCATCGTTGATTGATTAGTAGAAACTCATTTGAGTAAAATTAGGTGGGGCGTGAGATGCAGTCTGCGCGGTATGTTCAATAATCGACCTACGGTCGAGCAAATCAACCCGTTTGGACTAGGTAGGTGTTAGCATGTCGGAAGTTGTAGTTTGGATTGCTGATGGCTGTATTACCTGTGATGCTTGCGAGGAAGAGTATCCAGAAGTTTTCAAGGTAACAGATGACACCTGCTACATCACAGCAGATTCTCGAACTGATGGTGGATTTGACACCAATGAAGACTCTAAATCAGGATTAAAATCTGGTTTAGATTTAGAGGCAATCCAAGACGCAGCAGGCGGATGTCCTGTTGATGTCATCATGGTCGAAGTTGGAGGCGGCGACTCTACTCCAGAAACTGAAGTAGAGGAGTCTGCAAATGATATGGTTGAACCAGCAGCAACGGCTCCTGCTGCTGTTGAGGCATCAATGGATGGCGACCGTTCTCTTCTCGTATTATCTGGTTCACAATCTGGTAACTCCGAAGAGATTGCAGCAAAGATTGGCAAATTAGCATCGAATTATACATTGGAAGCAACGGTCAAAGGAATGGACGAAATTCAAATTGGTGATTTAGCAGGTTACCAGAGAATACTCATCGTTTGCAGTACTTGGGGCGAGGGTGAAATGCCCGATAACGCCGAAGACTTGTGGAATGCTGCTAATGCGGATGGCGCACCGTCACTCTCAGGAAGCCATTTTTCTGTGTGCTCTTTGGGTGATACAGCATACGAATTCTTCTGTCAATCAGGAATTGATTGGGATGGTTGGTTAGAGAAAGCAGGTGCAAACAGAATCACACCTAGAGTTGATTGTGATGTTGATTATGATGCCATGGCTGATGCTTGGCTAGCAGATGCATTAGCACACATGGGTGCAGTCGATGGTGAAGGAAACTTCAGCGAAGAGATGGTTACGGCTCTCAAAGAGAAGGCAGCAGGTGGCTCCAAGAAGGCAGCAGCAGGCTCAGCATTTGAGGTTCCCGAGTTAGTTAGTGAAGAGATTCAAGTAAACGCTCGAGTATTTCGCTACGACCCAAACTCAGGTCAATCCGGCCACGATATTTGGCGCTGTGCAGTTCCTGGAAGTGTCAGCGTTTTGGAACTACTTCGTTTGCTTAAGGCAACCGAAGATGGTAGCCTAACTTTCCGTGATGGCAACGCGGATGACCCAACTACTGCGATTTCAGCCAATGGCAGGAACATTTTACCTGGTCGGGTAGCAATCTCAGAAATTGTCAGGGATAAAGACGGCGAATCCTCACTACGAATTGACCCACTTTCAGGATTCGATGTAATTCGCGATTTAGCCGTTGACCATTCAGATTATCAGATTCACCTTGCTAATAGCAAGCCATGGATGCATGCAGCAACTCGTGAAGGCACCAAGGTTTCTCAAGGAATCATGGGGACGATGGATGCAGTTACAGCCACAACCCTTCACCAGGCATTAGATTACCCAAGTGGCCAGTTACTACATGCTTCAAGTGACACAGCCCCTCATAACCGCTCATACATTGGACCAGCAGTAATCGCTCGTCTTTGGGCTCGCTATAATGACCCTCGGGCATCACAAAAAGGCAAGGATGGATACTTGGCAACAATTGAGTCTGAAAATGGAATCAAAGCAGAAGTCGATTTGAGTTCAATCTACAAATCTGGCAGGGCTTGGGATGCGGTTGCAACAAGTTTGTTAGAGGCTAAAAGAAAAACCCTACAAGATGGTGGATTTACTGGTCGTCATGGTAAGCATGTTTGGTGGTTTTCTGAAACGGTTAAACTCTCAGGGAGGCTTAACGAGACAGTCTTGGCAGGGGCGACGCTTGGCCCATTCGGAATGGCGAAAAACGCAATTTCCGGTGTTCTTCCTAGGATGTTGTTAGGATTCACTAGGACTGGTGGCCCAATGATTAGAGATTTACAGGCACTGGCTATACCGCCAGCAAGCGTAGGTAAGATGCCTAAGATAATTAATTCTGCAGTGGATGACCACCATGAGGTGGTTGCCATCTTCAATAAATTCGATAGGAGGTTCTGAAATGGCGAAAAATAGATATGCATATTTCCCTGGCTGTGTGACTCTTAATTCAGCTAGAGAAGTGCAAGATGCTATGCTTGCCTTGGCTCGTGCTTTAGATATTGAATTAGTCCCTCTCAATGGCGCTTCATGTTGTGGTGCTGGTGTCATCAAACAAGCAAATTGGGAATTGCAAATAGCCCTTAATGCACGAACATTTGCTCAGGCTGAAGCCCAAGGTTTGGATGTACTTACTCCTTGTGCTAGTTGCCAAGGCAACATGTCTGAAGATTTTAACAGATTGACTGATGATGTTGACTTGCGTGAGCGAGTGAATGAACAGTTGGAATCAATTTGTGGCCTACGATTTGAGGGTACGATGAAAATGCGTCACCTGCTCCACGTGTTGGTGGAGGATATTGGCTTGGATGTTGTTTCAGCTGCTGTGAAAAATCCGATTGATTTCCCTGTGGCCGGCTATTATGGCTCAGTAATGCAACAGGATGGTGCCTGTGGGGATGACGATATTTATGATCCACATTACTTTGAAGATTTGATTGAAGCTTTAGGTGGCCAATCTGTAAATTATGATAGTAAAGCGAAAAGTGTTGGTTTCCCATCTTTACTTTCTGAGGAATCAAGTGCACTGAAAATGACAGCCGCAGTTCTTTCTGATGCGAAGAGCGAGGGTGCGCGTGTGATGGCTTCTGCTTGTCCACTTTCCCACATTAATCTTGATACTTACCAAGTGAAGGCTGGTCGCGTTGCTGGTAGTGATGTGGAAATGCCTGCAATACATTTGCCGGAACTAATTGCTTTCGCATTGGGTGCTTACAAGGAGAGGTATGCACAATTGAAGACCAGAGTACTCGTCATGGGTAACTGAACCGAGTTTGTTGACTCTACCCACGCAACACTTCTAAGATTGTTCGAGCACTTGCTGGCCCGATCCCGGTCACTTGGCAAAGTTCTGTTTCATCCGCTTGTGTCAACGCTTCTATAGATTTAAAATGGTCTAGTAAACGTTTTGCAGTTGTTGGCCCAATATTTGGAAGAGATTCAAGAAGGTAGAGTTTGTTTGTCTGTTTTTGTTGTTTATCTCTATGGTCCAATATTCCTTCTTTTGATGCGTCTAAAATGACTTTTTGATCAGTTTGTAATCCAGAATCAATTACAGATTCTGCAGCATCAATTGTGGTTTTTTCATCTAATCCACTACCGCCCGGGATTTGGTTTTCGAACCATGGGTTTGATTGTTTTATCTCATCACCAAATTTCATTCTCTCTCTTGCTTCTTTTGTTAATGCACCCAATAATGCCTGTTCACGGCGTGCAGCGATGATAAGGAATCGTGCGGTTTCTTCTCCATCTCTGGTTGTGACCACAGGGAGACCCAAATCAATTGTTAAGGTTGCCAATGCACCCATCAATGCATTGTTGTGCACCGCTCTTTGTGTGAAGAGGCCCCCGCCTTCAATGAGTAATAGCGGACGTGGGGCGGCGCCAATCAAACGATGTGCTTGTTCAAGCAACCTCCCATCCAAAAGAGAATCAACAAAATCTCGTACACGCTTTCTCTCAACCACTACCCTGTCGCCAATTTGGAAATCACCTATTGCTAATGTTTTGACATCAACATCAACCCCTTGTAGTCTAAGTGTTGCAGCAATTGAAGTGTTAAGTTCACGATGGTCAATGACAATTCGGCAGGGGATATCTGCTTCGTGGGCTAATGGGTCGACAGCATCTGTTGTTAATGCTTGAACGATATCTTCAGCTGCTCTAACGGCCATTTTAGCAAGATTCTCGTTAAGATCTAGGTCTTGATCGTCAATATTGTCTGCAGATTCTTGTTCATCTTTGATGGTTGGTGTTGGTGCTGATGAGGGAAATGAATCAAGTCCAGTTTGACCTCTTGGGCGTAGGCGAGAAGGCACATTTTGGTATTTCTTACCTTTTTTATCATCATTTGTTTCATTGATGTTGGAATCTGGAAGTTGGCCTTCGACAGTTGTGATAACACGAGATGTTTGCTCTCCTAGTTCAGGTGCTAAGCGTTCCATTTCAGACATCATAAAGGCGTGTGCCGAACCAATAATTCCATTTTGTCTAACTTTGAATGACTTTAACAGTTCAACTGGATTATCATCTGCAGGCCGCCCCATTTTTCTTCTAACTTTATCAATCGCTTGTTTCATCCTTTTTTCACGGAAAAGTGCCGATGCACGAGCTCCCTCATCTCTGGTATCTCTAGCGATTAAAACATGGACAGTCCCTGCTCGATGTCTTCCAGTTCTTCCACGCCTCTGAATTGTACGTATTTCACTTCCAACCGGCTCATAAAAGACTACAAGATCTGCTTTTGGTACATCTAATCCTTCTTCACCTACAGATGTTGCGACTAGAACATTGCATTTCCCTTCTCTAAATCTTTGCAAACCTTCGATTTGAGCCTTTTGTGTCATTCCAGTACTCCCGTCTCGGCTTGTCTGTCCAACAAATCGTTCCGGTTTCGCACGACCTGATTCTTCTAATCGCCTCACAATTTCATCTACAGTATCGCGGAAGTGAGCGAAGATGATAGCGCGGCTTTCAGGGTCAGACTCTAACTGGTCTAGAACTAAATTTACGGTTTTCCCAACTTTTTCGTGTAACTCGGGACTTTCTTTCAAATTTTCAAACAGTTGAGTGATCCGACTATCATTGAAGAATGCAGACGCACCTTTGTCGCCATTTTCACCGGAATTCTTTACGCGACTAAGATATTCTCTTGATGCAGCCACACCTTGGCTGAGAAGGTAGCCAATAAGATTCAGGAGTCTTTGTGCTTGAGCGCATTGTCTAGCGGCATTGTATGCCAACCCTTCTCCTTTGACAATGGCTCCTTGAATTCGACCACGAGTTTCATTCAATTGACTGCTTGTTGCTCGTCCGGAGTGTACATGGTAGCCTAACCTGCGAAGTTGGTCAACAAGGTGTTCTAACCACATTTGCAAAGGCGCAGCCATCAGTTTTAGTCCATCATCAACATCAACAAATACCTCATTTACTTGTAATCCTGCGGCATATGGCGATAGCAACGCGTTTTCAGCCGAGCGTGAGTGAATACGTTTCAAGCCGAGTCGGTTACAGACCTCCTCAACTTGTTCACGAGTTGAACCAGGGCTTGCAGTTGCACCCATAATTAGAGGGTTATCTGCAAACTGTAGATACAAGTCTCCTACTTCTGCAGATGAGTGTTTACCTGTTGAATGATGTGCTTCATCTGCTACAAGAATGGTGACATCTGATAGGTCTATTGAACCTCGATTCACATCATTTCTAATTACATGAGGAGTTGCAACGATGATTTCAGCCAAGGCCCAACGTTTCTGACGTTTACGCCAATCTATAGAGCCGGTTATGGATACAATACTATCATCTGATTTTTGTTTTTTAATCACTGCTTTCAAATCTACAAAATGCTGATTCACCAGTGCATTCGTTGGTGCTATTATCAGGGCTCTACCACCTACTGTATGAAGTCTCTCAGCGATTACCATCCATTCAATAGGTGTTTTTCCAAGGGCAGTTGGTAATACCAACAATGTAGGTGCGCCTAAACAATCGGCTACTGCTTCAATCTGATACGCCCTAGCCTCTACTGACTCTGCAGTGAGGCGAGGATGCTCAATAAAAGCGGCCATGAACACCAATCCCGGAGGTCACGGTTCTAAATGATTCTCTTGTCAGGTAAGAATTGAATCCTAAGAGAGATGACCAATATAGTAGTAAATATGATAGCCAAATTAGTATCTCATTTCATGGCTATAACATGCTATCAAATAGTACCAAAAACGTGCCACTAGGCTTTATTAATACCTTTTACTGATAGGTGGGGTTCATATATGGACGGTCGGTCGGCGGGACGCTCACATAGTGAGGTACCAGACACAGAGGGCTATGCAACAAGCACCCCGTAACTCGGAAATTCAAATCTGAAATCCGAATAGTGTCACGGTGGCTCCTTTGCTGTGAGGGCCGGCATTGCGCCGCTTCGGCGGCTTACTTTGTCGTAAACAACCACCAAAATGGAGGAAACCGAAATGGGAGACAAATCCAAACCCAAGCGAGGTAGCATGGCTTTCGGCCCGCGTAAGCGTGCACGTAGGCAGACAGGTAGAGTCAAATCCTGGCCAAGTAATGGGAATGGGGAAGTCAAAATACAGGGTTTCGCAGGATACAAAGCTGGGATGAGCCACGTTTTAATTCGTGACGAAAATCCAGGCAGTCCTAGTGCGGGTCAAGAAATCCGTAGGGCAGTAACAATTGTGGAGACTCCACCATTACAGATTCTCGGTATCCGCGGATACCACCAAACATACTACGGCAAGCAAACTGCTGGAGAGGCATGGGCTTCTGGCGAAGAAATCGCTGAAGCACAACCTAACCTTGTCCGCCGAGTACCTGCACGTAAAACTCACGATACTAAAGAGCATATCAATGCCCTCAAAGAAATGGCAGAAAAGGGCGCACTGTGTGAAGTTCGCCTAATAGTCTCAACTCAACCTACTAAGGTCAAGTCAATCCCAACCAAGACTCCAAACATCATGGAACTTGGTCTAAACGGTAGTGATCTCGCTAGCCGTATTGCATGGGCTGAAGAAAGACTTGGTCAAACACTGAAAGTTTCAGATGTCTTTTCCAATGGTAATGATCTCGATGTTATCGCTGTCACCAAAGGGAAGGGTTGGCAAGGTTCAATCAAGCGATGGGGAATTAAACTCCTAAGCCACAAAAACAGCAAGCGCCGCCGTCAAGGTGGAAACATGGGTGACTTCGGTACAGCATACGTTCGAAAGACTATTCGTCAAGCAGGTCAAACAGGGTACCACCAGCGTACCGAGTATAACAAGAAGGTCATTCGTGTGTCTTCACCTGATGAAGATGAGGTTACTCCAGATGGTGGTTTCCTAAAATATGGAGAAGTTACTAACGATTACATCATTGTCCAAGGTAGCCTTCCAGGACCATCCAAGAGACTTCTAAGATTCCGTGAATCAGTACGTCCACGCAAGACACAGGACCCTGTGGACATCACTTACGTCAGTACATCAAGCAAGCAGGGGGTCTGAAGATGAAAGTTAAGATGTTGAATTTGGTCAATAGCGTTGACCAAGAAGAGTTTGAAGCAGGTTTACTTTCAGAACAGTATTCTGTTGCTGCTAAGGCTGGAAAGGCAATTGAATTGCCAGATTGTTTCTCTTCAGACATTAGAGTCCAAGTAGTACGCGATGCAGTACAATCTGCTCGTGCTAACCGCCGTCAGGCGTATGGGCACAATCGCCACGTTGGGCGACGTAACCCGGTAGCGGGTATGAAGCACAGCGTAGAGTGGTGGGGTAAGGGTAGAGGTGTTGCCCGAATTATGAGAAAGACTGGCCAAAGCACTGGTGCAGAAAACCCTCACACACGTGGTGGCCGTAGAGCACATGGTCCAAAGGTCGAGAAAGACTGGACTATGAAAGTCAACTCAAAAGTTCGCAAGCAAGCTCGCAACTCTGCGATTGCTGCTACAATTAATACTGAAACAGTGGCTAACCGTGGCCACCAATTTTCTGACGATGTTAAATTCCCAATCATCATTGATGGTTATTCAGAAGAGCGAGATGGTAAGAAAGAGAAATACGATGTTGAAAGCATCCCTCTAACTTACTCTACACGCAAGTTCATCGCTATGATGGAAGGACTAGGTCTTGGCGCAGATTTGAATCGTGCAAAGGATGGTCGTAACATTCGTGCAGGTAAGGGTAAGATGCGCGGCCGTCGTCGCCGAACACCAAAGTCAGTTTTACTTGTAGTCGGACAACGAGACGGACTAGCAAAGGCTGCTAGCAATGTTTCTGGAGTTGATGTCGTGGCTGCTAAGGATCTCTCAGCCGAGGACTTAGCACCTGGCGGAGATATTGGTCGTCTTACTGTTTGGACTAAGTCAGCCATTGAGGCACTGGAGTGATTGAAATGGATCCATACAAAGTTATCGTAATGCCTTGGATTACCGAGAAGTCTCTCGAGGCTCGCCGAGTAGCGGATGTTGAGGAAGGATACTTCCAGAATAACAACCGCCTCGAATTTATTGTTCATGCTGATGCTACTAAGGCAGATATCAAGGGGGCTGTTGAGCGCCTGTTAGATGTCAAGGTAGCAAAGGTAAACACCCGCATTTCCAAAATAGGCAAGCATGCCAGCGTCAAGATGGCGCCAGGATATGATGCGGATGTAGCGGCACAAAAGTTGAGTGCTTTCTGATTAAGGTGGTGAAGAGATGGGAAAACGTATTCGTGCACAGCGCAGAGGTTCAAGCCCCAAGAACAGAGTTTCTAGTCATCGCTTCCCCGGTGAGTCACGCATCCCGCGTGGTGTAGAGGAAGTGGGTACTGTGATGGAGCTAGTTCACAGTCCTGTACACACCGCTCCCCTAGTTAGGGTTCGTTTTGAAGACGGGCGTGAAACTCACTTGGTTGCAACCGAAGGGATTGCAGTCGGCCAAGAGATTGCAATTGGTGGAAATGTCAAACTCAAGCCAGGTAATATCACAGAACTTGGACAGATTCCAGAAGGAACACCCATCAACAACGTGGAACTTCGCCCTGGTGACGGTGGCCGAATTGCTCGTAGTGGTGGTAATTCCGCAACTTTAGAAACACGTATGGGTGATAGAGTAAGAATTCGAATGCCTTCAGGTAATCTGAAGGATTTGCCAGCAAAATGCCGTGCAGCCATCGGTATACTTGCTGGACATGGCCGCTCAGAGAAGCCTCTGATGAAGGCTGGGGCGGCACACTACAAGGCAAAGGCTCGTGGGAAACCCTACCCTAAAGTTAGCGGTGTGGCGATGAACCCTGTTGACCACCCTCACGGTGGAGGTAACCATCAGGCGGTTCACGGACCAAACTCAATTGCGCGCACTGCACCACCCGGTCAGAAGGTCGGGCACATTGCGCCAAGTCGCACTGGAAAGACGCGAGGGAAAAAGAAGGAGTGATGATTCATGGCAAGAAGAAGGAGCAAGGGATTCCGCAAGCCGAAGGCAGTCCGCCGTGCAGCAAGGAAGAGAAAGATGGGTGTGGCAGAACGCCGCAAGATAGAGTTCACCTATCGCGGTTACACAATCTCAGAGTTGCAGCAAATGCCACTTTACCCTCCTGATGATGGTTCTGACCAAGTCAGTATCATTGAGTTGGTACCTTCTCGTGTCCGCCGTACTCTAGACCGTGGTCTACCACGTGAATGTGAGCATTTCTTGGAGCGAATCACAGAAGCTGAAACAGATAAGGTGGTTCGTACACACCGTAGAGATATGCCAGTTCTACCTGTCATGGTTGGTAAATCAATTGGAATTTACAATGGCAGAGATTTCGTTAATATCGAAGTTCAGCCAGAGATGCTTGGTCATTATCTAGGCGAGTTTGCATTAACTCGCCGTAAGCCTGTCCACACAGGCCCCGGTGTTGGTGCTACCCGGTCAAGTAAGCACGTGGCATTGAAGTGAGGTGAAAAGGATGAGCAGAGATAGAAGTAAACCGCAATCTGGCTACACCCAATTTTTGACAGGTAGCCGTCTAGCAACCGCACGTGTAACTGATGTAGATGTTCATCACAAACACTGTGTGCAAATCGCTCGCAAACTGAAGGGCATGTATGCTGGTTCAGCAATTGAGTTCCTAGAGGATGTCATTGCTAAGAAGAAAGCAGTTCCCTATGTTGTGCGATCCCGACAAGGCCGAGGTGGAAACACCATGGCTGGGCACCGAAAAGGAAAGATGGGGCCAGGTCGCTATCCTAGAAACGCTTCACGAGTCTACATCAAATTAATTCAAAGTGCTATGGATAATGCTCGTCAACATCACGAAGACATAGAGGCAGAAGAGATGCAAATCACTCATCTTGCTGCACACCGTGGACAGATTGCTCGACACCAGCGCCCTCGTGCGCGTGGGCGCGCTACAGCATCAAATCATTACAAGGTAAATCTTGAATTATTCCTTGAGTACTTTGGTGACGATGATTCAGATGATGATGGGGATTTCTGAGGGGGCATAAATAATGGCAAAAGTAAACCAAATACGTCATTTCGTTGACCGCAATGTAGAGCGCCAATTGGTGCGCGAATATCTTCTGAAGGAGACAGAGCGCGCTGGTTTTGGTGGATTACACTTTGAGCGTGCTTTCGATAATACATCAATTTGCACGAAGGTCACTTTGCAGGCTGAAAGAGTTGGTATGGTAATTGGCCGTCGTGGAAAGATCATCAATGAACTACAGCGCCGTATCCGTACCGATTTCAATTTGGAAAATCCAAAATTACAGGTTGAAGAGATTGAGAATCCAGCATTAAATGCACAAGTAATGGCAAGCAAGTTGGCTAGCGCTCTTGAACGTGGATGGTACTTCCGCCGAGCAGGACACAGCAGTGTTCTCAATGTTATTGAGGCTGGTGCGAAAGGTTGCCTAATCATTATCGCAGGTAAATTAACAGGTTCACGGCACCGTACTGAGAAGTTCCTCAAGGGGCACATCAAGTTTTGCGGGGAGACTGCACTTACACACATGGATGTTGGCCAATCTACTGCTGTTGTAAAACTTGGAACTATTGGTTGCACTGTTGCCATCATGAAGCCAGGTACAAAACTACCTCATGAAGTTGATATCATAAGCAGAATCGATGCAGGTCTGGGGCCATATCTTGCCCCAGCAATGGCTGGGACAGAAGGCACAGAAGATATTATTGAAGAATCACTTTCAGATGAAGAAGCAGCAACAGAATTGGAATCACTTGAGAAACTAAAAGAGGACCAAGAAGCAGTTGATGAAGAACCTGCAGAAGCAGAAGCAGAAGAACCTGCAGAAGAACCTGCAGAAGCAGAAGCAGAAGAACCTGCAGAAGCAGAAGCAGAAGAACCTGCAGAAGCAGAGTCTACCGATGCTGAAACACCACAAGAAGAGGAGGTAGTTGAATGACGCACCTCTCGAATCGTGAAATTGACAATATGTCTCTTGAGGCACGTAATAAACGCCTGAATGAACTGCAAGAGGAGATGCTTCTCCTGCGCGCAGAGCAAGCACTGGGTGGTTCAGCAAGCAATCCAGGGTCGTACAAACAAGTGAAGAGAAGTATCGCACGTCTCAAAACAAAGATGCTAGAAGCAAGACAGGAGTAGGAAATTAATGGCAAGTATCTGCAATCTATGCGGCCTACCTGAAGAATTATGTATTTGTCAAGAAATAGCAAAGGAGCAACAAAAAGCAATAATTTCAACTGTTAGAAGGAGGTATGGTAAAATGGTCACAATCGTAGAAGGCATAGAAGATACTGCAATTGATATTAACAAACTTGCCAAGACTCTGAAGTCTTCATGTGCTAGTGGTGGCACAGTTAAAGGAAGAGTCATTGAACTTCAAGGAGACCACAAGAAAAGGGTCGCCAAAGTACTGCAGCAAAATGGTTACCAGGTGGAGGTGCGCTAAATGGAACATTGGCATACTTCATGGTTAGCTCGTACTCTAGAGGTGGTATCCTCCACTGACCCTAGTTTAGTAGGACGCTCAGGTATTGTGGTTAGCGAATCACGTAATACCGTCACAGTTGAGGAGCACGATGGTATGTCCATTTTTGCTAAGAATACAATCCAATTCACAATCGACAACAGTGAACCTGTTGTTGGGTCTATGGTCTGTCAAAGGCCAGAAGACAGAATTCAAAGAAAGTATAGGAGGAACTGAAATGCGAGACATCGGTATTGACGTGATAGAGCCGAAGGGCGAATGGGATGGCGATTCAAATTGCCCATTCTATGGAAGTTTGAGGGTCCGTGGCCAGATTATTGAAGGGACTGTGTCAAGAGTTGGCATGTTGCAAACAATTGTTGTAGAGCGACAACATACTCGTCACATGAAGAAGTTCGAGAGAATTGAGAAGAGAACCCGCCGATATTCAGCTCATTTACCAAGTTGTATTGGGGACATAAATGTGGGGGATTCCGTACGAATTATGGAATGCCGCCCAATTTCCAAGACAGTGACTTTCTGTGTTATTGAGAGAGGTGTGTCAGAATGAAGGGAATTTCAAGTCGTGTAACTCGTGGTCTGCCAACAGAGTCAAAGATGAATTGTATTGACAACAGCGGAGCAAAAATTGTTCAGTTGATTTCAGTGCTAAATCTCGGTGGGGTTGCTCGCCGATATCCATCAGCAGGTGTTGGTGACATGATTAACGTCACAGTTCGAAAAGGAACTCCAGAACGCCGCCGACAAATTTTCCGCGCAGTAGTTGTACGTCAGAGGCGTGCATACGCCCGGTCAGACGGAACTCGTGTACAGTTCGAAGACAACGCATGTGTGTTAGTATCCAACGAGCGTGGAGAATTGATTGGAACTGATATCAAGGGACCTGTTTCCCGTGAATCAGCAGAAAGGTGGCCAAGGATCGCAGCAACTGCGAAACAAATTGTTTGAGGTGATATGATGAGTAGTACAAAACCAAACAAGCAGCGAAAGAACGCAGCAAACGCGCCAACTCACATCAAGCGCAAGCGTATACGTGCTCGCTGCCTTGACCCAGCATTCCCTAATGTTCGCAATGTCACTATTCGAGTTGGTGACGATGTAACTGTACACAGAGGTGACTGGGGTAACCCTGGTCATGACAAGGATGAGGGCGGCAAGCGTCTTGGTGGTACCCGTGGTAAGGAAGGGATTGAAGCCAAAGTCATCGCTGTTGACATCAAGACTGGACGTATCTTCGTAGAAGGTGTGAGTCATTCAACCGCTGAAAGCAAAGCAGAAGGAATCCCACTACATGCATCCAATGTTATTGTTACTAAAATTGATGATGGCGATGTTGTCCGATTGAAGAAGTTGGAAGAGCGAAATGGAGGCGATGAATAATGAGTGCAAATCACAAGAAACGATTAGCAATGCCTCGAAGTTGGGCAGGTGCGCGTAAAACTACTGTTTGGATTTCCAAGCCAGATCCTTCAGGTCACCCGATTGACCTTTGCATGTCATTGGCAGTTGTTGTTCGTGATGAACTTGGGCTTGCTCAAACAAAGAGTGAAGTCAAGCGCATGCTTGCAACTCGTAATCTAATGGTTGATGGTAAAGTACCAAAGAGTGCTGACCGAGGTGTTGGATTAATGGATGTCCTTACAATTGGTGATCAAAACTACCGTTGTATTCTTGACCAAAATGGCAAACTTCGCTACCCTAAAATCTCAGCGAAAGATGCAAACTCAAAGGTTTGCAGAGTTGATGGGAAGAACACTGTCCGAGGAGGAGTTACTCAATACAACCTTCATGACGGTAGGAACATCTTAGCTGATGACGCAAATCTCTACAATACTGGTGACAGCCTTGTCATTTCTTTGCCAGACCAGAAGATAATCTCCCATGTGCCATTCGCAGATGGTACTAATGCCTACTTAGTAGGTGGTAGTCACGTAGGCACTGTAACTGCAATTCAGAGTTTGGCTGTTAAGCGCTCAAGCATGGAAAACGAAGTTTCCTTTTCTGATTTCGGCACAGTCGAGAGAAACGTGTTCGTAATTGGTGACACGAATTTACCGGAGGTGGATGAATGAGTAATGCTAACCCTATGCTAGCTCCTCGGATTACTAAGGTCACTTGCCACATTGGTGTTGGTGAAGGTGGTTCCCGACTACAACTTGCAGAACAGGTTCTAACCTTGATTACTGATGGTAATCCAGTTAGAACAATTGGAAAAACCACAAACCGTGAATTGAAGATTCGCGAAGGCGCTCCAATCGGCTGTAAGGTTACAATGCGTGACCCTGAAAAAATCAAGAAGTTCCTTGAGGATGCTTTCTGGGTCCGAGAAAAGACTCTACCTGCTTACAATGTTGATATGCAAGGTAACCTATCTTTTGGGGTTGCAGATTACACAGATT
Organism: Candidatus Poseidoniales archaeon; assembly: GCA_012959435.1. Classification (GTDB taxonomy): domain Archaea; phylum Thermoplasmatota; class Poseidoniia; order Poseidoniales; family Thalassarchaeaceae; genus MGIIb-Q1. The sequence goes on from DUDF01000038.1 coordinate 24,715, forward strand.
TCCCTGAAATGAAATATGATCCGGATATCGGAATTTTTGGTATGGATATCAATGTAGTTCTTGAGAGGCCTGGTCACAGGGTTAGTCGTCGCCGACGTTTGAAGGCAAAGGTCCCTATTTCTCACCGTATTACACGCGCAGAAGGACAGACCTGGTTCAAGGACCAGTTCGGTTTGACACTACTGGAGGAGTGAAGATGGGAAAAGATGCAGGAATTCGTATTGGCCGAGAGTCGGGATGCCGACGGTGCGGTCGCAAAAGAGGGATGATTCGCCGCCATGGTCTTAGGCTATGTCGCCAGTGCTTCCGGGATATCGCGCCGGAAATAGGATTCAAGAAGTACAGTTGAGGAGGGATGAAGATATGCAATTTGACCCATTAAATGACGCGTTTGTCAGCATTTTTAATGCTGAACAATCCGGACACTACGAAGTTACAGTAAAACCAGCTAGCAATCTGCTAGGTAGTCTACTTGGCATTATGAAAGAACGTGGCTACATCGGAGAATATGAAAAGATAGAAAATGGCCGCGGTGGCGGTTACCGAATCGAATTAGTCGGTGCAATCAACAAGTGCGGTGTCATCAAACCCCGCCATGCTGTGAAGTTTGCTGAATTCGATAAGTGGGAGTCAAGATACCTTCCTGCTCAGGATTTTGGTCTTCTATTGATGACTACAAATCAAGGTGTAATGCACCATTATGATGCTAAGGAGGGTTCAATCGGAGGCCGATTATTGGCCTACGTGTTCTGAGGTGATTATTATGGTAAAATTAGATCAGATTCTCCATGAAATCACTCTCGTAGAGGGTGTTTCAGCAACCATTGATGAGGATAACTTATCCTTGACTGGCCCTAATGGGACAGTCTCTAGAGTGTTTACCCATATCAAGGTAAACCTCTCATTGGATGGGGGTAATGTCGTTGTTCAATGCGATTTACCAAGACGCAAAGAAAAGGCGATATGTGGGACTTGGAAAGCCCACATCAACAACATGGTGACGGGAGTTACGGATGGGTTTGAGTATCGCCTCAAGGCAGTTTACTCTCACTTCCCAATGACCTTAACTGTAAATGGCTCATCATTTGAAATCAAGAATTTATTCGGCGAAAAAGTTCCACGGGTTTCAGACCTAAAGTGGACACCAACCGAAGTTCAAGTCAAGGTTGAGAACAAGAGCGAAGTCATCGTTTCTGGAGTTGATAGAGAGAAGGTTGGTCAAACCGCAGCAATAATTGAGCGTTCATGCAAGATACGCAACCGTGACCGACGAATTTTCCAAGATGGAGTATACATTGTCTCGAAGGGGGCAAACTGAGGAGGTGTGATGGATGTCCGAATATAATGACATGAAAGTTGCAGAACTGAAAGAACTGCTAAAGGCAGCTGGACTACCTGTTTCAGGTAAGAAGGCTGACTTAATTACTAGACTAGAAGAAGGTGCAGGCGATTCAAGTGAAGAAGTTGAAGAAATTGAAGAAGCTGCAACTGAATCTGTTGATGATGTCTCCGAAGATGCTGATGATGACTTCGATGATTTAGATGAGACGTGGGACGATGAAGAGATGATTCATGTTGCACGCCAGAAGCCAGAACTTAGTGATGCAACTAGAGAAGCCCTAGCAATCCGTTCAGCACAAGGTAAGAAACAACCAGCATTCCGCCGCCAAGAGTGGTACCGATACAAGAGGTTGTCTCGAACCGGATGGCGAAAGCCCAAGGGTATGGATAGTAAGCAACGTAAGAACATGAGATGGCGTACTCCAATGGCAAGAGTTGGTTTTGGTAAGATTGCAGAAGTTCGCGGCCTCCACCCATCAGGGTTTAGTGAAGTCATGGTCCACCGACCAGATGACCTAGACCAGATTGACCCTAAGGTAGAAGCAGCACGCATAGGCAAGCGAGTAGGAAACCGAAAGCGAGTAGAGATTCACGAGAAGGCCGATGAATTGGGAATTCGAATCTTAAACAGAAGGAGGAATATCTGATGCAGTTGAGTAACCAGAAGCGATTAGCAGCAGAGATCCTTTCAGGACAATTAGGCCAAGAAGTAGGTCTAAACCGAGTTTGGATTAACGATAATTACCTCGAGCAAGTAAGTAGTGCCGTACAGAAGGAAGACATTCGCGAATTGATTGAAATGGGCTACATTAAGGCCAAACCAGTCCAGGGAACTAGTCGTGTTCGGGCCAACAAAAACGCTGCTCAAAGAGCAAAGGGGCGCCGAAAAGGACAAGGCAGGAGAAGTGGAACTGCAAATGCTCGTTACCCACGAAAGAATCGCTGGATGCGCACTATTCGTTCACAGCGCCGAGTCCTCAAAGAGATGCGAGGAGACGGTACATTAGAAGCGAGCCAATATCGATACTACTATCGCAAGGCAAAAGGCAATTCTTACCGAAGTATTGCTCACATGAAGACAAATATGAAACTCGAAGGCATCAAAATTGGAGATGATGAATAATGGCACACGGAAAGAATCAGAGACGCAAATATGCTCGCCGTGAACACGGTTTGACGGATTACCGACGCCGACTCAAGTTACTGAGGGGAGGACAACCAAGAGCTGTAGTCCGCGTAACCAATACTCAGGTAATTTGCCAACTCGTTATTTACGAGCCTGATGGTGACAAAGTGATTGCTGCAGCAACTGGTGCAACAATCGTTTCAGATTTCAAGTGGCCAAAGGGTGCATCTCGGAAATCTGTTCCTGCTTGTTACATTACAGGAATGGCATTAGCAAAGAAAGCAATCGCTGCGGGTCATGAAAACGCAGTTCTAGACATTGGTCTAGGTGCTTCAACCAAAGGTAACCGTGTGTTCGCAGCCCTCAAAGGAATGGTGGATGGCGGACTTGAAATTCCACATGGTGAAGATATTTTACCAGATGACGGCAGAATTGCAGGAAATCATATTTCTGAAAAACTTGCAAAATCTGTTGAAGCTAGTAAAAAGGCAATCAAGGGGGCTTGAATAAATGACAGATGAACAACCAGCACCCGATACCGCAGAAGTTGCTCCGGGTCTTGCACTTGCATACACTCCAGAACCAGAAGTTGAACAAGGCCGTCATCGCCGCCGTAAGGGTGGATATGATGCAATGGCTAATCTTCGCTCTTGGACTCCAAAAACACGCCTAGGACGAATGGTCCGCAATGGTGAAATCACAACTTTTGAGCAAGCAATGGATAGTCGATTGCCAATCCGTGAGGTTGAAATTGTTGACGCACTACTCCCGGGATTGGAAGATGAAGTCATCAACGTCAATATGATTCAACGTATGACCGACAGTGGTCGAAGAGTTCGATTCAATGTCATGGCCGCAGTTGGTAACAACAACGGATATGTTGGTCTTGGCATGGTGAAGGGCAAGGAAGTTGCAGCAACAATCCGTAAAGCGATTGACAATGCAAAACTCAACATCATCCCAGTGATGCGTGGTAATGGTTCTTGGGAATCAGGTGGTGGTGCAGGTTCTAGTGTACCATTCAAGATTACTGGCAGAACAGGATCTACTAGAGTAACTCTAATCCCGGCACCAGCAGGTAAGGGCTTAGTCATCGGTTCAAAGGGTAAGGTCGTACTTCGTTTGGCTGGAATTACTGATATCTACTCACGAACCCACGGACAAACCCGAACAACAATCAATTTCGCACGTGCAACTTACAATGCATTACAAAACCTCAACAAATCCAAGGTTAGTGCTGACCAGAAAAAGAAATTATTCATGTCAACAGGTAGGGTGAACGAATGACTTGGTTAGTAATCAGAGTACGTTCTAACATTGGTGTTGAGCGTTCAATCAAGCAGACAATGGGCCATCTAAATTTGACTCGTGTCAATCATGCAGTTCTCGTTCCTGAGAATGATGTTTATGCGGGAATGCTTCAGAAGGCCAAGGATTACGTCACCTGGGGACAGGTTGATGAATCAACTATCACTAATCTCATCACAGAAAGAGGCAGATTGATGGGTGATAAGCCAATCACAGATGCTGTAGTGAAAGCAGAGACAGATTTCAAGAATATCAAGGAGTTTGCATCTTCAATAGTTGCAGGTGACTCGTCAACTAAGACAATCGCTGACATGAAGCCAGTGTTCAGACTTCACCCTCCACGAGGAGCAAAAGGATGGGGCGGAATCAAACGCCACTTCACAGTTGGTGGGGCATTAGGATATCGCGGTGAGGCCATTGTTGACCTTGCTGGGAGAATGATTTGAGGAGTTGAAAAGTATGCCATCACGAACAAATAAATTCCGGGGACGTAGCCGTTACCATGGCCGAGGCAAGAAAGCAGGGCGTGGTGCAGGTAAGAGAGGCGGGCGTGGTAATGCTGGTCTCAACAAGCACAAGGTTATGACTCGAATCAAGTATATGCCAAACCATTGGGGAATGCACGGATTCAATCGTGACCCCTCTCTGTTCAAAGTCCATGTCACTGTAAATGTCAGTCAACTTTCTGACATGACCGATGATGATGGGAACGTAAACTTAGGTAATTACCACATTGACAAGTTACTTGGTAGTGGCCAAGTGAATCAAGCCATCTCAGTAACTGTTGAGCACGCAAGTGCGAAGGCAGTTGAGAAGATTGAGGCCGCAGGCGGTTCAGTCACTCTTTCTGGTGATGCTGACAACGAGTGGGAAGAGGAGTGAAACCCCCTCCCCAAGAAGAAACTCTGAAATGATGAAATGGAAGGCGTGAGAAAATATGGCAGTACGTAAGCCCTCTGCATTCGGCATAACAGCCGTATCCGTCATCTACTTTGGTGCTCTATTTTGGTGGAAGAAGGAAGATCTTCTTGGCGCTGATAGAGATGCTATGGTTTACGCTGCACAAATGATTGCAGTAGCGGTGGCTTATGTTGCATGGGTTCTTTGGGCCATTCAGAAAGACCTCCCCGATGGAATCAAGCAAATCAAGTTCATTGGTTCGGCTGCTAAGTTCCTGATGTGGCTTTCCATTATGGCTGGGCTATTCTACTGGGCATTACAAGATGATAGCCAAGTTGGATTCCTATTCGTTGGAATAGGTTTACTTGGATTAGGTACTGCATTAGCATTAGCCTGTCTTGTTTACACTGGAGAAGAAAGCAGTCGACTTTACGCTCTCAAGCGTTTCGTAGATGTTTACCCTTCTATCACTAAGCCAGATGGTCACGTTCGCTTCAACCAGAAGTTGATGACCACAACAATCGTTCTCATCATTTACTTCATGATGACCAATGTTATGATTTGGGGATTAGCTGACTCCACCATGGATATCTTCTCCTCATTCCGAGCAATTATGGCTGGTGCATCTGGTTCAATCATGCACTTGGGGATAGGTCCAATCGTCACAGCATCAATTGTCATGCAGTTGTTCGCTGGTGCAAAAATTATCAATCTCGATTTACAAGATTCTGAAGACAAGCAACTGTACCAAGGTGTTCAGAAGATTCTCGTTCTGTTGATGATTCCAGTAGAATCTATCCCGCAAGTGTACGGGTTCCTTGACCCTCACGAGAACATCGTTGAGATGTTTGGATTAGGCTGGTCAAACGCACTAATTGTGTTACAACTATTCCTTGGTTCTTACCTTGTATTCTTGATGGATGAACTGGTCAGTAAGTGGGGGATTGGGTCTGGTATTTCGCTATTCATTGCCGCTGGTGTGGCACAATCAACTTTCGTTGGTACGCTTTCACCGCTACCGGTTTCTGCAGGTGCTTACAGCATGCAAAACCCACCCTCGGGTGTGCTGCCGATGATATTCTATACCTTGCGAACGGCAACTAATTCAGAGTTAGTTTCGGAGAATGGATTTGAGACGATATTACTTAATCACGCGAATCCGCTGATAGCGTTATTTTCGTCGATTATTGTATTCTTGATTGTGGCCTATGCCGAATCGAGTAAATTGGAATTGCCGTTGACGCACGGGAAAGTCAGAGGGCATCGCGGAAAATACCCCATTCGTTTGGTATACGCGAGCAACATTCCGGTCATTTTGATGGCTGCTTTGCTCGCTAACCTCAATATGTTCACATTACTATTCTGGAGCCACCCAGTGCTCTCTACAGTGCCTTTACTAGGTGCTAATGGTGCTTGGAGTATTGCGCCTTGGCTTGGTTCATACGATGTCGGTTCTACAACTGCTTCAGATGGGTTTGCCTGGTATGCCTCTATGGTAAGCGGCGTACAGTCCTGGCTGTTACCGCTGTTAGATCAACGAGGTGATGGCTTTGGTCACGAACTGTGGCAGATCATGTTGCACGTATTTGTGTATGTCTTTGTGATGACTATGGGGTCAATGGTGTTCGCGAAATTTTGGATTGAAACCACTAACATGTCAGCTAAGGATGTGGCTAAACAAATTGAAAGGACGGGTATGCAGATTCCCGGATTCCGGAAAAATCCGGTGGTTTTAGAGCGCATTTTGGAGCGTTATATCCCACCCGTGACCCTGTTTTCTGGGGCTTTCGTCGGGCTGTTAGCTGCAGGTGCCGATCTACTTGGGACGGTTGGTAATGCGTCTGGAACCGGACTACTGTTGGCCGTAGGTATCATCCTCAGAACGTACGAACAAATCCAGAAAGAGCAAGCGATGGAAATGCATCCGTTCATGCGAGAGTTCTTCGGCGCAGAGTGATTTTAAAGGCTTGAAATCATTTATTGATGATTAGTAAATCACTAGTAAATCAGTGGTTTCAGTAATAATTAGTTATCATATTTATTGTTAATTTACCCTAATATTTACCTTTAATTTCGAACAATTTAATATTAGTTTTTGGCTACTCCTCCAGGATACTTATTTTCATCTCATATCAGATTAAAAACGTGGTACTGCTTCGCATTGACGTCATGGTCCAAAACAGGCCTAATGGGTCAGGTTGATATAGGGACGGCAGGTCGGCGGGATGCTACAGCAATGCACGGCGTTGGTGTCTGAGTCCAGCAATGGGCGATGAAGAACACCATCACGCATACGCTGTAGCCGAGGTAATGCTGCTGCGAGCTTGGCTTGTGGCTAAGAGGTGATACATGTAATGACACACAATGATGTGTGTAAGGAACAAAATAAGGTGCAAAATAACCTTGTCAAAACCAATAAGTAACAGTTAGCGAACCATGTCTCCTAGGGATTGAAAAGATTGAAAGTCGGTTTCGGCCGACATGAAATCCGGTTGATCCTGCCGGAGGCGACCGCTATTGGAGTTCGATTAAGCCATGCGAGTCTAGAGGCTTAGGCCTCGGCGTACCGCTCAGTAACACGTGGATAACCTGCCCTGTTCAGGGGGATAACCTCGCGAAAGTGAGAATAATACCCCATAGTTCACCATGCCTGGAACGGTTGGTGGATGAAAGCTCAGGCGGAACAGGATGGGTCTGCGGCGTATCAGGTAGTAGGGGGTGTAATGGACCTCCTAGCCATCGACGCGTACGGGTTGTGGGAGCAATCGCCCGGAGATGGATTCTGAGACACGAATCCAGACCCTACGGGGTGCAGCAGGCGCGAAAACTTGACAATGCGAGAAATCGTGATCAGGGAACTCCAATTGTCTCCGTTTTTACGGAGTTCTGAATTGACTCTAAACAGGTCGAGTAATAGGGGCGGGAAATATCGGTGCCAGCCGCCGCGGTAATACCGAAGCCCCAAGTGGTCGTCGTTCTTATTGGGCCTAAAACGTCCGTAGCCGGTTTGGTACATTCGTGGGTAAATCAGACAGCTTAACTGTCTGAATTCTGCGAGCACGGCCAAACTTGAGACCGGGAGAGGTGTAGGGTACCTGCGGGGTAGGGGTAAAATCCTGTCATCCCGTAGGGACCACCAGTTGCGAAGGCTCTACACTAGAACGGATCTGACGGTCAGGGACGAAGCCTAGGGGCACGAACCGGATTAGATACCCGGGTAGTCCTAGGTGTAAACGCTGTGGACTTTGTGTCGGGGATTCTTCGAGGATTCTCGGTGCCGGAGTGAAGATGTTAAGTCCACTGCCTGGGGAGTACGGTCGCAAGGCTGAAACTTAAAGGAATTGGCGGGGGAGCACTGCAACGAGAGGAGCGTGCGGTTTAATTGGATTCAACGCCGGAAAACTCACCAAAGCCGACTGTTAGATGAAGACCAGCGTAACGAGCTTGTCGGATTTTCAGAGAGGTAGTGCATGGCCGTCGTCAGTTCGTACCGTAAGGCGTTCTGTTAAGTCAGATAACGAACGAGACCCCCATCGTCATTTGCTAACCCTTTCTCCGGAAAGGGCGCACTATGGCGAGACCGCTGGCGTGAAGTCAGAGGAAGGCGGGGGCAACGGTAGGTCAGTATGCTCCGAATGCTTTGGGCTACACGCGCGCTACAAAGGACGGGACAATGGGCAGCTACTCCGAGAGGAGATGCTATCCCGAAACCCGTTCGTAGTTCGGATCGTGGGCTGTAACTCGCCCTCGTGAAGCTGGATTTCGTAGTAATCGCGTCTCAAAATGGCGCGGTGAATATGCCCCTGCTCCTTGCACACACCGCCCGTCAAACCATCTTAGTTGGGGGTGGGTGAGGCTACCTTTAATTGGGGTATTCGAGCCTGCCTTCGACAAGGAGGGTTAAGTCGTAACAAGGTACCTGTAGGGGAACCTGCAGGTGGATCACCTCCTAAGAACCTCGAAAACGCGGAGGGTAGGGTGCTTCGGCACCCTGCCTTCCCAACTTTTTTTTTCAGTCAAATAGTTAATATTTTATTTACACCCCTTTTTTATTTACAACTTTTCGTGTAATCACCTGGGCTGTATTACGGCAATAGATTAATTATTGAGTCCATACAGGGTGGGACATGGACGGAAGTAGGTTTCGAACAGCACTGATAGTAGCCGGATTGTTAGCATTGAGTATGATTTCCACGATACCCACGGTATCAGCGGAAACAACTGATTCAATTACTTGGGGCGTAGAATATGAATGGGCAAATATGAATGGTGATA
>DUDF01000039.1 GCA_012959435.1 Candidatus Poseidoniales archaeon
AAGTTGCTTGATGTTGGATAATAGAATTTGAGTTGTATAAAGATACGACCCCTTGGGTATTTGTCATACAGTGACCACAAGATTGGCCATCACCATTTCGTGCAATCACCATGTATCCTCCTGCAGGGATAAGAAGATTCGGGGAATTTTGCGGCCATACTACAGTAACTGGGGAGGAGGTGATTGAAATGTCCATCTGCCTTGAGGAGTGGTCTTGGAGGTACCATCCAGAAAGGTCCACATCCGAACCTCCGTTGTTGTACAGTTCAACCCATTCACCAGTAGTCCAATCAGCCGGGCCTACCGCATCGGTTTCTTGGCCGATTGCATTAACGAATAACTCGTTGAGACATACCGCACCTGTGCATCCTGTACTTTTTGCACCAGCCATTTCTTGCTCAAATGCATTCTCAAGCATCACTGCTTGTGGACTAAGAAGCATCAGCAATAGAATTGAAATTATCATCAGTTTTGGTCTCATCATTGGTCACACACCCTTTGGGCTATCACTAGGGCTGAGTATCCTCACCATTAGGATTTGCCTCGCCCTAAGGGCGAGTTGATTTCATGTAAATCCAAATGAATCAACTTTAGATGCAAATGTGTAAATCATGATTGGAACAAGGATGATACCCATTCCATGGCTTCGCCGTATACCAATTCTCGGTGGCATTAATCCAAGAATCGTACCAGCGATTAGCACACCTATTCCAATCCAACCGGTGGATAACCAAACCAGAATCGTGACGAAAACAATCACGCCCATCACTAGAGATCGGAGTGGAATAAGTTCGTGCAATTTCAACATCCCTTTTCCAACTTTAATCATAATCGGTACAGCGATTAGGCCTGATGCTACTGTCACCGCTAACAATCTGATAAAATCAGGAGGAGGTTCAATCCCTGACCAAGGGTCAATTGGATACATCATGTTTAGTGCAAGAGCGGCTCCAGAACGTGGCCTGCCAACTAAGTATAGGAAAGCAAGAACCATCACAGTTACTGCGGTGTTAGTTGCAGATAGGATTGCAATTACTTCCAAATCTTGTTGACTTGATTGTGCTTCAAGGTCTAGGTCTGGGGATATTTCTCGCTCCTCTCTAGCCGATTGAATTAGTGCTAAATCATCCTCTGATAATGGTGCCCCTCCAACCATCATAGCTGCTGATTCATCATTCAATAATCCACGTTGTTCTGGGTCAATTATAGCTGCTCTTGGAGATGAACCGTCATCAGGTATTTCCGCAACGATTCCCCCTTCTGCTGCCGCTTCTGCCTCACGGCGTCTTGCAATAGCCTGCATCGCTGGGTGGTTTGCTTGACCGGGGCCAAATTCAAAATCGGCTGGAATATAATCGGGGTCTTTCCATTTACCAATAAAATTCCTCACAGTCATCACAACAACAGTTGCTTGAGCAGCAGTCATACCGGGTAGAATAGCCATCACAGCAGCACAGATTGAGGATAAAAAGCAAGGAATAATGAGTGGCCCCGGTGCTGGTAATTCCCAGTCATCATCTTGTGCTGGCATTTCAGAAGTTGTAACAAAGATATCAAGTAAATTGGCTATGCCAAATAGCCCAGCAAGACCCGGCATCAGCATAGTGGCATTTGGCATCCCAACCGGTGAGCGGCCAGGCAACTCGAAAACAGCCCAGCCATAAAATCCACTGAGTAGGAAAAATGCGGTTGCAACTATCATCCCAGCAATGTTGGAATTATCTGTAAAACTGAAATCAAATTCTCTTCCAAATAGTTTAATCTTCCAGCGCTTACTTATTGCTTGCATCCAGTGTGGCCAAGGGATTCTAGTAGTTTCAGTTAAGATTAGAAATAACGAAATCGCCAATAATAAGTACGGTAAAATTTCACGGCTATCCTCATAAAATCCTAATCCCGGATTTTCACCAAATAGGAGTCGAGCGAATACCAATAATGGGATCGACAATAACAATCCAAGTTGTGAGCCACGTGCAGAATAAGCAACCCCTTGGGTAGCCTTACCTGCAAGTAACATTCTATGTCCTGGTAGCAGAGCAAGTGCCGTATCTCCATCTGGTGCTCCAACTAGAGCACTAGGGATGTAATTTAGGAATGTATGAACAGTCCCCATTGCCACGATAATGGCTGCAACGGCCGAAAGAGGGATTCCTAGGCCAATTGCCAAAGGTGTGAGGCTGAGCGCGATAAGTGCGACATTGTTAACGTGAAATCCCGGGATTAATCCAGTCATACAGCCAAGGAATACGCCAATGAAAAATGACCCTAGAAGCCATAGCCACTCAACCATCCAAATTTCCATTAAATCACCTCACGTGTCTTTAGCGTCGGTCAAGACAAAGTTGTACTTCACGTTCAATTACACTTTCTTGAGTTGATAATCTCCCTTCCCAAAATATAGGGGTGGCTCCATTCGCATCTTGTGTGGTCTGCTCAGTGCCGTCACCGAGGAGACAAAGGCGTTCTCCAACTTGAGTACCTTCTCGGTTAATCCATAGGGTGCCGTTCTCTTCGCTTACCACACCGTTGATTTTGACTAATGTGTTGATGTCCCATTGCCATTGGTCGTATCCGTCAGTCCAAGCAAGTGTAGTTACTGGAATTGGTTCGTTCGCCCAAATTGAGATGCTGTGTACTTGGAGAAGTAATCTAGCATCTACTGAATCCCAGATTAATGTCGCTGAAACATTTACTTTTGTTCCCGTTTCTATCCATTCTGAGCGCACTCCCTCAATGATAATTCTCATCTTGGTAGAGCGGGTGAAATAATCGGGCCCATCAGCCAAGTAACCTTTGTTATAATCTGGTGAGATTGAACCGTCAATCCAACCGACTAGATTCAGGGTTTGATTGCGGTAAGCATTGGGGTCTCTTACAAGAGTTGAAAGTTGGGTAGTTGGGCCTCCGAAATCTCCGGTTGGGTTGATTGCGTTAGTTACTTGACCGTGGTCAAGGCATAATTGTATTCTAGATTCTTCCCATACTAGTCGACCACTAAAGTCACCAATATCTCCTGTAGTGTCATTTTCATGGGGTAATAAACACAATTTGTTAGTTTCCCCAGGGCCCATCACCCACCATACACCGCTGTCATTGTATGCCTGCCCCTCAATTGTTACAAGACTGCCTATATCATAAGACCAAGATGTTGAATCTGCACTCCACGAAAGTCGCTTTGCACCGGCTGCGTGTATGACTGTAATTTGAGTTGCATGAGTTTGTAGTTGCCAACGGAAATCCCGTTCTGACCAGCGAACCCAGCCAGTCACAATAATTTTTGAGCCGGCTTCATAACTTTGGTCAAGCCTACCTTCAATTGCTACTGATATTACATGGTCGGCATTTCCATACGATGGGTGATCCATCAAACTAGATATTTGGCGAGTGACATTTCCTTCCAAAACATCTCCTGAATAACCAACAATCGTGATAAGGTCCCCGTCAAATTTTGAAGGGTCATGAGATACACCAGTCAAATTGACCGCATGTACCGTTGGAATCCATGATTTATCCCATTGGACCGCACCAGCACCTTTTGCTGCTACATGTATCCGACCATTCCACTCGGAAACTTCACCGACTACTTGGACTAGAGTTCCAATAGGCGGCAGAATTGGTCCTGTGTCAGTCCACCTGACTTCACTAACATTGTAACCATCTTCAATTAAAATGTCAATACGGTCAGCACCGTTATCATACGGGTCACGTACATATGAAATCAATTCACCACGAATTTTTACCGATTCTCGTATGTGTTCATGCAAGTCAGCAATTTCAATAATATCTGGTTCTCGAACTACTGCATAGAAATTCATTACGCTGACTAGCAGAATGCTAAGAAAGAACATCGCCCACAATTTAGCCATGCATCCGCTCAGGGGGGTTACAGGCTTGAAGGTTCGGCTACTTTATTCTCATGAGGTAACCCTGTTCAGAGGTGTATATTCATCTATTGTAACCCCCTGTCGCTACTATGGTGGTGGCAATCAGGCGCGTTAGTTTCACTACCGCTTTAGCATTGTTAATCATGTTTTCAACTACATTTGAAACCGGATATATTCTCGATGAACCCACCTCTTATTCAGTTGAAGAGGAAGGACAAACAATTGATAATTCCAGCACTAATTGGACCGCCTATTTACCTGTGTGGAATGTTGGTGATTTGTGGACTTATTCCGTAGTCTTGGATGGGCAAGCCCTCATTGAGGGTTCACCCGAACTTGAAGGTGCGGAATTAGACTTGTTGCATGGTACTGCAGTGTTACAAGTAATGGGGGTTGAGGAATTGATTATCGGTGAAGAGATAATCCCGGTATATCGGACGGTTACAGCAGCAGTAGTTGTTGGTGATGGAAGGGACTTCCCGGCTCCCATTTTAGGAACTGTTGATGGTTACCTAACAGCGGCATTAACACTAACTGAATATTTACGGGTTGGTGACTTGGCTTTACTTGAATATGATAAACACATAGTGATGACTTTCACCGCCGAGATTTCATTCATTGAACAGACAGTTGATGTGGCAGATTTCGTAGAGTCTGGTATTTATTCGCCCCCGCTGGAATTCTATGATTTTCCCTTAGCAATGAATGAGTCATGGAATAGCGTTACCAATTTGACAAAAACCTATTCTGGAAGTAGTGATGTGGTATCAATGCCAGATGAGCCAGAATATTTTGACCAAGAATGGGAATTCTTGGTTAATGCAACAGGGAATGGTGGATTCTCTAGTTGTACAAATAGTACGAAATTATGGCAAATAAGTCCAAATGGAGACGTTGAGGAATGGCGTTGGTGGTGTCCTGAGGTGAACCATTATTCTAGCCGCTGGACTAATGATATTGCTTTAGGAGGGGTTGATGCTGAGATGACTCTAACCAGCTATCAACCTGTGACAGATGTTATGTCAGTAAATGTTGAAATTAATCCCACTTCATCACCACTGAATAGTGAGGTTGATTGTTGGGTTAACATCACGGATTCCTCTGGGAATAATGTTTCGGGGAAATCAGGATATGTCTATCTCACTGGAGTCAATAGGACCTCTTTCACTACTTCAGATAATGGTTCAGCCTATATCCGATTGAAAGTTGGAAACACAATGGATGACACACCTACATCTGATGATTGGGCTACTCATGGAGTAGTGGCTTACCTTCATTCGGATCAAAGTGTGGGGGCTGTAACTTTGACATTAGAAGGGAGCGCAATAGGTGGATTATTACGACAAGAAGCAAACCGGCTTGCTGCCCAGGCCGGAGCAATTACTTTCTTACTAGATAGTCAGTTTGAATCTTCATTTAGATACTGATGCGTAGATGATGGATGAGATTAAGTCTCATCAATGTCATCAAGTGAGTCAATTTTCGACTCCATTTCTTTGACATCAAACTTCTTTTCTTGCACCTTTTCAATTAACCCACTTCCTTTCTTTTGAGTCGATTTTGAATCTGATGAGTTGAGCACCCTATCTAGTGTTGATGTGCTGTCTGTTTCAATTCTGGTTTTTGGTACTGCGCTGATACCAAACCAAGTAGCTCCAACCCCAATTACAACTAGAATTACCATGCAGATTAGAACCGTTGGAAGCAACCAGTTTGTGCTCATGGTGGAGGAGTGTGGCTCATTCGCATAATATCGATAATCAGTTAGTGTAGCAGATAGTAACAAGGTACCATTTTGCCATGTTTCTGTATGGGCAAGAAATCCTTCTTCACGGAAGAAATCAATGGTTGTAGTATTATCTCCAAGGTCTACTCTTTGA
>DUDF01000040.1 GCA_012959435.1 Candidatus Poseidoniales archaeon
TCTTTTGTTCTAAGTGCCAAAGGTAAGTAAAAACCCCTGTGAATTATCAATTCCCACCTGTTTTGAAATAATTATATTTAAGCAATTTAGATGGCGATGTCCCAATTGCGGTAATATATAGGGACTAAATGTTGGAAAAAGCCCAATTCAGGCAAAATAAACCGCAATTCGGGGGCGGTGTTGCTACCAACACCTACTTCCTATTGCTACACCGGCATTTTTTTTTTGGTTCCGTAAACTCCTTTTTTGAAGTGTTCTCAAGGGGTTGGTTCATAAGCAAACTGTGTAAAAGCCGTCTAATCGCCTAGTGCGATGGGAAACTAAAGGTGAAAAATATGGAAATAGAATTGAAAAAATGGATGAACGAATTGGGTGGCGCATTTGCCGTTACCTGGTTGGTGTTTGGAATAGTAGTAATAGATGCGAATAGTGCCACCGGCATGTCTCTAGTAGGCTTAGGATTGGGCACACTTGGTGGTATGTTAGCACTTGGAATCGCATGGATGGCTTTCAACGGTGCTGATATCCTACCACCAGTTACTTGGATGAAGATGTTGTCGAACAAGGACAACCTATCTGATGCTGATGCGTGGATCAACACTGGAATAACATTGGTCTGTCAACTTGTTGGCGCTGCCCTGGGAATAGTTCTCATGGGGCAGATTACCTCTGACTATGTGACTTATGCAATGGCACACGCAGGTGGTCAAGAAGCATGGGCATTCGATCTAATGGCAACTCTTGGATTAGTTGCTGCGGGGGCAGTTCTAGGTCATATCCACTCAAAGGTTGATAATAACTGGGCAATGCCAATTGCTGTAATGGCAATGGCAGGACTCGTCAACTTCGAGTCAGCTGCAGACATGGCTTCAATGATCCTCAATGATACAGGGGACGCATTGGCTGTTGCTATGCCGTGGCTCATTGATGGAATTTGCGTTGGTGTTGGTGCGCTATTAGCTGGCCAAATTGACGAAAACCTCTGAGCAGTTAACTCTGAACAGTAAACACAAGTCGGCTTTAAGCCGTTGTACGCGGTTGGCCGAGGGGATTAATCCTCTCGGCTAACTCGCCATTTTTTTTTATTTACAAGTTGGTGTGTTTACCAACACTAACTTTAATCAATATCACCGGCTTTTTTTGAAATGTGCTAAAATCACGTGATTTTGGGCATTTAGTAAGGCACCCATTATAAGCGGGGCGAGAAACACGATAACAATCGCCAAAGAGCGATATGAAAAATGGAGTGATATGAAATGGATAGAAATAGAACGATGACAGAATTTGTGGGCAGTTTAGCCGTTGTGTTTTTCGCTATAGGACTGGGTGATGTCTTTGACGGAATGACTGGAGACTACACTGCTTGGTCAAGTATAGTGTCATCAGTGGGTGCAGGATTAGTCCTAGCAATCTTCATGATTGCAATGGGCGGAACCATATTGCCAATGTTTACTTTGGCGAAGATGGCTTCAGGACGAGATGAAATAGAGGATGGAATGAATGATTTCATTGCTCAAATGTTAGGTGGTATAGTAGCATACGCCTTAGCATGGTGGCAATCAAGTGCAACTACATCGATGACGTGGGGAGGCCTTGAAGCTCTTGATCCATACACCGCAGTAGCATCTCTGTTTGGTGGATTTTTACTAATGATGGTTTATGATCGTCAAGATGGCGGCTGGGAAGTTGGTATCCTTGCATGTATAGTAGGTCTTGTAGGAGTGTCATTAACTGGTGCAGGAGACTTCGGTGGAATGCTAGTTAACTCTGACTGGGACATGACTAACATGCTTGCAGTATTCGGTGGAATGATCGCATCTGGAGTAGGAGCCTACATGGCTATCATGTTTGGCGAGCAACTACTCAACGAAGAAGAATAGAACTCGTTGAGTAGAAAACACACGTAATACGAACAGCCCGTTTGGGGGGGGGATTTTATCCTCCCCAAGCGGGCCATTTTTTTTGTATAATTCAAAATTATAATTATTGCTGATTATTCATTCATCAATAATTTTTGATGAGCATAGTTAGTTGTGCCGGATGAAGTCTCATAACCTGCATTGTGTTGCAACATTGTATGGCACAGCCAGGGAGGGGGGCGAGTAGCCCTTGGGATACTCCTTCTAATGATGATGGGGATGGTGGCGACTCTAGTTCTAAATCCACCAGTACATCATCTCCTCCCCAACCAATAATGTTGAGCGGTTCCGAAGGCTTTTCTATCAATACTGAGATGCAAGGTCAGATGCCAACTGAACTTGCTCCTGCTACAGGAACTACCCTCACAGGGGAGGTGGGGACTATTGACTCAAGTGTGTGGGTGGGGCAATCACAGGTGCCGAAGAAAGATTCAATTCTGAAAGGAATTGGTATCACCTGTCTATTTTTATTCTTCATGATGATGGTTCCAATGCTTATGATGGGTTGGGCTGACGAATCTTGGGATGACTCTTGGCACTACGAAACATTGAATGTTGATTGGGACGAATCCGGTTTGAATGGAACTTTCCAGATCTCGAATACACCGATTGACGATTGCTCATTAAGTATTTATAATGAAATACATCATTATCTAGGTGATGAAGATCCAAATTCTTTTCATGTGAATGGCGGTTGTGGCGGAGATGATTATCTTCACCAAAATAAGGAGATGATTAGAGTTCAATTTGTGGAAGGTCAAGGAGAAGTATCTAGAGTAACATTCGACAATCTATCCGAAGATGAGGCCGTGTTTACTGTGTATCCGCGTTATTACGAACAGCCAAACGATTCAATTGAATTGCATCTTCCCAGCGCAAGCCCCCCTGAAATAGGGGTGCAATCTTTTGATGAAAATATGACGCCTTTGGAATTTATTGTAAATACAACGAATTGGGCTGAATCTTGTCCCCAAACTGATGATTTGATGATTATTGAAAATGGTGCCGCGGCAGGGAATGTCGAATATACACCAACAAAAGAAACCCCGTATACCGAATGTCATTTGACATATACAGATTATCATTATGAATTCATAGTTTATCCAGGAATTAATGATGAAGCATTCTACTCAGTCACATTATCTCTTCCAGAACAGCAGTCAAATCTCCTTGGCTCACAAACTTTTGATGAAAGCCGTACTCCCCTAATTTTCCCTGTTTATACTAATGGATGGGACAATTATTGTGCTCAAGAGATACGAATGAGTGTAACCGACCAAGGCATTGATTGGTACTACCCTAATTACGAAGTATGGGGTTCCCCTCCACTTTGTCCAAATATGGTGTACTACGACCACTATGAAATCGATGTTGGTTCAATTGACTATGATAGTGGATATGGAGAATTATTTCTCAGCGAGCCTTTGGAAGAGGGAATCATTCTAAAGGTTGATTATGTGACAGAGAGTGATGATTCATTAGTAAGGGATTTCGGTCCATGCTTTGGAGGTTTGTTCAGTTTTGTATTATTTGTCGTTTGGATAGTTCAAGTTGTAAGAAACTTCCAAGCGGGATTGACAAATAAAGGCACAGGAATGTTGGTTGGCATCATTCCAGGGGTAATACTTAGTTGGATTATATCAGTTGTGTTTTATCTCATGATGTTCGGTTTTTAATGAACCGTCAAATATCGTGCCAGCATCATGAGAAGTAGGTTCTTTGGCGGCTTGGAAAACAGTGGCATTCCCGCCGATTAGTTCACCTGTTTCACCATTACATCGCAGGTAAGTCCCTTCCCAAAGCCCCAGCACCGGGGTTGTGTTGTGTTGGTGGAACTCACGTAGGCGGGCTTGTCTTGTTTCCCCATTGTGTGGGGTATAACTCTCTCCTTCCTTCACCCAGACTTGACCCCCAATGTAGTGTGGGTTTATCTGAAAAGGTACGAGATTAAGTGTTTCAAATGATGGAGGTGAGACAATTGGCATATCATTCGTGGTTTGCATGGTTGGTCCTGCAACATTTGAGCCAGCACTTACTCCCATGTATGGGATTCCCGCCTTCACTCGATTTCTGATTAGATCAATTATTCCTTTATCATGAAGGTCACGAGTCAGCAGAAATGTATTACCTCCACCAACGTAGATTCCTTTCGCCTCTTCTACAGCTTTTATTGGGTCTTCAGCATGATGTATTCCAACTAATTTTATTCCAGAAGGCGCACTGAAATCTTGGATTCTTTGCAGGTAATAGTCGTGGTCTTTACCGGCGTAAGGAATGAATAAAACTTCATCAATGCCTTGGAAATGGTGTGCCATTTCATGATGATAGAGTTTCACTTGTTCTTCGTTTCTAATACCACCACTGCCAAGCAATAATTTCAACTCAGCACCTCACATATTGCGTCTATATTGGCCACCGACATCAAACAGTGCTTCGGTGATTTGGCCAAGACTGGCGACTTTAACAGTCTCCATTAATTCTGCAAATACATTTTCGCCAGAGCGGGCAACTTCCTGAAGTTTGGTTAAAGCGGCAGGTGCAGCATCAGCGTGTTTAGTATGGAATTCATCAAGCCGATTGAGACAACCTTCTTTCTCCTCGGGGGTGGCTCGGCTCAATTCCATGTCAAAGGAATCAGCAGCCGATTCGTCAAACGCTTCAGCATCAGGGTTTTCAAACATATTAACACCAACAATCGGTAATTCTCCAGAATGTTTCAATTCTTCATAATACATTGATTCATCTTGAATCTTCGAGCGTTGATACATCATTTCCATGGCTCCAAGAACACCACCTCGCTCACTAATTCTCTCAAATTCACGTAATACAGCCTCTTCAACCATATCTGTTAATTCTTCAATAAGATATGAGCCCTGCATTGGGTTTTCACATTTATTCCAACCAAATTCTTTGTTGTTTATCATCTGAATTGCTAAAGCCCTTCTAACTGATTCAGATGTAGGTGTAGTTACAGCCTCATCATAGGCATTAGTGTGTAGTGAATTTGCATTGTCTTGGATAGCTAATAATGCTTGGAGAGTTGTGCGAATATCGTTGAACGACATTTCTTGGGCGTGAAGTGAACGACCAGAGGTTTGTATGTGCATCTTGCATTTTTGAGAGCGTTCATTACCGCCATACAAATCACGCATTGCAATTGACCAAATTCTTCTGGCAACACGTGAAATCACAGCATATTCTGGGTCCATTCCATTTGAGAAAAAGAATGAAAGATTGGGCGCGAAATCATTCACTTCCATTCCACGTGAACGGTAGTACTCCACGTAGGTGAGCCCGTTTGCAAGGGTGAAAGCCAGTTGTGAAATCGGATTAGCGCCAGCCTCAGCAATGTGGTATCCTGAGATAGATACAGAGTAATGATTCCGTACGTTATTTTCAATGTAAAATTGTTGCACATCCCCCATCAGTTTGAGGCTGAAATCAGTTGAGAAGATACAGGTATTTTGCGCTTGATCCTCTTTGAGAATATCTGCTTGAACAGTTCCCCTAACAGTTGATAGAGTCTTATTACGGATTTCAGATGCTTCTTCAGCAGTCGGTACCCGCCCTTCATTTTCTTCAAATTTTACCTCTTGTTGGCGAATTGCGGCATTAAAGAACATCGCTAGAATAATCGGTGCTGGGCCATTGATAGTCATTGAAACACTGGTGTTTTTATCACACAAATCAAACCCATCATACAATTGAGAGATTTCATCTACAGTAAATATTGACACACCCGATTCACCAACTTTCCCATAAATATCAGGGCGGATATCAGGATCTCTCCCGTACAATGTCACCGAATCAAAAGCGGTAGATAGGCGAGCATAAGGTGA
>DUDF01000041.1 GCA_012959435.1 Candidatus Poseidoniales archaeon
CAAGGTAAATGTAACAAGTTACTCTTCATTTACCGAAGAATTAGAACTTAATATTTTAGAGGGAGATGTTTGGTCTGTAAAGTGTAATAATTTAGACCAAACAACATATTCATGGAACTTGGTTATTCCATCTACTAATGATCCATCGGGGAGAAATGTGGAGTGGGATTGTGAATTGACTGCCCCAGAATTATCTGATTATATCCCATTAGAATTCTCTATTAAGAGTG
This sequence comes from Candidatus Poseidoniales archaeon, assembly GCA_012959435.1. Classification (GTDB taxonomy): domain Archaea; phylum Thermoplasmatota; class Poseidoniia; order Poseidoniales; family Thalassarchaeaceae; genus MGIIb-Q1. The sequence continues at coordinate 231 of DUDF01000041.1, forward strand.
AGAATGAGACTTTGTGGTATACGGTTGCAGAAGTAACAATTTACACACCAGAAATTGAGGGAGGGGGCCTTATTTTTGGATTGGTAGAACTTGATCAACAATTACCACTCATGATTGGAGTCGGTGGCTTAATTTTCCTTGTGTTTGTTAGTTTGATGGTTATTGCAATAAATAAACGAAGAAAAACTATGATGGAAGATGATGACTATGATGATGATGAACATGATGAACATACAGCCCCTACTCAACAGCAACAGCAACAGCAACAGCAACAAATCGCACAACCAATTATTGCTGCCTCCCAACAAGTCGTGCCTGCTGCAATTCCTCAGCAGAACACCATTACTGATGAGCAGTATCGGATAGCCGGATGGTCAGAAGATAAGATTGCAGATTTACGTCGCCAAGAAGTAAATGAAATTGCAGAAATTTCTAGCGCCATTCAAGCAACTCATAATCAAGCAGCCTACGCCTCACAAGTTCAATACCAACAATCGCAGGGAAGCCCTCAACAGATTCAACCAAGCACACCACAACCAGTACCTCTAGTTGAGAATGAACAGCAAAATCTTCACTCTGCATTTGGGAGTTTGGGAGTGTCTGAGCCACCAGTTAGTGAAGTTGAGAAAACCCCCTTACCTGACACAGCATCCGCACTAGACACATTTGCCCCTGAAGCCTCGTATGATGAAATTGAAGCAGCAGCAGTAGAGACAGAAAATACAGCACCATCTGAACCACAAGGCGGGCAAAAATTACCACAAGTTAATTGCGCTTACTGTGACAGAATATTAAGTCACACTGACCAATGGTTCGAGTGCCCAGATTGTGGAATATACAGCCATACACAATGTAGAGAAGGACAGCAAGTTTGTAGTCGATGTGGAAGTAAAAATTGATTATTCAATTTTGTCTCCTTCTATCGGTGAAGTATCAACCCCATCTATGTGAATAATCCCTCCATTCGGATTAATTCCTGGTCCTGTAAGCCAAACATCTTCGAATTCGGTTTTTGAGAATAATAGAAAACCTCGTTCACCGAGCAACCTCAAAGCAGCTTCAGTCCGCTCTGCTGCAGGGGCAATCTGCTCAGTAAAAGTTTCATCCATTAGTGAAACTATTTCTTCAAAAGTCCGATGACCGTTGCTCAACTCCCATAGAAGGCTATTCATTTCATCAAGTGGGCGCCGAAGATCTTTTGGGGCTCGTAATAACTTAGCCAACACACCTTCAAACCTACGGAAAGATTTGGGATGGCATAATAGGATAAATCTCCCCGAAACCCCCGGTAATTCAGGATGTGTCCGAGTATCACCTCTCCTACCCCACCAAACAGGAGCACGTATTGGGAAAGAACCTGCCAAACTAGACTCTCTTTCATCGCCACTCCCTTTCATTTCAGACATAAGACCACCTAGGTAATTTGCCAAGTCCAAATCACTAATGCCAACATTGAACAAATGCCAATTCCTGAAAGTAACCTTAGCCACTCAACTTTTTGGGTGAAATTTGAGATATACCATACACCTGCACCACAAAGTGCACAGATTAGTAACAATATGTACCAGCCAGGAGGCATATTTGCTTGTGGCGGGGCAGATGTTTATGATATTGAGCATTCAGTTTTAACAATCGATTTGTGATGTTGTTTGAAATACTGCATTATCCCAATGGAAATTTCGGTGACAATTATTTGGGTTAGAAATAGGCGGGAAACAATTGTTTCTGCTGAAACCATCAAAGAGTAAACAAGATGCGTAGCATCTTTGAGGGTTTCAATTGGAGAGGATAAAACACTTCTTTACCACACTCGATGAATTCCTCGCGAGTTATGCCAAAATATTCGGTGTATCTATCGTAAACCCAATTCCACGGCATTTTCTATTCATTTCTGTTTATAGCGTCATTTACTTCACTGCAATTTCAGCCCCCACAATTTTCGCATTTGTGGCACTTTGGGTCGGATATATCGGAGTTCTTGCAGTTGGTAGAGCCTGGGCTCAAAATGAATCTTTTAGAGCAAGAATTGCTAAAAAATTAGAAGATGCGAATCCTGATAATTTGCCTGATTTAAGAATTACTGCTGGATTAGCAGCCTTACAGATGTTTTTGCTTGTTCCAATGTTACTACAAACTTCACACTCATTGTTCGATTTGTTTGACGTACCAAAAGATTCTACTTGGAAAACATGGGGTTTATTCGGGCTTGACCTATTATTCCGATCCTTCTTAGATTGGTCAGAAGTATATGGCATCCATATATCTGGAGTTAAATTAAATGCATCTGGTGGGAGACATCTCGTGATGTTTATTCTCTTATCAATTGATTATATGATTATTCAAACGGTAATTCGAATTGTTGGAATTAATCAAACTATCCAAGAAGGTGTTGCTGTAGCAGGAAAAGACCCTGAAATGGCTTTTAGGCTTGGTTATAGAGCAACCACAAAACTTGCTGGACTAGCATCTGATAATAGTAATGATATTGCAAGCAGAACTCAAATGATTGAGGCTTTAGGAATGATTGGAGACGTCAAAGGGGCACCCCCCTTAGTGGAGATATTAGCCGAAGAGGAACTCCACACTGCAGCAACTGCATCACTAGTAATGATAGGACACTTTGATTCTTTAATCAAAGGCATCCACCATGGCAATCCACTTGTTAGACGAGGTTGTGTCACTGCCTTAGGCCGATTAGAAGATTCAGTTGCCAACGAAATCCTTGCAGAAGCAATTCAAGATACTGATTCAGGGGTAAGAAAATTTGCTCATCAAGCAATTGGCAGAAGTTCCCACCCTTCAGACATACCACTCCTAAAACAGGGATTACTCGATGATAATCTCGAAGTTAGATATTCGGCACTGAAACAATTTTCTAACTTTTCAGGAGAGAATGCTATGGAGGCAGTTCTAATTGCAGCAAAAGATGAATCTGCTTCAATTCGGAGATTAGCAGTAGAAATCCTTGCCCGATATCCATTTCCAGCAGTGGTGCCAATACTTGCTAATGCCATGCAAGATGAAAATTCGGAAGTTGCAGCCGCAGCAAAGCGCTCGGTAGAACACTTAGAATCGCTTGTTGAAGCCGGTGCAGTATGATTTTTTCCTGTTGTATTGGACAAAAATTTGCATTTTAATTATTCCATTAAGGTGTTACTTATTGGTGAAAATTGGTTCGGGATTATTGGTTATTTCATGTACTATAACAGCGAACACTTATCTGTGATACTTACGGGTCGCAGTTTGAGTGGAACGTATGGCTGAACACGGACATGAGAATTGCCCTCACTGCGAACACCTATTGGACGGCTTAGAGGCAGCATGCCCTGCTTGCGATGGTGACCTATATGGGGTGCCTTCAAAAATCATTCAAGTGAAGGAAAAGGTTACGGGAATAGTTCAAAAAGTTGAATCCGAAGTTAGAGATGCTGTGTCTGTTGATGGCGACCTCGTGGGCTCGATTCAAAAAGTAGGCCATAAAATCGGTGGCCATGTCGTACCTGTTTTTACTAATGTAAAACAAGCAGGAACTGATGCCATGGAAAAAGTCAAGAACAAAACAAGTGGTGAATCATCACAACAATCTAACCCACAGGATTTTGATGATGAAAATGAAGATTTAGAATCACTAATAACTCAAGGAGAATTACTAGTATCTGAAGGGCGAGAGCATCAAGCACTGAAACTATTCAACCGAGTGATTGCATCTGACCCAAGTAATGCAATGGCATGGTTCAACAGAGGTGTCATTCATGAGATGAGTGGCCAAGTTGATGAAGCCACAAAAGCCTTCAAAGTTTGTTTAGATATGCAAGAAGACCATGGCCCAGCAGCTGCTAATCTAGCGGTGTTACTTGACCGAACTGGGAAATCTTCAGAGGCTGCTACCTTTGCTCATAGAGCCTTGAAATCATTCCCCTCCCACCCTGATTTAGCACGAATCTCAAACCAAGGGCCGCCAGAAGAATCGCCAGCCATTGAAACTGAAGTTGTTTCAACTACTACCGCTGAAGAAGTTACGGTCCCTGTAGTTGAACCTGAGCCTACACCTCAGGTTATTGATGAACCAGTTACAGCACCAGCAATTGATTTAGATGCGGTTGTTGAAGAAGCAGCAAACTTGATCAAACAAAATCAGCCAGAACAAGGATTAGAACTTCTTAGAGATTTACTTCACAATGAAGCCGCAGAACACCCAAGGGCTTGGAGAGTTGCGGCAGCATCGATGGCTCGACTATCGCTTATTGATAACGCAATTGAAGCATTTACATACGCACTTGACTTAGATAATACTGATGCGGCATCATGGTATAATCTTGGAGCACTACACCGTCGAAATGGCCACGAAGAAACTGCTGTCACATGTTTTGATGCGGCTTTGGGATTGCGCCATGATTACACAAAAGCATCAGCAGCATTGGCTGAAATTCATACTGCTAACGGTTCACTATCCTTAGCGATTGAAGCCTGGAGAAATCTACTTTCACATGAGCCCAACCACGCAGGTGGGCCAACATTCGCGGGCATTATAATCGCTATTGCTGAAGGGGAAGGTGAAGTCTTAGAAATGGCTAGAGAAATCCCTACCACGATACCAGAGGGACCAGAATTGGCTTCTGAGGCACTGAAGTATATACCAGATAATGGTGCTTCAGAAAATGTCAAACTACGTGCTAGAGCCATGACCTTATCGGGATTATATCCTGAAGCAGTAAAAGCATGGAGGTCTCTAATTGAAACTGACCGAGATAATCCTGAATTGTGGTTTGGAATGAGAAAAACATTCATCGCCGCTGGTGACCACGAAACTGCAGAAAAATGCAGAACTAAAATCGCTTCACTAACTGGAGAAAGCACCCTAACACCAGAGGTTAGCGAACCATCTGTCACAACACCTTCTGAACCTGAACTTGAACCTGTACAAGAGCCTGAACCTGTGCAAGAACCAGAAGTTGAAATACCAATTGAAGAAACCCCACAAATAGAAGAAGCAACTGAACCCGAGGAAGTTGCTACTGATGACCCATGGGCAGATGACCCATGGGGAGATGTGGATTCAAATACTGATTCGGGGGATACTTCGGATTCTAGTGCCGAGGAAGAATTACAAACATCTGAGCAAGTAATTGCTGCCGAAGAGGTGTTAGATACAACACCTGAGCCAGAACCATCGGATTTCAATAAACCATCACCTGAAGTTGACCTTGCGAAGGCTGCTTTGGATGTAGCAACAAATACATCAGCCCCTGAAATATTAGGTTCAGGTAAAATTGACAGCAGTTCAATCTCAAATCAAGATGTACAGTGGTATAACAAAGGGCTCACACTCCTTACAGAAGAAAAGTACACCGAGGCGCTAGCTTGCTTTGACCGCGCACTACCAACATTTGTAGACGATGATGAAATGGTTGTGAGGATACTGAATGCTAGAGGTAATGCGTTTTACTACCTAAAGGAATTTAGCGATTGTATTGACGCCTATCACGAAGCAATGAGAGTCAATCCAGCTGGGGTAACTGGTGCAACCCTTTACAATATGGGCACAGCATACGCAGAAGTTGAACGATACGCTGACGCAATAAAGTGCTTTGAACAAGGAATGTCAGAGAAGAGAGTTAGTCCTCTTGAGGGTGACCACGCTAAAATGGCAAAGGAACAGATCCGCCGGTGTAAATTACTTCTAAAGGAGCAGGAAAAGAAGTTTAGACGCCTATCAAAGATGAAGAGTTAATCAATTCATTTGTTAATCTAAGCAGGTAAAATTGCTACTGCTTGCACCTTATATTCTGGGCATTTGGTTAGATTATCTGCAGAAGAACTGAGTACAGAGTTCACCCCTACTTCGGGGAAGTGGAATGTTGTAAATAGATTCCCAATTCTAACATCTTCACTTAATTTAAGAATCATTTTTATTTTATTTCTAGGACTTGCAAGCATGACTTCATCACCATCTGAAAACCCGAGTCTTGCCGCATCTTTGGGGTGCATTTCTAGTAAATCTGTATTCAAAAATTCACTCAATCCTGTCCGTCTAGTTTGAGTTCCAGAATTGTAGTGGAATAGATTCCTGCCAGTGACTAGAATGAATGGATAATCTTCTGAGGCTTGTTCATTTGGTTCGATGAATTCTGGCGCTGAAAAGTTACCTAATCCACGAGAAAACTCCTCCTTGTGCATCACATTCGTCCCGGGATGGTCAATACTTGGTGCCGGCCATTGTATCGCTTCGGCACTTTCTAGTCTAGCGTAAGAAATCCCTCTAAAATTCGGTGTCAAACTGGCCAATTCATCCCATATATCTGAAACATTATTTGAGGAAATTATTGGGTGTCCCATGTATTCTGCTAATTCAGAAACAATAATCCAATCTTGCTTTGCTTGACCAGGTGCTTCAATCGCCTTTCTAATCCTTTGGACTCTCCTCTCTCCATTTGTGTATGTACCATCAGACTCCAAGAATGATGCTGCTGGAAGTAATACATGGGCATAATTTGCTGACTCACAATGGAAGATATCTTGTACAACCAATAAATCCAGTTTGGATAAACCATCTTGCACTCTTGTGTTATCTGGATCAGTATGAGCAATGTCAGAACCTATCATGTACAACGCATGGAATTTACCTTCCAATGAATTATCTATCATCTCAGGATATGTCAAACCGGGTTCTGCTGCTAACTTCACCCCCCATGACTCTTGGAATGATTCTCTAACTTTGGTATCAGTAACTGGTTGATAATTTGTCAAAACATTTGGTAGAGCCCCCATGTCGCAAGAGCCCTGTACATTGTTTTGACCTCGTAGCGGATTAATTCCAGTTCCTGGCTTACCTACATTTCCAGTTAAGAGGGCTAAACTTGACAGAGCCATCACACCTTCTGAACCATGACTATGCTCGGTCATTCCTAATCCATGCACAGACATTGCTGCTCCAGCAGAGGCATACAATCTCGCTGCTGCTTCGATAGTTGCTGCTGGAACAGTGGTTATCTGTTCGCAAATACTTGGTGTCATTTCACTTACCATTTCCTTGAATGGTTCAAGATTTTCAGTTCGAGTATTCATCCATTCATCATTTGCTTGTAATTTATCTCGAATAATTACATGTGCCATTCCTTGATACAAAGCAACATTTGTGCCGGGTCGTAATTGTAAGTGGATATCAGCCATTTTCGCCATTTCCGTATCCTTAGGGTCAGCAACAATCAATCCCATCCCGCGTTTACGAGCTCTCCTAATTCGAGAACCAGTTACTGGATGGCCATGTATCGGGTTACATCCAGATGCTAAAAGAAGGTCTGTAACATCAATATCCTCAAGACTATTAGTTCCGGCTCCAGCACCAAATACTGTCATCATTCCTTTTACTGTTGCAGAATGACAAACTCTAGCACAATTATCTACATTGTTAGTACCGATTACGGCTCTCATGAATTTTGAACCAAGGTAATTTAACTCATTTGTCGAACGTGAAGAGGTGATAATCCCGATTGAATCCGGGCCATATTGATCCTTTGTAGATTGTAGTCTTTGGGCAATAAAGGAATAGGCCTCATCCCAACTTACTTCACGGAATTCATCATCTGTAGAGTCTCGTATCATTGGCGATTTCAGCCTATCAGAATGATGTACATAAGCAGAGGCAAATCTACCTTTGACACAGGAGTGACCCTGATTTACAGGAGAATCAGCGGCTGGTTTCATGGTGACTAATTTCCCACCTTTGGTCCCAGCGTCAAATTGACATCCCACACCACAAAATGCACATGTTGTTCGAACCCAACTATCTGATGCACCAAAAGAGCGCTCAACTGTGTCTTCTAGAGCACCGACTGGGCATTCATCAACACAAGCCCCACATGATACACAATCCGATGCCATGAATGGGACATCTGCTCCAGCAATTATTCTACTGAAGAACCCCCTGCCATCTATAGACAATGCGTGGGTGGCTTGGATATCATCGCACGCACGTACACATCTTGAACAAACAATACACTTGCTAGCATCAAATGAAAAGAAAGGATTTGACCGATCAATAGGCACGTCTGCACAATCGGGAGTATTGTCAAATCTAATGTCTCTTAGACCTACTTCTCCAGCAATGTCTTGTAACTCACAATCACCATTTGCAGTGCAGGTTAAACAGTCAAGTGGGTGTTCACTTACATACAATTCAGTAATCCCTCGTCTAAGATTCCACAGTCTGTCTGAAGTGGTGTTAACACCCATCCCTTCACGAGCTGGAGTCGTACAAGATGATGGAGTCCCTGCTTGACCATCGATTTCAATGATACACAATCTGCAAGAACCAAATGATTTCAGATGGGGAGAGTCGCACAAACTAGGGATACTAACACCATTTTCTCTAGCGACCTCCATGACTGTTTGACCTTGGCGACCTAGCATATCTTTGCCGTTTATAGACATAGAAAAGGTGTCACTCATTTAATTCACCTCCAAAAGCATCTGGCCAACGAGTCATTGAAGAGCGGACTGGGTTCATCGCTAAACCCCCTAATGCACAAAGTGAAGTGGAAGTCATCACATCGTCTAGGTCATCTAACAAATCCCTATCACCTGGTTTTTCTTCATCTGTACCAATTCTTAGCAACAACTCTAGAGCTCTTTGTGTCCCAATACGACATGGCGTGCACTTCCCACAACTCTCGTCTCGGAAAAATGTCATCCAGTCAATAACTTCTGAGCGGGGATCGAAATCAGAACCATAGCAAACAAAACCACCATGTCCTAACAACCCACCAGCAGCAGTTAAACCTTCGAATGAAAGTTCAATGTTTGCTAATTCCTCTGCCTTGAAAACTGAGCCAAGTGGCCCACCTACCTGAACGGCTGTAACTCCTTCAAGTGAGGAGTGGGTGTCAAACAACTCCTTGACTGTACCACCAAAAGGAACTTCCACGCAGGTTGGTTTCTGTGTGTCACCAACCAATTGTGCAACAACGGTCCCCTTACTGGATTCCGTCCCAATTGCTCCGTAAGTATCTCCACCTTCTCTCATTATTGATGAAACCAGTGAAAAAGTTAGAACATTATTGACAATAGTTGGGTGCCCATATAGTCCTTCTTGGGCAGGGTATGGAGGGCGGGCTCTTACTTCGCCACGCTTGCCTTCAAGACTTTCAAGCAGTGCTGTTTCTTCCCCGCAGACATAGGAACCAGCACCCACTGCAATAGTGATGTCAAAATTTGGACCAAGTATACCTGCATCACGGGCAGAATCTATAGCGGATTGAAGAGTTCTCTTTGCATCAGGGTATTCACTTCGTAAGTAGACCCAGCCATCGGTCGCACCAATTGTAAGTGCGCATATCACCATACCCTCAATCAAAGAATGAGGGTCACCTTCCATAATCATCCGATCAATGAAAGTACCAGCATCACCTTCGTCTGCATTTGCCACTACATGCTTGATGGGATCACTTTCACGGGCGGCTGCAGCCCATTTGAAATGAGTAGGGAATCCTGCACCCCCTCGGCCACGAAGCCCAGCAGACTCCAAAGCAGTAAGAACTGCGTCTGGGCCATTCGATTCTGCTTTGCTTAATCCCGCATAAGCACCAAGTGCTTGTTGAGATTCTAAATTAGTTGGGTCACAAACGCCTAACCTTGCCATGGCAAATCTTTGTTGATTGAGCATTTCTGGGTGTTTATCAATCTCTCCAAGATAAAGTGAATGAGAGTGAAGATTACCATCAATAATAGTATTTAGAACATCTTTCACATCGCTAGGCTCTAGAGGCCCAAATGCATGCCTTAATCCTTCAATATCAACCTCTAACATGGGCTCAAGGTGATACAGTCCCCTGCTTCCTGTTCTAGTCAAAGAGAGATTATCTAATTCATTAACAATTATTTCTTCAGCAATATCTTCTGAACCAATTGCTACAGATGCACTATCACTACTTAGATACAAATCCAATCCATCTCCGGTTTGAGATTTGCAATTATTGGCCTTATCATCGTAGAGCACAGCAACTCCAGTGGGGCATAGTCCTGCACAGTGTAATGTCCCGACCACCTCGCCTTCATTCTCAAGTAAGGAAATAGTATTTTGAGACCCTTTAGAACGACATGACTCACCTATACAGACTCTAACAGTGTGGTTCTCTTGTTTCAATTCGCTGTAGTATCCAATTGCTCCCCTAACCTTCGAAGGTGTTGTTCCAAATTGAAGAGCGATTTCACCTATTCTGTCCGTTGATAATGTGCCATTTCCCTGTATTTCAGAACGTAATTGATGAAGCAATATGTAGCCAGGTTGCTGAGGGTTCCAACCATTTTTCTCAGTAGCCATTAATTCACCTCATATGAAATATTGAACTTTGCCTTGATACTCCCAAAGCCTACGGCTTTGTCAATGTTCGCGGGGCGGATAGTTGCAAATTGCCACTTCTAACAATAACTAACCACTCCATTCAAAGAACTCTCCAACCACCTGTATATACATTGAATCTGTTGGATTTCAAAAATCCAATTAGCGTAAGTCCTGCTGATCTTGCGGCATCAACTGCCATAGTTGAAGGTGCGCCAAGACCAGCTATTGCTGGAATTCCAGCTAATGCAGCCTTTTGTATCAATTCATAACCAATTCTTCCAGATAACATAAGAATTTGTTTTTCTGCTGGTAAACCATTAGCAATCAACCTTGAGCCAATTAATTTGTCCAAAGCATTGTGGCGGCCAACATCTTCTCGAACCGAAATTAGATTTCCTTCAAGGTCAAAAAGCGCACAAGCATGTAGCCCACCAGTTGTTTTGAAATGGTCCTGAGAATCAGTAAGTCGTTTTGGTAGTTGAGTTAATACTGCAGGAGATATCCAACGCTCATCCGAGATTGTTAAACGGCTAGGAATTATTAACCCATCAAGAGTTTCACGGCCACACAATCCACAACTAGATGTGATTGGGAATTGGCGCTCATTAAAGTCAGACAAATCAAACTTGCTAGAATCCATGGTGACAACTATGCGTTCTGAAGATGTTTCGATTTCTAAAATTGATGAATGTGATTGGATTATTGCCTCCCCCAATAGCCACCCGGTTACTAATTCTGCATCTTCTCCAGGAGTTCGCAACAAGACCCCTAGTTTTTTTTGCTCGCCTTCAATTTCTATGGTTATTTCAACAGCAGCCTCACTAACAAGCGAATCCTTACTTGTGATTATTTCGCCACCTGACCAAACTTGGACAGGGGTTGTCTTAGTCGCCTCCTGTGACACAATATGCTGTATCTACTCTACGACTTAATGCTTCGTTCGGTTTTTTCAACATATCAATTGGTTCAAAACAGTTGAATGGCCGCCCATTATCATGGATGAGGACTCCACCCCCCTTCACACTCGTCTGACAGATGTTGGTTTAGAAGAGAAAGAGGCCAGTGTTGTAATCCTATTATCAACATCTACCCCCCTTAAGGCAAGTGAGGTTGGCAGAGAAATAGGAATTAGTAGAATGGATTCCTATAATACCCTAAAACGATTACAAGAACGTGGTTTAGTTATGGCTACATTGGACAAACCAATGCGCTTTACAGGCTTAGCAATTACAGAAGTTTTTCAACAATTAATCAATCATGAAGAACAGGAATTACGGCGAATCAAAGCACATTATGATGAATTCAACGAAGGTCAAAGCGTGATCTCAATGCCCCCTGTTTCGCCGTTGAAAGAACCAAGCTTTTCTGTTGTTAAGGAACGAAGTTACATTCAAGCGGCAATGGAGAGAATAATTGATGATGCAGAGTCAACCGTTTGGTTAATTCTAGGCAAATATGGAATCCTACACCTCGTCAAAACAGGTGCGTTGAAGGCTGCAAACGATGCCACCGGTAGAGGTGTTAGTGTGAAAGTCCTGGCATGTCTTGATAAAACAACTCTGAAATTCTATGAACAATTAGATTCTGGTGTAGAAATACGTCATAATGAATCAGTGTCAATGCATGGTTGTATCGTAGATGGTGATGTTGCTGTTCAAAATGTATCAATGGAAGCCAACCCAGTTGGCCGGGGCAAAGAAGATGCCGCGCTCATAATTGAAGCCCCTGAATTCCTATCAGCTCAGACTGACTTAATCACTGCTACTTGGAAAAACGCAACCCCTTTGTCAACCGCTAGAACCTTTGTCGAACTAGGTGAAAATATTGAGCCTTTACAAATAAATCTTGGCGCCGGTTCATTCTATAGAAGATTCAAAGAAATTGTTGCTCGAGACCTTGAGGACCAGCACCCAGATAATGAAAATTGGACCAATGCGATACTTCGTCAAGGAGATAAATTCCTCACATCACAACCAAATCTACCAGAATTAGAACTATTGGGAATAGATATTTCTGATTTGATGAGAACTGTTGGGCGTAGAATTGGTGAAGAAATAGTTACCAATACCAAAGATGCCACCCAAACCGATACAGAGTTTTGGGATTATCTAAGTAAAGAATGGGCTGAAATGGGAATGGGTGAAATGGAAATAATTGGTAGCCCCCCTCAATCGATAAAAATTCATGATGCTGGTTCTTGTGGTAATGCACCTCAATTCGGAGGCCCTTTTTGCCATCTAGATGAGGGGATCCTTGAAGGAATTGTAGAGACTATGTTTGATGTCAAGACTGTTGCTGTTGAAAGACAATGTACTGGTGAAGACAACAAACATTGTTGTATTGACATTATTTTTGACCAATTGGATACATGAATTAATCAACCATTAGCGGTAGGAACTAACATGGATTGTCCAGCGGATAGTGGAGTCCTTTCCGAGGCAAGCGCCGGAGAAGAGTTTGATATTGTCCCACTTGATGTAATATTGACCGATATTGCGGTCAACAAATTACGAGAGATATTCAATACTGAACCAGGGGATATGGTCCTCACACTCGCGGTTCACCGCGGAGGATGTTCTGGATATCTATACGACATGCAAATCGGCGATAAACCTGAACCTATAGGCCATCAATTTGGTGATGTGAACGGAATACCGATTGCTATTTCTGATTTTGACAGTAGTTTACTTGCTGGCATTGTAATTGATTTCCAAGATTCTTTGATGGGTGGTGGATTCAAAATTGAGAACCCAAATGCTTCGAAGGCATGTAGTTGTGGCAGCAGTTTCAGTTGAATAATAATCAATCACTCTTCTGCTGTGCTTTGAGGATTGAGTGATTCTTCTGCAACCTTGGGTTTCCTCTCTGGTTTTTTAGGTGGCAAAGTTACCACGCCCTCTTCAACAAGAGATGGTAGGGCCATTAAATCCTCAAATCTGATCGAGGCTTCTAGAGACTGTTCGGGGAATCGATGATCATTTACGAAGAATTCCTCAAGCATGCATATCTTACGAAGATTTAGACTACCATCTTTGTTCCTTGTGAAAGAGTAAAGTTCGGGGTTCTCATCATCAATCAAGCGTTTATGGAAAGAATTACGAATAATTTTCCCACGTCTGCCTGCGGCCCATTCTATCAAAGCGCCGACTATTGTTGCAGTGTAAAGAACAACCATTATTGAAATGGCGAAAATAATAGGGTTGTGTAAACCTTCACCTGGGTAAGTGATTGTAAAGAAAACTTGCCTGACAATTAAGACAAGTAGACCCAAACCCACAATTGGTGTTAACAAGTCCTGTAGAATTGCTTCTAGTGGCATTATTCTTCTTTGGGCATTATCAGCAAATGCTAACTCACCGTCAATTGCAACTGCTGTAATAATAGCGAGTGAAGCTAACAGCAAATAGATAATTCCTGCAAGCCCTAAAGCAAAAATATCCGGTAGTGAGAGATAGTGCACAACTAAATATGCAAATAAACCAAGGAATACGGTTGTTGGCATACGATGTAAAGCCTGTATCCAAACATCGCCTTTGCGAGCATCTCTAGATAATTTAGGGACCCCAATTAATTGCCAATTGGTATAATTTTTAATCACCTTAACAATCCAAGCAAGCAAGCCTTTGTCTATCATAATCCATTCAGTTAAACGAAGTAGAGGGATAAGAGGCAATATCAAGAAAACTGCGAATATTGACAAAAAAGGCCATAAAATCATTGATGGTAAAATCAGAAAATGAATTGTGTTTAACGGATATAGAATATCACTTTCTACTAATCCCTGTTCTTGATCATCTAACTGAAAACTACGAGCAGTCTTATCCAAAGATGCTCGGAAAATTTGCAACGGATATCCGTGGGTCAGAATCCCATTTACGATTTTTCTGTATTTTTTGTGTTTATCTGTTTTTAATACCCGTTTTTTCCATAATCTCTGTGTAGGGACAACTAAGAGAATGGGTGAAACTAGTAGAATTACGACCAATGCAAGGGTGCTAGGGTCATCCGCAGACCAATTCACAAAGTGGGGCCTATTGCTTGACTTCATGAAGAGGTCGGTTAATATGGTGCAAAATGAACCAATTTTTAGGGTTCTATACTTTTTCCGAATTTAGCACTTATTGGTTTACAGATTGATATAATTCGTTAACGGTATCCCAATTTACAACATTCCACCATGAAGCAAGATAATCTCCCCGTGCAGGTCCGAATTTCTTGTAATATGCGTGTTCCCAAACGTCTACTGCTAGGATGGGCTGACCGCTTCCATCCATCAGTGGGTTGTCTTGATTTGGTGTAGATGAAATTGCTAATGAACCATCAGCAGATACTGATAGCCATGCCCATCCACTGCCGAAACGAGTTACTGCTGCTTTAGTGAATTCCGCCTTCATCTGTTCAAATGAACCGAATGCAGAGTTGATTGCATCCGCTACAGCACCAGTTGGATCCCCTCCGCCATTTGGTGACATGAGTTGCCAAAATAGAGTGTGATTCCAGAATCCGCCGCCATTGTTTCTAATCGCAGGATTATCCGTGTGATTTGCCAATAAATCTTCAATGGACTTACCTTCCATTTCAGTACCTGCAACGGCAGCGTTTAGGTTGTTAGTGTAGCCATTGTGATGTTTGCTGTGGTGTATCTCCATAGTTAGCGCATCTAAATGCGGTTCTAGTGCGTCATAATCATATCCTAGGTCAGGTAATTCAAAGGTCATAGTTCATCCCTAATCTGTGAATCAAAGGGCCCCCAATATCAATTCTTGCTTTCATTATGTGAACAGTTCTTTAGCAATCTTGATGGCATTCCGTGTGCCACCCATTAACCATGGGGAGAATTGCTGTAACAGATGGCATGGATGATAGCGCCGTCAAACATCTTCAAGAAATGGGCCACGAAGTTGTGTTACAACACTATTCTGCTGATGAATTAGCAACGGGTGCATTGTCAGCATTTGATGCAGTAGTCATCCGTAGTGCAACAAAAATGACGGCGCAAGTTATCAACAATTCCAGTGGCCGAAATGGCAATCTGAAACTTATCGGCAGAGCAGGTGTAGGAATTGATAACATTGACTTACCAATTGCAACCAACAGTAAAATCGCGGTTTGCAACACACCAGGTGCCTCAACTCACGCGGTCGTTGAGTTGACCATTGGTCATTTGCTAGCATGTGCTAGACATATTACTACTGGAGACCGCACATTGAGAGAAGGCGAATGGGCCAAAAAACAACTCAGAGGGTCTGAATTATCAGGAAAGCGATTAGGCTTGATTGGTTTTGGCAGAATTGCACAAGGTGTTGGCCAAGCAGCCAGATCACTAGGAATGACACTTCACACCTACGACCCTTACCTACCTGCTGAAGTAGCGGCGGATGAACACTGTCAATTACATGATGAAATTGATAAGGTTTTTCGATTATGTACTCACATCTCAATTCACTGCAACCTCACTGATGAAACACATCACTTGGTTAATGCTGAAAGAATGAAAATGATGCCAGGGGTAGGGATTGATGATGTGCCTTGTGGAAATCATATCGTAAATTGTGCACGTGGTGGAATCGTAGATGAAGTGGCTTTGTTGGAGGCTTTAGAATCTGGAACTGTAACTTCAGCAGCACTTGATGTATTTGAGGAAGAACCAGCTTTAGACAATCCTATACTCCAACATAGAAATTTCCATGGCACACCCCATATTGGGGCTGCCACCATTGAGGCTCAATCAAGAATCGGTGAAGAAATGGCAACCTTACTCATTGATTTCTTTAATGGTAGGAAACCAAAATCAATACTAAACCCTGAAATTTTTTGAATCATTCAAGTTTATGCATGGTAATTAGATGACTTGTGAATTCTTCTAATTCCGATGGTATTTCAATACCAGAAATTGGTTTCCCCCTACCAAGTCCTGCTTCGTTCTTTGCAGCCCAAACATCTGAATTGAATTCCGTAATTATTGAAGAATAATTTCGCAATTCGTCACCTAGGTCGCCTTCCCCTAATTCTTCAATTGGCAACTCGGGGAAATTACGGACATCTACCGCAGACACACCATAAAGTGTTGAAGAAAGATGGTGACAAAGGAACGGGCAAATAGGGCTGAACATAGTCAGTAAGTCTCGAACGATACGATGTACTGTCCATGCTGCCCCGCGGTCATCATTGTATAGCCTTGTTTTTGCCATTTCAAGCCAATGACTCGGGAATACACCGGTGCCAAAGTTTTTGATTGATTGGGCTGCAGTATAGATATCTATATTTCCCCATGCGGCTCGAACTGTTAAATTAACTTGCGAGAATTCAGATAATATCCAGCGCTCTGAAATACTTAAATCGGAAGGGGCTGTGTCTAAATCATCAGGGATTTCAAACTGACTTGCAAAGCGTGCCACATTGAATAATTTTGTAAGCACCCCGTAATACTTGGCCTCAATTTCTTCGGGGTTGATTTGAAAGTCATCTCCAACCTGTGCATCACAGGCCTTCCACAATCGGAAACATTCTGAGCCTATTTTGTTGGCTTTTAGGTTGACTGTTTTATTTGGACCTTTTATCTTCCACGAACCGGTCCTCCCACCAGCGCCACATTCTAAAACCGAATTCGCGTCAATTCCATTCCCTAATGACTTAGACATTTTCCGGCCCCATGGGTCCATTCCTAATCCATCAATCCAAACGTTCTTGAAAGCTGGTTTGTCAAAAAGAAGAGCCGATTTCAACAAGGTGTAATACAGCCATGTGCGAACAATCTCCTTTCCTTGAGGGCGAATCCCTGTTGGAAATGCGCGCTCAAATGTATCATTATCACTAAGATACCCTGAAACAAAAAGATTCGAATTAGAAGAATCCATCCACGTGTCGAATACTTTTTCTTCACCTTGAATATTCCCAAGACTTCCATCCATTTCAGACCATTCACCTAGGTCTTCCTTTGTTTCCCTATCTAACACTCTTGAATTTGAAGGGGGACTCTCACACCAAGGTTGGACATAGGTACCAACCGGTGGTACGATGACTTTCTGTTGGTCTTCCGAATACCAGATTGGAATCTCAGTATGATACCAACGCCGCCTACTTATAGGCCAATCAATTGAGATGTTCTCCATCCAATCTAAGAGAAATTGTTTGTTACGAGGTGGCGTGAAATTAATTTCATCAGCCAATTCAGCAATTCTATCTTGTTTGTGGGTCTGTCGGATGTACCATTCCTTCAGCAAAATAATTTCAACTGGATTTTTCCCTCTCTCTGAAACGGGGACTTCTTGCTGACGGTCTTCTATTGATACTATTCTACCTGCTCCCCCAAGGCTCTCAATTACTGCCTTACGTGCCTCAAGGACAGGCATCCCATCTAAGGGGCCGCTGATTCCAGTCATGCACCCATCTAAGCCAATTGCTTGGAAAGGAGTCAATCCTAATTCCCTAAAAACAGCCACATCATTCTGATCACCAAAAGAACAAACCATCAAAACACCAGAGCCAAAATCAGATTTAACAGAATGGTGTGCTCGAATCTCGACGCTAGTTCCCCGACCCTCTACCTCCACAGGTAAGTGTATTTGATGACCTACAAGATGCAAATATCTTTCATCATCAGGATGGACGACGACAACGCCGCAAGCACAAATTAATTCTGGGCGAGTGGTCGAGATGGTGATATCTTCACCACTTTCAGTTGTCCATTTGATGTCAACAAGTTGAGTCATCCGTTGCAACCTCTCAACTTCTGCGTCTGCAATAGTAGTACCTTCAACTGGATCGTAAATATTCGGACGCAAATCCTCAATAATTTCTCCCCGCTTGAACAAATCAACGAAAATAGCCTGGGTTACTGCACGATATTCAGGAGAATCGGTCAGATACTCTTTGGAGAAATCGCAAGATAACCCCACCCTGCTTGCTGTGTCCCGCATTGCTTGTGTGAATTCTTCAATTGTTTCTTCACACAATTTTAGGAACTCTGCTCGGTCGTAAGTTTTCATCTTTCTACCTGTGTTTTTCTCAACAGTGAATTCAATGTTGATTCCGTTTCTATCAACACCCCAAGGGAAGTATACCTCTTTACCCATTAAACGCTGACTTCTAGCAATTACATCAATCATAGAATATTGAGCAACTGCTCCAATATGCCAAGTACCACTAGGGTATGGAGGAGGTGTATCAATCACAAAGAGTTCTTTTTCTGATGTGGGATCAAACCCATACCTAGAATTGTATAGATCTTGGTCAGCATAATGTTCTTCTTGAATTCGCTTTTCTAAGTCAATTGTCCAACGCTTATCGGTAATGCGCGGATCTGCCATTAATTATCCCACCAAGGCCCTCTCACACGTCAACAGCAAGCATCCTCAAACTAAGGGCGTCAAGTCACCATTGATGAGGATACCGCTTTTTCAAGCCACCTAACAATAACCTAGAAACTCTGTGCGGGGATTTATTCGGCTAATTTTTGGAGGCGTGTAATCTAGTAAATTGGTGTACATTTGGCTGAGATATTAAAGGAGGGCTTGATGGCAGGACCCTATGGTGGCAGGCATCTCTGGAGAAGGTAGAGATGGAAAGGTGCCCGAGAAACACTCCGCATCAAGACTTACAGAAAAAATAAGTTCTACAACCAGTATCGTAAAAGGAAAACTCAGTGACTTCAATTCTGAATCAGCAATTGAAGCAATAATGGATGCACCTCGGAGGATTAAAAAAGAGCTCCGTAAAATGACTATATTTGGTTCACTAACTCGATTCCCAGCACCAACAGTAGGGCTATGTGTACTAATCACAATGTTCTTCCTTTTTCACTCCGGTATACTTGATAAATGGACTGGGACATCATCATTGAATGTCAACGGTGATTTGGAGGTCTACCTCCCAGAAGGTTCAACAGTTAAGGACGATTTAGCAACAATTGAAGAAGATTGGACAACAAATGCGATGATTATCTATGTCGAATCCGAGAATCAAGGTGTGACAAATGTTGAGATCCTCAAACAACTTGATACAATTGAAAGACAATTAAACAAGGTTGTTTCAGATGGTGGAGATCAAGACGGTATCATCTATATTTTATCAATATCTACCGTCGTTAAAGAAGTGAATTCGTCGGCACCCAGAGTTGCAAAAGCGTTTGTCACCAATGCTCTTGGCGGAGATAACCTTTCGCAACAAATCAACGACCAAATAGATGACCTGGGAGACACATTAGGTGGATACAGCATACCTGATGACCAAAATCGTGTAAACCAAATCATTGGAGAATTACCTCCCAATGCTAAAGATAAACTCTATCGCGATGTAGGGGCGGGTGCGCTTTCAACAGTAGGATTTCCAAACCGAGCTGTGATTGTTGTAGGAGTTGTTGATACTGGGTTCCATGCATCAGAAATTCCTGAGGTGTGTAAAACCGGAGGTCAGCAAGAGGCTGAGGCTTACACTGATATCATCATGTATACAGAGTGCTGGATTGAACAAACTTCATTTGAAAATAATTGGAATGAAGAGACTTCTGCTTGTGAGGATAGACCCGATGGACAAAATGGCACTGCGCCTCAATGTCTAGGCCTTACCATGACCCTGACAGGACCGGTGCCAATCACTAATTCGGTGACAAAATATTCCTTCGTGCTATTTTGGCAAATTTTCCCCATGGGTGTTGTTGCAGTAGCATTTGGATTATTCCTCTTCCATTCTGATTTGATTCAAACCGGTAGGATTAGAGTCATTCAAGGAATTAAGGTAGTCATCATCTCTGGCCTCCCCACCTTATGTTCAGTATGGTGGACTTTGGGAATCATTGGCTATCTTGACTATGAGGTGACTATGACTGTTATCATTGTTGGTCCGATATTACTTGCGCTGGGTGTATCATATGGGCTGCATATCACCAATAGATACGCTGAGGAATCTGGAACCCCACAAGAAAAAATGGCTATTGCAATCCAATCCACCGGAAAAGCAGTATTATTGTCTGCTATTACGACTGTAATAGGATTCATTTCCCTAGTTATTACCCCTATGGCTCCGATTCAAACGGTTGGAATCGCTCTCGCTGGTGGGATCATAATTGTGTATATACTGACAATGGTAATGGTACCAAACTTAACCATGTTATTAGATTTGAAAAAACCAAGTCACCCACCACCTAAGATAATAGAATTCGTAGTTGAACAACCGATTAATTGGGCGAAAACCACAGTCAGTGTTTTTTTCGTTCTAATGCTAGTTTCTGCTGTTTGGGCAAGGCCGCAAGTTGAGGAAAACATCGACTTGTTAGACATGGCACCCCAAGGGCAACCACCTATATTGAAGATGAAACAATACAGCGAAGAATTCAATGCGGGCCAAATTGGAATGTTGTTAATTGATGGTGCAATTGCAGGAGATAGAGATGATGAAACAACGGAAAACGATGACCCGTTTGCCAAACTACAAGATATCGAAATGTTGGAAAATAGGGCAGATGGAGTCAACAGGACTAATGCGGTAAGCATTGTTTTCCTAATGAAATCAGTAGGTGTATCAGTGAATTTATCCGGGACTGCAATCGTACCTTTCTGTGAATTCATACCACCAGGTACCGGCAAAGAAGTATGCCAAGTAATCTTTGACAGAGAAGAGGAACAAGATGCAACATTCTGGAGGGTTTTGACAACGTTCAATACAGAAGATGATGCAAATAAACGAAGTCAGATTTTCTTGCTTGATGTATTTTATGCTTCGCTAACTCAAGAGACACGTCAATTATTCATTAACGAAACGTACCAGAGGAGTTTGATTTACATTGACATGCCTTTCATGAACGTGCAGGAAACTCAAGCTGCGGTTGACGAAGTTAACATTTATGCAGAGCAGAATTATGCCGGTGGGATTGCATCATCCCAACTTATCGGTGTAGCCGCTGTTACAATCGCTGTGAATGACTTGATTGTAGGTTCACAATGGACGTCCCTAGGCTTTGCATTGGCTGCAACTCTGTTCACACTAGCAATCGTATTCAGAGACCCTAGATACGCATTATTGACTACAATACCGGTATTGTTCACCGTATCTATGCAATGGTTAGTGATGCAACAGATGGACGTCACCCTTTCACTAGTTACTGTCATGATCGGCTCGATTTTAGTTGGGGTAGGGATTGATTTCAGTATTCATATTGCCAATCGTGTAAAAGAAAATGGAGGTACTATTGAGGCGGTTAGAGAAGCCTGTACAACCACTGGTATGTCATTGATTGAAGCAGTAGTGGTGACCTGTGCTGGATTAGCGACAGCTTTCTTCATTCCGATACCGGCGCTGAAACCGTTTGTCAAAGTTATCATCATTCTATTGATTGTCGCGGCTTCGTCTGCATTATTGCTGTTACCAGCAATTTTCACTTTGATGATTGAAAGCGGAGTTGGACTCGTAGGGGGATCTGCTTCCATGATTAGGGCGGCTAGACTAATCGCTAAGGGAGAAGATGAGGAAGTTGTATTGGCGGCTCCAACTCACCGAACTGACCATGATGTATGGTGAAGTACTTTCTATCGCGTAGGCCATAGACCCAAACCTCTTGGGGGTAAGCAATGACAGACTATTGGTTGATGAAAAGTGAGCCTGATGTGTATCCTTGGGAGCAACTTGTCAAGGATGGAAGCACACATTGGGATGGAGTGAGAAATTACCAAGCACGTAATTTCATGAGAGACAAAATGAAAATGGGTGACTTAGTCCTATTTTACCACTCAAATTGCAAGCCACCACACATTGCAGGGATTGCGAGAGTTTGTAAGGAAGGATATACTGACTTTACTGCCCATGACGAGAAATCAAATTATTTTGATCCTAAATCATCTGCAGATAATCCTCGTTGGTGTATGATAGATATTGAACCGGTAATCGGTTTCAAGCAAACCCTTGATCTACCTGACCTGAAACAAAATCCAAAATTAGAAGGTATGCCATTATTACAGAAGGGCCAACGCCTAAGTGTTCAACCAGTACCCCCGAAGTACTTCGATGAGATTTGCAAAATAGCTGAAATCAACCAAGCGACAATGTGACAACTGAACCACCTTTGAGGAAAAATGAGGAATTGATATGGAACCGATCCCAGTCGCTGATAGAGCCGCCCAGATTGAATATGCAATTCGTGATGTTGTTGTACCCGCAACAGAACTAGAAAAACAAGGACATAAGATTCTAAAACTGAATATTGGAGACCCTTTAGCCTATCCTGGGCTACCTACACCTACACACATGATAAAGGCATTTCAAGAGTCATTGGGGAGACAAGAAAATGGCTATTCACACTCTTACGGCATCCCTCAACTACGCCAAGCAATAGCAACCGACGAACAAAGCAAAGGTTGGGCATGTACGGAAGACGATGTCTATGTATGTCACGGGGTAACTGAGGCTTTGCAAATTGTGTTCGCAGCAGTTCTTCAAGAGGGTGACAAAGTTCTCTCCCCCGGACCACACTACCCTCCATACATGACATACCCACCTCTTTTTGGAGGGAGCACTATTGAATATCGAATGGATTCGCAGAATGGGTGGTATCCGGACCTAGATGATATCCGTGCTAAAATGGATGATTCCGTCCGCCTATTAGTTCTGATAAATCCTAATAATCCAACTGGCGGCATTGCCGATGAAAGAATTATATCTGGTATTATTGAGATTGCAGCAGAATGGCCGAATTGCATAATTATTGCCGACGAAATATACGATGGATTAAATTTTGAAGGGAACCATATATCCATGGCTGGTGCAGCCACATCAGCGGCAAGTCCTATCCCAGTGCTAACCATGAACGGCGTTAGTAAAGTCTACTATGCACCTGGTTGGAGAATTGGTTACATGGCATTTTACGACCCAGCCAAAAGATTGTCATTAGTCAGAGATGGAATTGAGCGGTTATTACGAGCTCGTCTTTGTGCCTCAACCCCTGCCCAAATGGGCTACCTTGCAGGGCTGACATCAGATGATGGTTGGATGGATTCATATCGACAGAAATTATTGCAACAAAGAGACTACTGCATGCAGCGCATATCCTCTATAGATGGCTTGCAGGCTCAAACACCAGGAGGTGCATTTTACTTATTCATTGAATTAACTCATCCACGATGGAGAGAAGATGATAAGCAGTTCGTCCTAGACTTATTGCATCAGGAAAAAGTGCTCATGGTCCACGGATCGGGATTTAGCCCAGAATTTGGTAAAGGCTTCGTCAGAATGGTTTACTTACCAGATATTGAAGTCCTAGAAGATGCATTTGATAGAATCGAAAGATTCCTTTCGAACAGTTGAATCTAATCAATCTCATGGACCACAAGCCTCAGGGTCTTAGGACCCTGAACGGCACAACCGATTAGAACTGAAGCCCCGCAGACCCAGCCATGACTGGAGCAGGGGGCATCGGTAGAACCATGTTTTTGGCATTGGTTATCTTCATTCTAACCACCTTATTGATGCCTTTTGTAAGTGCGGCTCCGACAATTGTGGGTGCCGGTACTTTTGACCCTAGTTTACTAGCCCCATTGGCGATTGCAATAATGGTTGGGCTAATGTTATGGCGCTGGTTACTACCACTTTCTCTTTCCAATTTACAGGTTGCATTTGAAGTAGATGATGGACTGTATGAAGTCCACCGCTTGAGTAAAAACCGAAGAGAAGTAATGAAATTACTGAACGCACCAAGAGTTGTAATTGGTTCACTAGCTTACTTATTGGCAATGACTGGGATTCTGTTAATTGTATGCGAATTACTCATTGAACCATCAAAATTCTATGAACCAGTAATCTACATGATGTTGATTTTAGTTGCCTACCCAATAATCATCTCACCATTCGTGACACTTTATGCGCAACTATCGGGACACACGGTTGATAGTGGGAAACTATCCACATGGAACAGGCTGTACGGATCGTTCGTCACCATAGCCATGGTATTAGTAGCAACGGGAGCTGTTCTTTCTGTAGGCTACCAAAAATCATCTTATGGCATCGACGATGAAATATTTGGACGTTGGGTTGGATTCGCACTTCTTGCTTTCATGGCTCCAACAATTCTTGCCTATGGGAGAATAATGGGTGCCTCTTGGAACACTCTTACAATCAACAAATGGCGCACAATGAGGGGAAAGAGAACAGCAATTGATCCAGATAAACCTGGTTTATTCAAGCGCTTCGCATCGTTACTCATTGTCACATTTCTAGCCACGATGCCATTAACCGCAATTAATGGGATTGTAACATTAATTTACGTTAAACTTGAGAATCCTGTCGATGCCAATTCAATGCTTGACCTAGGTGGGATAATTGGTTGGGAAATTTATCAATATGTAGAAAATAATCCTGTCCTCCAAAAATTCATTTCGTTGAAAGCTCTTGAGATCACACTGGCTTCATATCTCATGCTAAACGTGGCAATCGTAGGATTGGCTTTCATTTTCGAATTGACGAGAAACCTATTCCTTGGGGGACAAACATTCGGTGGCATAGGAGGTGTCATACTAGCCCGGCCACGGGAAATTCGTAGTGAAGTTAAAGTCCAGGGCAGAGTTTTATTCTTCGGCCTTGCTGGGTTTAGTGGATACTCCATTCTCCTCATTATTCTCCAAACTTACAAGGAATTTAGTCATTTAATGCCCTATGGTGATTCATCGCCATTAATAGCAGAAGATGTTTTACTCATTGCAATTTGGCAATTCATTGCAGCCGGACAAGCGATTTTCTTATTGACTTGGATTCTCAGTCTAGGCCGATTCAGCGTAATGAAGAATCTCAGATTTGATCTAAATCCCGATGAGAGGAGAGAAGGTGCTATCCTTGCAGGAGGTGGTGATTGGATGCGAAATTATATCGAGGAGGCTGCTTACCGTGATGACCTCGATGCATTAAGGAGATTTCAATCTGATACAATAAAAGGAAACCAACTTGTTGTTCAATTAGAAAAAAGCAGAGCCAGAATGCTTGAATGTGCAATCCGTGGTTTGTGGCCTGAAGCAATTGATGTAGCTAGGAAGTTACTAGCACAACAAGGTGGTGAAGATGATGAAGCAAGGATGATAATTGCTGCAGGACATATAGCATCACGAAGATTAGACGCAGCAAGAGAAGCACTGCGAGGACTAGAACAGCCGGAAGGATATGACGAACCAGAAATTCTCTCTTTAGTAGCAGAATGGTTTGACCCCTGGGCTGGTTCAGTGAAAAATGATGACTTCTATGATTGGGAAGATAGTTCAGCAATACATTACCTACAAGAATTGCAGAAAAGATTAGTAAGGTGGGATCCTTTAACATCTATAGACACAATATATAATGACCCTTTGAGCCTCCACGCAATGATTAGTTCAGTTGCTAAATTACGTGCTGAAAGAAGACATGATGAAGCATTAGAATTATCTCTTGAGTCCATACGGAAAAATCCTAATAGCACTAAAGCTAGAATTGCTGCCTCGCTTTGTTTGATTGATTGTGGAGATTGGTTTGATGCACTTGACATATTTGAAGAATTACAAATTAGTTCACCAGAGGACCCGCGCGTTAAGGCACTAGGGATGATATTAGGATTTGCAGCACCAACAAACGAATTGGAATGTGCAATCATTGAACCAAATCCCAAAGAGAAAAGGAGATGGATTGACGAAGCGCCAACTAATCCTATCGCTGCTTTAATTGCAAAGAGGGGCCATGATGAAGCAATAACCGCGAATGTATTTATCGCTGCTCATGAAGCAATAGAAAGACGAGTAACTCCAAGATATAAGCCTTCAATGGTATTGAGATTATTCAACTGGATAGTACTCATTCCAACTTGGATAATTATTGGTTTAATTGCATATGATAGAAGTTCTAACTATGTGTTGGGTGTTTCAATTACTGCCTCTCTAATGGTCCTACATTTCTTCGCCTTGCGGTTCCGAAAGCAACAACGCAGGGTTATCAAACATCGTGACCAAAAAGCAATGATTGCTTATGCAAAAAGACTGAAACGATTCAAGGTTGGTTTTGATTTAGATAAGATCCCAGTAGGTACGCATCTGCTATTATCTGGGCTACTTGTAACAATCAACGGGATAGTCTACGACCTCGGTATGCCTGGGTGGCTCGTTGTCCGATTACCAAAGAAGGAGAGGAAAGGGATTGTCAGCAACATCTCAAAGAGGCGGCGGAAACTATTGTCTCAGCCACTAGCACGTTGTTCACCTCTACCAGTTGAATGGTGGAATAAGCGACCTAAGCCAGTGGGCAAAGAACAGCGTGCACTTGAGATTCTTATTGGGCCAGCAGCATACAGAGGTAGGAGTATGCGCTCATCAATAACATCTGAAAAATCAGGTGATTCTTCAGAAAGGGTTCCGATTATGGAAACAGATTTGGGTCAAAAACACATCCCAAGTCACTCAATTGTTTCGGAATCTGTAGGAATAAAAAGACCTTCTAGCCGCCCCAATAAATCACAACCAAACAATGGTCGTGGAAGCACTTGACTCTGTGCGAGACGATGAACTAAGAATAGAAACATCAATTGGGGTTGGGCTTTAGGAGTAAATCGTGCCACTAATTGATGAAGTATCCAAAGACGATACCCCTTGGTTCTCTAATCTCCTAAAATCTAGGTTCACCCCTACATCCTGTGGCTTATTATCAGAGGTAGATAACGGCAGTGAGCCCTATCATTTCATTTCAGTTAATGAATTCGAGATGTGGCTATCAGAATTGGAAAATTCAGTTGGTATCCCATTAGGACGGAAATTAGCCCACGCGGCTGCTGAATCTGAAGAATATCGTTTGACAAATTCTTCTGAAAAAATGCCTAATCCTTTTCTTAAAAAAATGGCCAAACGGTTTGAATGGATAAATACGAACTGGGAAATCCGTGGATTAGGAAAATTGGAACTTATGAAAGTGGAATCAGCCAGTACAAAATTAATTATTCATAACCGCGCACATTCAGCACTGTCAGCAGGTTGGGCGGCAGCGACCCAAGAATTCCTAACAAACTCAAGATTTCGATTCCATTGGACTGATGATGGGAAGGCAGAATGTCTTGTCACGCTAGAATTAGACCAACGACATATTCCAAAGGCAATGAAAGTCGATCATAGATGGAAAGACAATACGAACTCAGACCCGACCGCAGAAGGGATGCATCCACTAGAGTTGGCGCACCATGATTTCGCAGGAGTTTGGTCCATTGATGGAATACGCATGATGGGAATCAACCGTGATATGTTGCTCAGATTTGAAGAGAGCATCATGCCACAACTACTTGATTCAACAAGCATGGAAACTAACAAATTCACATGGGATACATTGCAGGATAGTGAGCGGAAAAAAATTTGGTCCGGATTCGCTGAAGCAAGTAAGATTCGATTCCTTGGTACCGACCAAATGGTGTTAATCGCAGAACCTGAACATTGGATACATGTCGGCCATCGCTTCCTGACTAGAACAGGATTAGGTGGAGTCACTTCTGTCGAGGGAATTGATGACCAAGGTGGCGTGAAACTACACCTCTCAAAACTCTTCCACCCAGCCATTGCAGCTGGCATACTCTCAGCCGCATGGGAGCGGTCTGAAGCTCGCCCATGTAAACTTCAGTGGAGTTGTTCTCATAAGGGGCACATAATCCAAATTTCTAGCCTCTATGACCCCGCATGACCTCATTCAGTGGTGATGTCCAAGTGAGCAATAGGCAAACGCCATCGGTTAAACCTTAAACAGGGCACGCCAAGTCGTGTAAAGGAATTGGCCTATGGCCAGTGGTGAATAACATGGTATTGACACATAATCAATGGGCAGTGGTGGCGATTACAGTAACCCTCTGCTTAGCAGGAACATACAGTATTGCAGGCAGTATAATGAGTACTGCGATAGACTACGAAGATGGTGCCTCAGACATCCTTGATGATGATACTGCCTTCAATGAAGAGATGGCTGATTTTGATGGAGATGGCCTCAGTGATCGACTTGAAAGAAACACCTATGGAACTGATCCCTACGATGAAGATACTGACGGCGATGGTATGACTGACGGATACGAAGTTAATGCAGGATTAAACCCATTAGACAGTGGTGATGCAGGATTAGAGGATATCATAACAGAAACTGAAACTGATACTGGGGATGATAATTCTGGCTCCGATGAAACTTGGCCAGACCCAGACAATGGGCCTCTAGGAGACCCAGATAAAGATGGGCTTGTGAATATTGAAGAAATGGAACTTGGTACTGACCCTCGGCGCAACGATACTGACGGAGACGGGCTTAACGATAAATGGGAATCACTCTATACATTTGATATGACCACACAATCCGGTGACCTGACACTTTTTGACCCTCTTGATGGGAACTGGGATTGTGTACTCCTTGATCCTGAGTCAGAAGCTAATCTTGAACAAACCTTTGGTTCCGAACTTTGGGAGCAACTGGAGAACTTTGCTGGACAACACTCTTGTGACCAAGTTCTTGACTTTGATTCTGACACTCTAGCAAATTTTGCTGAAGAGAGTTATGGGACAAACCCACTTGCAGAAGACAGTGATGGCGACCTTATTGGTGACCAAGTAGAGGTTGCTATGGGTTCAATTCAACTTGAAGTCGTATGTGGTAAAGCAGTGATTACTGGACCTACTAAAGATGGGCCATTTACAACTCTACTAAACTCATTCCCAAGCACCGTCAATCCACTCAACTGGTTTATTGAGGACATGGATGGTGACGGACGCAATAATGGACCCGGTGATTGGGATACTGATGGTGATGGAATGCCTGACGGATTCGAATATTGTTACGACACATTACTGAATGCTGCAAATGCATCTGATGCATTTGGTGATGAAGATGAAGATGGACTAAACAACCGTGCTGAATATGATGTGGCTCGTGTTTGGGGCCCATCAAATTTCACAAGCCCATTGACCTCTGACACTGATGAAGATGGAATGCCGGATGGATGGGAGGCTGATAATGGCTTGAATCCAGTAGATGGTCTAAACGCATACACTGACCCCGACATGGATGGTTGGGACGCTAATGGTAACGGTAAGGTCACTTACAGTGATTTAACAGGGATTGCTAGGGTGTACTCAATAACTGTTGAACTGATGGAATATGTTGAATCGAATCAAACTGTAGCTTATGCAAAGATCACCCACGCTGGCGGCAACGAAGAGACGGTCCCAATTAAGGCACCAAGTGCGGGATATGTCTATGGCATACCAGCACTAAGTCTACTAGATGGC
Source organism: Candidatus Poseidoniales archaeon (assembly GCA_012959435.1). GTDB lineage: Archaea > Thermoplasmatota > Poseidoniia > Poseidoniales > Thalassarchaeaceae > MGIIb-Q1. The sequence continues at coordinate 29,808 of DUDF01000041.1, forward strand.
CCAGCAAACGAAAACGAAGTTACTAGCCGAAGTTATGTTTGGATGACTATCGTAGAAGAGAGTGAAATGTTTACCAACCTAATGGAATATCAAGCACGAGACCGTGATAATGATGGTATCATTGACGGACGTTCAACGGATCCTCTAAACTCAGACACTGATGGAGATGGATTGATTGATGGTATTGAGGTGATGGGATGGTACATCCTAGTTGTTAGCCGTGGAGTGCACACTACTCATGTTACATCTGACCCTGGAGACGTAGATACTGATGATGATGGACTCACAGACTGGAGAGAGTTTGGTGAAACTTACACCAATGCATCAAACAAAGATACTGACAGTGATGGCCTTGAGGATTACGTTGAGGCTGTCGATGGGTTCCAGTGGTTAGGTGAACCATACTTCACAAATGCAAGTATGTTTGACACAGACATTGATGGTTTAGAAGATGGTGAAGAAGTAATCATGGGATTAGATAATTATGTCACTCATGCAAATGATTCTGATTCTGATGATGATGGATTAAATGATGGGAATGAAGTACTTTACATCCCAAGACCATGGCAATCTGCTACAAACCCACTTGTCAATGACACAGACCAAGATGGTATGCTTGACGGATGGGAAATGCAAGTTCAGTCAACTATGGACAATACCAATTCACACAGCCTGTGGGTTACAACCACTAATTTCCAGCCACCGGGTTGTACAGACGTTGGATGTACACGTGGACCGGGTGGTTGGTTGTGGAATAATTGGATTCAAGGATTCGAGTCAGGAGGAGATGAGAACAACGATGGTGAGCCAGACCCCAAATATTTCTTGTGGGATATGAATTTGACAAACTTCGCCATCCCTCAATCTGGTGGCCGTTGGGCACTTGACCCAGCACTTGGCTCACTCCCAGATGCAGATTATGATATTGACAATGATTCTCTACCGAATGATATGGAAGGCCCAAACCGCTGGAATACAAACCCAGTGAATGATGATACTGATGATGATAAGTTACCAGATGGCTGGGAAGTAAAATACAGCGCACAGGCTATCTCCCAAGGATTAGTTGATAACACAACATTGCAAAACCTAGGAGCAAGAGGCCCAATGGACCCAGCACTTGAGGACAGTGATTTAGATGGAGTGATGGATGGTGACGAAGACTTTGACCACGATGGCCTAAATCGTACGGCCGAACTGAATCGATTCTGTCCTGGATGGAACGATCCTACTTCCGCACTATGCCACATCAGTCCTGATGACCCAGATGGAGCTAAATTCTACAACGACCTTGAGAATTACACCAACTACGAAGAAATGCTGAATGGAACAAATCCAGTCATGAACGATACTGATGGTGATGGATTAGAAGATGGACCCGAGGTGTACCACATGGACACCGATGGCGATAGCATGTTTGATGGCTGGGAGTATTACTTCCGCTTCGACCCATTTGATGGCGCTGATGCTAAGATGGATGTTGACGGAGACGGATTCTTCAATGATTGTGAGCACAAATGGCATACTAACCCAAGAGAAGGCAACAGTTTCCCAGGACAAGGCCAACAGTGTGACCAATGGGGTTGAGTTGAAAGGACACCTAAAGTTGTGGGAGCCTAGGCTTTTACAATCGCACAAATCATGCACAATTTGTGTCACTATTGATAGCATAGGTCAATGCAACTCAATTTGATGGAAGCAAGATGTTGGTGGGTAGCACTTGCGTTGACGTCAATCATGTTGGTGTCCTCATCGTTTACGATAATGGAGTATGATGAACCAAATCAGTCCATGATTGTCCCTAACTATACAGCTAGTAACCAGCAACCAACATTGATTCTTCAAAGTATCAATGGTGGAACATACATTAACAATTTCCCAATCAATGGAACGATTTGGGATGATGCTTTTCCTTCTGAATTATTCTGGCAATTAGAAGACTCTGGAGAAATTATTTACCAAGGGTCAGCAATTAACACATTGGAAGAAAATCTTTCTTGGCAGGACCCAACAACCAATTCATGGTCATTCTCTGTTGAAATAAACGCCACCGGTTCACCTCCTTGTTCTTGTAGACTCACAGTGGTAGTAATTGATGTTGAACAGCAAGTATCACAAGTACATCTCCTTTTGTTCATCAACCCTGACACAAATGGATTGCCTCCAAACTTGATGATCACCTCTCCTGAAATGGGAATAAATTGGAGAGGTGATCTAAATATTAGTGGGGTTGCGGTAAGCGAAATTAGTTATCAGCCAACTCTACAATGGGCAGCAATTCAATCTAATCAAGCAAATCATTTCTGTGTCCGAGGGGTATTATCTGATTACTTAACAGTTGAAAATTGGGTAAGTGATGGTATTTCCTATTCCGACAGCGAGACTTTCAACTTTCAAATCCAAAGTTCAGAATACGATGATGGCTGGTGGTTATTCGTTAGCCGAGCAGGAGACAATGCAGGTAATTTTTCAGCAATTGCCTGTACTGCAATCGCCCTACATAATCAACAACCAATTGCTGCGCTAAGCGGTACATCAGAAGTCAATGAATCTCAAGTAGCCAGATTTGATGCAAGCAATTCAGACGACCCAGTTTGGGGTAAGGACGGATTGCGTTTCACCTTCATATTACGAAGAGATGGCGATACAACTCCCCCTCTCGTACATGATACTGGTACAGAAAAAAGTTGGAATTGGTATGCAAACCAATCGGGACATTTTGATGTGATGGTGCTAGTAACCGACACCTCGGGGTTATCAAATAGCACCAATTTAACTCTAATCGTAAATAACCTAGCACCTACTGCAGTAGCTAGTATTGAAGGAATTACATTTTCAACAGAAGATACTATCAGATTACCGAACGAACCCCTATGGATAATAGACGCGTCAGATAGTTCAGATACTGAAAACGATGTAGGTGGTTTGAACTTTATTTGGTTTGTAGACGGTGAACCAGTTTCCCTTGGAAGAGAACAAATTATGCGACGTGACTGGATAAAGGATGAATCAAAGATTCACCTTATCACTCTTAGCGTTACTGATGATGACGGTGATAGCGACTTCATCGAGGTTTTTGTAGGAATAGAAGGTACACAGTCAGACCCATTATGGGACGAGCCTCAATCATTCACTGAATCTATGATATCCTCTGTTGGTGGAGAGACAAATATGATGGCTGTTTTCATGGCAATACTTGTCATAATATCTTATGTTACATTCAGATTTACGCGTAGCGGAAAAGGTGGGGACATCCCCAAGTGGGTAAAACGCCGAGCACAAATAAAGGAAACTACAGATGAAATAGATGAACAATTTGAAAATG
>DUDF01000042.1:0-1299 GCA_012959435.1 Candidatus Poseidoniales archaeon
GGCTGCCAAGTTCACAGGAGGATTGAGCATGGGTATGAATTTGTCAATCCCTCTTCCCGTAAGAAGTGCCGAAGTTTTTGTGGTTTTGATTGAACCAGAAATACAAGGCAATGTGGGAGCAGTGGCTAGAGCAATGAGGAATTTTGGGTTTGATAATCTTAGGCTGATTTCTAAATCAGGTTACCAATTTGAAGATGAAGCATTGGCTCGTTCCAAACATGCAAAAACCGTACTAGAAAATGCCGAGATATTTTCCGATTGGGATTCTTGTATGCAAGATATCTCAATTGTAGTTGGTTCATCTGGTAAGAGAGAACTGGGCGAGAAAATTGCTTTCAGACATTTTGTAATGCCTAACGAAGTCGCCCAACGTATCGACAATGTTGACGGAAAAGTAGCACTGGTATTCGGGCGCGAAGGTGTCGGTATATTGACAGAGGAATTACAGATGTGTGACGTTCTTGTAACCATTCCAACTTGGGAAGGTTACCCCATTTTGAACCTCAGTCATGCGGTGACGATTCTTCTTTATGAGATGCACATGGCATTGCTTTCCACTCAACTAGGAAAGCAAAAAGGATTGCCACGAACTACAAGAGATACACGTGTGTTGGACCCAGAATTGAGAAGAATGGTGCATTCACTTAGTGAAGAATTAGCACAAGCTGTAGATGTCCAAGAACACAAAAGGCCGGGTATTGCTGAGACTTTAAAACGCGTATTGATGCGAAGTATGCCTTTGGATGATGAGGCACATAGAATTCTAGGTGTCATGAAACAATCACGCGATGCCTTGCAAGAAAAACACTCTGAAGAAAAGTAAACTATTCACTCAGAGATCTAAGTGGAAGTAAATTTTAACAACACTTAGGGCGCCAAGTTGCCCAGGATTTTGGTGTTTCTCGAACATGAAATGCTGCAAGCCGTAAGGAATTCCCGTATGCTGTTTTAATGTGAGGAGATACTTGTTCGTACGCCCACTTGGCTAAGTTCTCTGCGGTTGGGATAAAAGGTACGACCACGGTTCTGTGTTCATCACCGAGGTTTGCTAGCGTTGTTCTAGCTTCTTCGTCGCCTTCATACACGATGAAAGCATGGTCAACAATGTCGTGAACTTTTTCATTTAGTATGGTTGAAATATCTGAGAAATCGATTAACATCCCTTCTTCTGATACTCCGGATTCTGTTACAACATCTCCTGTAACTTCAACCTCCCAACGATAGCGATGTCCGTGGAAGTGTCTGCACTTACTTTTGTGATTTGGAACTCTATGACCAGTATCGGTCTCAACCCATCTG
>DUDF01000042.1:1318-5627 GCA_012959435.1 Candidatus Poseidoniales archaeon
CGACGCTAGCGGAATTAATGCAATATCGCTCGCCACCCTCATCCTTAGGTCCATCTTCAAACACATGGCCTAAATGGGCATCACATGAACCACATCTTACCTCTACCCTTACCCTACCTCTCGTTCGGTCCGGCAATCGTTTGATCCCGGCATTAGGGTCTTCGTGATGGAAGGAAGGCCATCCACATCTAGAATCGTATTTCATTTTCGAGGTGAATAATAGATGCCCGCAGCAAATGCAAAAGTAATCGCCGTCCCGCTTTTCATCCCAATAAATTCCTGTGAATGCTGGTTCAGTACCTGCTTCTTGTGTAACATGGTATTGTAAATCGGTTAATTTCGACTTCAAATCATCTTTTACGTCTTCTTCTGTACTCATGTTGTCACTCCCTTGTGATTTGCTTCAACTGCTAAAGCGTCTTTGAGAACTTCATCCCACGGTTTCACGTAATTGATGGGGTCTGTTCTTCCAATTGCATGGAATGCTAAGATTCTCTCCACGTCAGAGCCAGATTGGCCAGATGAGCGACCATTCTTGTCAGGGTTATAGGAGGTTATGGTGTTGGAAAATATAGTGTCAAAATCTAATCCAAGTTCTGAAATTGTGTTTTCTGCATCTCTGAGAATTGTCTCTTTATGACCATCAATGTATGGTAAAGTGAATGAAACGAATTCCGAATCCCAATTTCCGATCTCAAATGCTTGGGAAAGGGCTTGATAAAAGTCAGGCCGACAATCTGGATAAATCGCGTGGTCACCCGAATGAACTCCAAGAGCGATTTCGACATTTACTTTATCTCTAATTGCTATAGACAGTGCGTGTCCATACAAAATTGATGCAAAAATCGCATTCCTGTTTGGTACCACAGTCTGCTTCATTTGTTCTTCTTCATAGTGTCCTTCAGGCACTTGAATTGAATCATCTGTCAAAGCAGAATGAAACGATGACATTGCTGATGTCAAGTCAATGACTTGGTGATTAACATGGTAACCATTTTTTGCAAGATATGTTAGATTTGCTTGTGCTCGCTGCACTTCGATCAAATGTTTTTGTCCATAATTATACGAGATTGCATTTACTTCGTAACCATCCGCTAAAAGCCGCATTAATAGCGAGGTGGAATCCATCCCCCCACTTAATGCCATAACTGCTACTTTTGGCATCAATCCACACCCATCCATTTGTGAGTTTGGAGACTAAGGCCCCAAAGTGGATTATTCTTAACCATCTCAAATGTTGATAAGAAATTTTTCCCATTCCAACCGACTTCCTTGTTTTCATCATAACACGGTTGCAAAAAATGATGAGTAAATCCATTAAGTAATTCGTCGTACATGTCTAATGTTTGCCCAACCCAAACCACCTTGAGTTCGTCTCCCATCCGTTGTCTAATCTTCACAGAACTATACAATTGGTCTTTGGGCGACACACAAATCCAATCCATAATATCATCAGGAATCTCAATGGTTCCATTAGTTTCAATGGCCAACTCATATCCCATTGGCCTAAGGATTGTTGAAAGAGTGGTTAAATCTTGAAGGGCAGGCTCTCCACCTGTTAGCACAATACGGTTACAATCCCAGGGCGCCATTTCTCTAATGATTCTACGTAGAGTCATATTTTCCCATACATCAAAGGATGTGTCACACCATTCACACGCTAAGTTACATCCACCAAAACGAATGAAAATAGATGGAATGCCTGTGTGATAGCCTTCACCTTGAACAGAGTAAAACATCTCAACAATCGGGAATTCCTGGTCCATCGGGTCTTCACGGGTTGGGCCTTTTTCCGGGATAATTGACTCATCAATAATTTGCACTAGTGGAAGGGCAATTAATCTCGGGGTTTCATCTTTCATTTCATCCCCTCTTTTTTAATTGTGATATTTCCGGATTTAATTTGATAATGGTGCACTTCGAATAAGTTGCATCAATTCAGTACGGGCTTCAGATTTGTCAAAGAACACACCTCGCATTTGTGAGGTAGTCATTATTGAGTTCTGTTTCTTAACCCCACGACATTGCATGCATCCGTGAGATGCCTCAAGTATTACTGCGCATCCAAGTGGTTTAAGGTAGGCTTCTAAGTCATCCGCAATCCCTTTTGTGATCCTTTCTTGGTTCTGCAAACGCCTAGCATGCATCTCTAGGATTCGGGCTAATTTACTGATTCCTACTATTCTATCAGTAGGGATGTATGCGATGTGACCCCGTCCATGAAATGGTTGTAAATGGTGTTCACAAGTAGAGTGGAATTCAATATCGCGAAGTAGTACGATACCATCGTATCCTTCAGCATTAAAAGTAGCATCTAAGACATCGGCTGGTTCTTCTGAGTATCCATTGAATAATTCCGAAAATGATTCGATTACCCGTTCTGGTGTTCTTGCCAACCCCTCTCTAAGTGTACCATTAGCACCCTCAATGTAACGAATAATCGTATCAACTGCTGCTTCAGCTTGTTTACGTTCCACCATTCTATTTGCCTCCAATTCTTCCATGTCTAGTATCAATTGAGTCTAATTGGTCTAGTAATTTCCTGCATGCAGTTCTCACAGCATCAGCAACGCTGATGAACTTCTTGTCATCACCAACGTGGACTTTCAAATCCTCGAGTAATTCATTCGGCATGTCAAGACTGATCTTTGGCATTGGTTTTAGGGCACGGCACCGGTTCTTAAGTATTCTTATAGTAATACTTGGGGAATACATCCTGGTATCTTTTAACTGATACTTTCCACCAAATCTTCTCTTTGAAATTGTCGTGCGGCCCAAGTTACTGCAACAAATGCGTAGAAAAGTGATGAGCCTAGCCATAATGCGATATGACTCAAATCATTAATATTGAGAAGAGCTTCTCTCATTGCTAAACATACATTAAAAATTGGTGCAACAAACCACCACCATTCAATTCCTTCTAGATTTACAAATTGTGCAAACATTGCTGGCACAATAAACGCGATGACTATTGGCCCAACGCTAATTCAACAGCTACAACAAATACTGCAAATAACAGTACTGATAGTAACAAACTTGCCATTGACCAAATTGAAAGAGTTGGCATTCCAAAAATGTCTGATGGAATCAAGAATGCAACGGCAAAGAGCAATCCGGCTAATTGGAATAACACACTAGTGCCTGCTACAACACCCACAGCAACCCACTTACCGTACAGTAACTCTACTCGATTTGCAGGTGTGCACAAAAGGGCCTCCATGGTCCCTCTTTCGCGTTCACCTGCTGTAAGGTCTATTGATGGTTGAATCGCTGAAGTGGCCGTCCAGATAGCGACAATCATCGGTATGAACATAGATAGTGCAAATCCAGCAGATTGTGCTGATGTGGCTACATTTGCTTTGGAACTATCACCATCCCAATGGATTGGGTCTAATGCTTCTTCTTTGGTGAGGTTGGCATCTGCAAGCGTCAACCCAATAATTTCTTGTTCCCAATCAAAAATAATTTGTCTCATCCGACTGTTCCCTTCTGATGAAAGTTCGGATGTTGCATCGTAAAGGATTGCATAAATCCAAGACTCCGAAGAATTTGTTTCAGTCTGTTGTAATCGTAAAATCACGTGAGGGTTTCCTCCCCGTAATCTACTTGCATCTGGGCCACTGACTGAAAGATTAGCAAGTTCAGGGTCTAAATTCAGAACTGTGTAATTCAGATTATTGTCCAAGAAGGGTTGAATCAATTGGTCTGGTAATTCGTCTCCCTCAGCAATTTGAATTTCTAGATCTAGGCTATAATAATCCAACTCAGACATTTCACCTTGTAGGAAAATAGGCAATGCGATAAAAAACAGTGGGAAAATGAGTAATGGAATCAATACTAGTGCTACTAGAGTGCGCCAATCTCTCATAAAGTCAAGTAATTCTTTGCTTGCAACAGTCCAAACTCTGGATAAACTATTACGCATCTCAGTCACCTCCATTTTGGGGTGATTCACCAGAAGGTGGTTGATTTCTTCTTGTTGTCAAGCGTGACCAAAATCGTTGAAACTTGGATGCAGGCTCAGGAGTTTCCACTTCTCTACTTTCATCCTGTGTGAGTTCAACGAAAGCATCTTCGAGTGAATCAGTATCAGTATCTGCCATTAATTTCGATGGGCTTCCATCAGCCCTCAATGTGCCATTGTGAATAATTACGATACGATCGCATACTTGTTGGGCCTCATTTAATTGGTGTGTACTGTAAATTACTGTTCGGCCCTCGTCTCCTAATTTTCTGACTAGGTCGCGAACCCTTCGGGCCGAAGTAACATCAAGACCACCTGTTGGTTCGTCTAAAAGAAGAATATCTG
>DUDF01000043.1 GCA_012959435.1 Candidatus Poseidoniales archaeon
CAAGAATTGTACCGGTGGAATGGTCTACAAGATAGTCAAACGCGGGATGGTGGCGGCCACTTGTTTCATCGCTACCACTTGTGTTATCGGTGCTATTTTGATACCCATATTCGTCGCTAGAAACAGTTCTCAATCCAACATCAAAATTACCCCAAACCGGCTCTAAATCCTCGACTTCACCAGTTAAATGATTCCAATCAAGAGTCATATTTTCTGTGTAAGTTGCTAATTCTGTGATGTTGTCAGTCCATGGGTCAACAGTGATTGAAATGACCTCAACATTTGACTGCTCGTCCTCAGTCAATTGACTATACAGCCATTTTGTATTTGCTGAAACCACTGGGCACACATCAGGACATCGAGTAAACATGAAAACTACGATGACTACTTTGCCATCAAAATTTTCACTGCTGTAATTCGTACCATCATGAGCTATCAAATTAAATGGTTCAACAGCCACTGCTGGATAGATATCATCCCCATTGAAATCATCTGGAATTGATGGTTCGCCACCAAGACAACCTGAAATAATTCCTGAGAATGCAAGAATTGTAACTAAGAAAAACGAGCTAAACCGTCTTGTCATCAAAATCACTCAAGGGGATATATTGGTGGGTACGGATATCTAGCATCTCTATCAGATTCCATCTGTACTACGTAAACCCCTGATACCATTTCTGAAATCATAATAAATCCGCGTGGATCATATTGTAATCCCCAGTTGAAAGGAATCATGCAAGACGCCCAACAGTCTGCCATATCATATTCAAGAGTTGAAGCGGGGTCATCAATCCAAGTTGGGCCAGTGCTCAAGAAATATCCACTAGTTTTTGTTTCGCCTAGTTTGGAAATCGCCTTGAATCCTCTTTCAGGTTCTGGCACACCATTCTCCCAAACAATATCTTCCCAGATGTTGCCGTGGTCAGTAACCCATGTACCTGCATGATAATGTGCCCAGTATACCTCTCCGCTAGTACCAGTATCACCATTATGTGGGCTGAAGATGTAACCACCAGGAATGTAATGTTGAGGGTGTTTTGAACCGTTTGCTAACATACCTTCACCAGGTAATCTCCACTTACTTACAAGGAAAGGCATTGTTGGGTCTGTGGTGTCAATTGTCCAAATATATCCACTGTGATTTGAATTTGAACCATACTCTGGAGCGATGATAGTGTAGTGCCTCCAATTGATGCCATAGGTTGGGTCACCTGGACCAATACCACAGGACTTGGGGAAAGTTGCTACAGGGTCGTATTCGCTGATTCCATTACACACAAGATGTTCGTAAGGAACCGCATAGTGGATGTTGTCATTACCTTGGTTAGCATCAAGCCATTCTTCTGATGTCATATCGGCATGACCACCACCTTCTGGTCCATACCAGCCATCATCAGCCGTAGAACAACCCATCCAGCGACCAACCTCATTGTTCTGAGGCCATGAGAGTCCTTCTGGGTCAGGAATTTGTGGCGGTGTTGAGACATCAACCATTCTCAGGCCAGCACCCCAATAAGAGATGTAGAGAAGTTTCTGGCCTGTTATTGGATGAACAGAGTAAACATTGTCGTGGTTGAAGATTGCACCACCACAAGTAGTATCAATTTTCGGAGAATAACCACCCCATCTAATTATTTCACGACTTTGGTTTTGTTGTTCGTCACCTTGTGTAGGTAACCATGACTCAAAACCAAGAGGAACGTAGAATATTTGTGTTCCTTTGTAAAAAGTACCAGAACTTCCCTCTATCATCTCAGGATATGGGTCTGCACCGAACAAGAAAAGATGGCACTCTTCACCGGACCATAGTGGATTAGATGGTTCCCAATCACAGTAGACATTGAGGTCTTGATTGTGGAATCCTGCAGGTGGATTATTCCATTCTGCCACCTTTATTGGCTCAAGTTTGTTCCCTACATAGATAACATCTAGACGATTTGTCCCACTATTAGCGTCATCATCATTTGGAATTGGGTCGAGTTCGCTATTAGTTAATTCATGATTAACCAATACCCAATTGTTATCTTTGGTGACTTTGATGTCAATCATTCTTGCAATTTCAGCATAGTAAGTTGATAGAAGAGTGATGTTGTTTGGATTTGAAATATCTAAGATTTCAAACTGATTGTATGATGAAACATAGGCATAACAACCACCTGACCCATCAGCATATATTTCACAATCGTCCATGAAATTTCCTTCAATCGAAATTTCTGAATTGTCGCCAGGAGTAGGACCGGTATTCTTGTATTCTGCGAAACAAGGTCTTCCTGCAACATTGTCTAATTCCGGAGATGGTTTTTCATTACCATCACAATTCAAATTGTGATAGTCAATCAATTGCATGTTTGAAGTCTTTAATTGATGAGAAACCAAATCATTGTGGCTATGATTATCATCTTCAATTTCAGTGACTGGGTCAACCCAATTTGCCATTGGGTCATCAATAATGGCGTTATCACCACTATAATTGAAAGCAAACCAAGTTGCGGTTGAAAGTAAACTGAATGAAACCAATCCTACTATTGCATAGGTAATCAGCTGTTGCTGAGTGGCTGCAAACTCATCCATAAGTTTCTTTCTGTTCATTGAAATCTACCACTCTCGCCCTACGGGCGTGCCCACCGCTCCTATCAACCATTCAAGACTATTCCGCTCAAGCGGAACCAATCACTAATCCAAATGATTACTGAGAATTATTAAAAATTAAGTGATTTGCGTTGATGATTCGCCTTCGTATGGCTCATCAACATCTAATTTAATGACGTACAATCCAGTTGTAATACAAGAAAGATAAATGTATCCTTTATGATACTCTGCTGCCCAAATGAATGGTATCCATTCAAAGTCATAATACTGTGAATCAAGAGGGACACCATCAGCACCATGTGGCACATAATACCCTACGGTTGAATCAAAGTAGACTGCGGTCTTGTTACGATTATCAAGTCCTTCTTTCATGAGTGTCTCCACATCTAACACCCAAACGCCTGAATGGTAACTCCCAAGGTAGATTCTCCCATCCCATGCACCCCCAAGTGAGGTGTCGGGCTTACCGGGTAGGCCTGTCTGGAAAATTTCTAAATCTGCATTGTGTGGACTGAAAAGCAACCACTCTACTCCACCAGGAATGAAGTGATCTTCCGCAAATGGGATTTCCCAATTGTGAAGAAGTCGTGGTTTGAATGTCATTTTTCCATTTATCATTTCATACGGAGTTGTGTCAATCAAATATGAAAGCCCAACTCCTACAGTTGTCTCAAGAACTTCAGTAGCCAAGAATGTAAGGTGCATCTTTCCCGATGGATATCCTAGATGACTTGCATCAACCATCTTGTCAAATGGTTCTGCGTAATGAATGTATGATGCACGCCCGCCATTTTCATTGCTTGACCAACCGGCATCGGGTGTGCCATCATCGTCCAAATCAGAGAAATTCATCCACATACCAACTTCAGGGGCACGCCAGAGGCAACCCGCCTGACTCCCCCCAGAGAGGCGACAAAGTGAGCCGTGCCACAGATACTCAGCCATATCGTGACCGGGGTGTGGCACGTCGGTGACATCAAAGATACGAAGTCCAGCTTCCCAATATGCACCATAGATGAAAGTGTGGCCAAATCGAGGGTCATTGGTATCTTGACCGGGCCAAGTCTGAACGGTCATATCGTGAATGTAAACCCAGCCACCGTTAGTAGTCTCCCAACTAACTTCGGCCTCACCAACTTTTACAATACGAGGTAAATCACCATACGCTGCAAAATTCAGATGAGCAACCGTGACGCCACCGCAGGCGTCTCCGGTGCCAACATCACACTGGTCATAATCAGGATTTGCAACAAAAATGTACCACTCACCATCAATCATGTGAGTATACAAATTGTGGGGGCCGGATGGGTGGTCTACATCATACCACGAATCGATGTACTGCGGGTCAGTCTTGTCAGTCACGTCCACGAGGGTGACACTCACTTGAGCAGGGTCTTCCCAGTTTCCAACATTGGGGTCAGAACTACCCGGGTCAACGAGTTGGTTCTGTAAAATTACATACTCTCGCCCATTGTACTCAAGATATTTCACATCCAATACTTGGGTGTACGGGTCGTTATAGATTCCAACAACTGTTGTGTTGTATGGGTCGGTCACATCAGTGATGTGCATCTCTTTCCAACCAGCTTGATAGACGTATGTGTTTCCATCCGGACTATCAGCAACTTGGATTTCAGCGTTACCTGGTAGGGTTAGTGGATTGAAACTGACGAAGTCAATATTAGGGGTTCCAAACTCATGTGAGCTTGCGTTTTTGTGGTCGTGTTCTTCATCTTGAATTAGAGGGTCTACCATCTTCCAATTAGCATCATCATCCGAATTATTGGCAAAACTTGTGGTAAGTGCATAAAGGCTTGCCGAGAAGATACTGAGTGCCAAGAAGGCTGCTACTCCAACCAACCTCTTATCCATCATCCACGCCACCTGTGCTGTCACCTTTTATTTATGGGTGGGTGGCGCAATGCAATTCGTGGCGAACCACTCCTCCCAAAGCCGACTTGCCCTCATGGCTACTCTGCTTATGCTGCTTGCAGTTTCACTACTACCTGCAAGTGTGGTGGCTCACGATGCTGGGACATTCACTGTAATCGTAAAGGAAAGTGGCCCTACACCAAATAATCCACAACTTGTCTACAATGATTCAGTATGGTGGTACAACGTAGATTCTCGAGAAAACATCACTCACAGAATTGTATGGGATTCAGATGGTGATGGCCTTTACAATGGCACTTTAGATTGGGATTCAGGAAATATGTCATACGAGTGTGAAACCGATGAAAATGGAACTAAATTAGATGATGATTGTAGAGTCACCTATGAGATCCCATTCAACGGCACTTGGGGTGCTGGTACCTACGAATATCAAGATATTAGTTCTGATGGCGTCATCATGAATAGCACAATATCTGTGGTTTCAGATAGTCACACAAGCGATCCTAATTCACCACCAGTGGGAGGATATGAATTTGGTAACGATGAGGAAAACCAAGAACCACAATCAGATGAAAGTGAGGAAGAGCGTAACTGGTTACTCTGGCTGGCTGGAGCTTCAGGTCTTCTCTCTATACTGCTAATTGGTTTACTCTTAGCAATGAGGTCAAACGATTCATTACTCAATGATGATGAAGGAATTGAGGATGATTCCGCTGTAATGAATTCGGATTCTGACATAAATGAAATCGCTGAAGAAGAGTGAGACTCAGACCTCAGTAGATTATTCCGGCGTCTAATTGAAGAGTGCATCTGCAAAGTGGTGTATTACTTTCAGACGCTTGACTGTTACCAAACGCTCAAATGAGAATCGCCGGTCGGCGGTTCTACAAGGGCGTTTAGCTCAGCTTGGAAGAACGCTTGGTTTGCAACCAAGAAGCCGGGGGTTCAAATCCCCCAACGTCCATACCCTTCATCAATTGAATGAACTCTCACCAATTTGTTCAAGGATTCTCTCAAGC
>DUDF01000044.1 GCA_012959435.1 Candidatus Poseidoniales archaeon
TTGGACAATTACTCGCCCGCATCAAATCCCAAGACCCCGAAGAGGCTACTTGGCGAGATGCTTAGTTTCAGTTGACTGTCTGGCTGCTATCACCAGCAACAGTGTAACCTGAGTATATTACGGAGATACCAACGTCACAGCCTTGTGCACTGCAGATTTCTGCTGCGCCTTCACTTAGGAAGATGTACTCCCCAGGTTCCCACGCGTTGTCGTTACTACCAGCGGCTTGGCTGATAGTGCAATCATCGCCTGCTGTTACACTGCATGTGTAGATGTTGTCACCAACACTTAACGTAATTGACACGAATGGCCATGCTAAGTCATCCGGACCAGTCATCTGCATGCGGATCAGTGTGTCTGCTCCGTCTGCAGCTGGGTCTGCGCTGTCATCTGCGTCTGCTGATGTGTAGGTGTTCAATGTGCTCGAGGCCGATGAGGGTAATGTGGAAAATGTTAGAGTAATTAAAGGCGATGAACTCCAAGCACCATCATCATCTAAGGCCCCGAATACGATACTAGTCATTGAACCGGTTAGTAAAGAGTTTACAACAAGAGTTTCAGGAATAAAGATGGTTGTTAAACCCTGGGAACTATAGATTGAATAATCTATTCCGCCATCTAAATCAATATCCCAACCTGCATTGCTAATACTGCCATCCCAATCAGTCATAGCATGATAAACGGTGATATTCCAACCGGGATCAATGGCAGTACTTAGAGTAGGGGATGAATCCCCCATCCAAAAAGCAGTAACAATAGGAGCAAGGTTTTGTTCTACATCTGCTTCAGAATCATCAGCAGAACCATCTGAAGTTAATCCAAAACAACCTGAAAGTACAATTATCAACGATAATACAGTTACATATAGTCCACGTAATGTGTTCATGGTGAATGATTAATCAAGGTGGTAAATTATTATTTCGTAATTCAATCAATCATTTAATGCTTCAAAGTCAAGAATGACTCTACCATATTGATCCCACTTTACAATCGGCTTGTATCCTTCATATTCGGCATCCCGAAGAGAAGTACGGATTCTAAACAATACATCAGACGGCAATTCAACATCAAACCCTTCACCACTGTAAAAGCGAGTGGGAGCAACTGGCTCCGGTTCAACCTGCGGTAATACCTCATCAACTGACTCAGGCTCTGAAACGGTTTCAACAACTTCTTCCTCCGCCTCTACTTGTTGCGGCTCTTCATCAGCCACAACATCGGTTACCATCGTGTTTACTGGAACAACATTCTCAGTTACTAGAGTTGAATGTGCAGCAGTTCCTGAAACCATGACTCCTGCCCGATTCATGTACAGGAATCCCTGTCCGAATAGAGTCAAAGCCGCTAGCAAATACATCACACCTTGCAATACCCCATTCGATATATCACCTGCGACAATTAGGATGCCTACAGGAATTGCTACGAGAGTGTAAATACGCCTCCATTTTTCATCCTGCTCAAAGCCAATCATCATTTGAATTCCACCAAATACCGCTAATACAGAACCAAATAACCACGCTCCAGTGTTGTTAGAGAGGAAAAGAGCGCCTAGTGGAACGTAAAGAGCGCCAGCTATTCCAGCAAATTTTGTTAGGTCAAGAATATCCTCGTCACTTTTCTCTGTCCACTCAAAGTCCCACATTCTCCATGAAGCCCAAGTGAGAACAAGACCGGAAAGAAGCAACCACGCACCACTTGCTTCCCAAGGATCGAGTTCACCCCATACATTCTCAACAGTGTTTCCAATTGCAAATGCTTGAAGGAAAATAGCTGCCAGCATCCATTTTGCATGCCTTTGATGCCACATTCTCCAAGATAACAAAAATGCTGTCACCAAAAATGCGATTCCACCCCATGCAGTCATGCCAAAGAGGCTGAAAATAACTGCCCAACCAAGTTGTACATTTGCTAAAACATCCCTTGTTCCTTGGTATTTTGCCTCGGCATCAAAGCCAACCATATCCTTTGGGGGTGCCACATATTTCCCAGGAAGCGCTTTTGGAGCCCGGGATTGCATAATTCCTTTCCAGAATAAAATCGCCACTATCCAAGTAACTAAGGAAGCGATTGTGAAAGCCTTGACAAATACATCTTCCACAAACCAATCATTTTCAACCGCTGTGAACATCAGGGAGAAACCGAATGCTGGTGACCAAACCCAAAATGCTGCTAACTGGCCTGTTGCCCATGCCCCAATTCCTGCAACCACCACTACTGCTAGAACTAGTAGATACGGGTCGGAAACAAGTAGATGCAAACCTACTAGAATTGAAAGCGTTGGAATTAATGTAGGATATTTTGCAAACTCTTCGCGCTTGCCAGCATCATCACCCTTTGCTAACCTAAGGTCCCTAGCAAACCCAATCAATGGTATGGCACCAATAATTACCCATCCTATTCCCGCCCATGCGGGGTAATTAATTCCAAATATGAACGATGACTTCATCGCTAAAAGTGATGCACTGAACGGTACACTGTCAATTATTGCAACTGGTAATTGAATCAACATTAATATCCCAGCAGCCCAAGCAATTGGCAACAAATTGATGGCAATTGTTCGACGATGTAGTAGTGCACGAGTCATGACCAAAAACATCATGCTGAGTAGTAAAATACCTCCTGAAACATCGAGTAATGCAACCATCATTACACCGATGAGAAGCCAATCTGCAGCTCTTCCTTCTTCCTTAACTACACCTTGTTTTATCAACATAAATTGGCCTAGTAATGGACCTGCTAACATTATCAAATCAAACATTATTTGTGCAGGAACAATTTCACTTCCACCAGCATCTATCAACGACTCATGGATACGGAATGACCAGGGAAGACCAACGAAGAAAAGTAACCACACCCCACCTGCTTTAGTACGATTGTCCTGAGGTAACTCAAACAATACTTCCCGCATTAGCACTATAATTGGCAACAACAACAGCATTACTGTCCAAGTCGCAGTTGACTCTGCGGCTGCTAACGAGAATATTAACAATGGAAGAATCATACTTCCGCGCATTGCTGGACCCCATTCTCCAATCCGCTGGTTAATTGATGCACTAGGTTGGGAGGACCATTGCCCTGTTTGAGGGTCCCAAACTGAGACTGTACTACCTGCATCTATCAGCAAGCCACTAAGTTTGCCAACATCTAACTCAACCGCTCGCAATGAGCGGCCTATTGCGTACAAAGCGACGGCAAAAATTAGTGCTTCGAGACCTAATCCTGAAATTCCAATCTTTGCGCCTAGTCCGCTTTCAAATCTGCCCATCCATTCTAAAATGAATATTGAAACGCCTGTCACTAGCACCAGTACTGAAATCTCTTTTCTTGTTTCACTATCTTCTAGATCTACCGATTCAACGTTACTCGCCTCTCGCAAGACGAGTAGTAGAAGATATACAACAAACATTAGCGGTAAATATGGTCCAACCCCGAACAGCATTTCGTGAGATAATAGGGTTAACACCACCATCAAATGATGCGGCGCTTTGGATAATTTCCCCTCCCTACTTGCTATTTCACCAATGAAAAGTAAAGCAGCGGGTGGCACTATTAGGAAAGCAGGGTCAAGTTCTAAGTTTGAAAATGTAGTACCACTTGATGATAGCCAATCAACCAAGAACCATGATGTTGCTAACATTGAAAAAGTCCAATCAGAAACCCAGCGTCTTGTTTGTGGCTTGATTACCATGTAAACAAACATGATAATTGCAGTAGCCCATGCAAAAGCAGAACCTGGTGCCGGCAAAAATGCCAAACCTACGGCTAAGCCGATTGGCATCCATGGAACTCGTCGCATGTGTACTGCTGCAAAGTAACCGATTAGCAGTGATAACCAAAGGAATAATGGCAAACTTGCTAATACATTGTCAATTGGCTGAACTAGTACTAAATTCAAATCGCCAACAACAGCCCAAAACTCTGCGAACAAGACAATCAGAACCAACAAGATTGAACCGCGTTGAATCATTGCCTGCGACAAGCCCTTTGCTGAGGCAAACATCCCTTGCATAAGCACGACAATTGCTAGCAATGTGAGGCCGGCACCGCCACCAACTTTCAGCTCGTAAATTATTGGAATAACAGATGAAAGGAATGCTGAAGAAAGGAAAAGAGGGGCTCTATTTGAAACTGAACCAAGCCACATACCCATACCAGTCAATGCCAACATACTCAGAATCAAAGGTAGTGAAATTACTCCACCAGCCCAATTAACCCATATTTCAGCGCCGATGAATAAAACAACGAGCGGAGCAAGAGTGGTCACCAAACGAGGTAGTATTGTTGCTCTGACCCGTTCATTCTGACGCCACTGAGCGTATCCAATCATAACAAAAATTGAGGCTTGGACGAGTGCACCCCACTCGCCTGGCATCCAACCAACGGTACCTGAAACTCCATTACATAACACACCTGAATCGGGGAAATATCCACAATAGAAATACAACCCCCAGCGAGATAACCAAAACCCACCAAGCACAGCGAATAAATGACCAAATGAGAGCACATAATCATGGACAATTGAAATCGTTTGATGCCTGCGATACTGTACCTCAACAAAACCATAGGAAAAGAATACCATCAAACCAGCCCCAAGAGCAAGATACAGGAATTCCATGTCGCTATCGAGTTCACTTGTCATGAAACGCCCGATAGCGAAAGCAAGCGCAATCATTCCGCCAATAATTGAGAAAAGCATTCCCATTTTTGCACTGTCAACATCAACAATTTTAGAAATTGGAGATTCAACAGAAACTCCGGGGAAATATGTTGATTGTTCACTTGCAGTTGATTCAGTTGTTGCTTGTTTCCTGACTTTAGAAAAATCTCGAAACCTAGTCCTACCCTCTTCAGTACCCTGTGCCATGAAGGAGCATTGTACATACTTGCACATTAACTCTCACCCGACCACTAATGGTTTTCCTAGAATAAAAGTGAAAGACTACACCACCCACGCAGTGAGCGTGCAGGAAGTAAGAATTCGCTGGTCTGCCGAGACTGTAGCAAAATCAGAGTTCGCGGAACTACTGAAAATATGCTCAACTTTTGAAGTAGTGGCACATTTAGACGTCCAACCTGAAGGTGTGCGGCAACTAACTCGCTGTGAAATGAGAAATGGTGCTGACTTTAAATCAATTAATGATGTGTCTTTCCTCACCTTTGAGGGAATTATCCCTAAGCGAGGTGATGGGCCTGAAGCGATAGTCGTGATGAATCGCCATCCACTAGTAATCTCAGCCATCAGTTTTGACGACATTGCAGTCTATCCACCTTATTCTATATCTGATGAAGGAGTTGAAATCACTCTACGCGGCGTACCATCAGGAATTAGTCAATTCTTAGCCCAAGTAGACATTTTCTTGCCCCCTGACAAAGTGTCAGTTACAACTCACGAAGAACCCAAAAACGATGCTTTAGAATTGTTAGGTCAACGCCAATTAGAGGTGGTTCGTCAAGCGGTATTACTCGGTTATTACGATGAGCCGAAGAAAATATCCATGCGTGAACTCGCCACCCGCATTGGAATAGCGAGAAGCACTCTAGGTGAGCACCTTCACGGGGCTGAATCAACACTCATCAAATGGATTAGCGATGAGAACTGAAACGCCTCTCGGATGATGACTAGAAAGCCCCGGCGATTTAATTGAGTTAATCGTCATCAATCTCGTTTACTTATTCCTATTCAAATTCCTCTTCTTTAACTCCGAGAGCGAGGCTCTCAGTTGCACCAGTTCGAATGATTCCAATAATTCCCATTATTACAAAACTAATAGCAGCGAGGTAAATTACAGCAGTCACTTGGTCAATGAAGAAAGAACCACCATCAGTATCAAAGTTAGTCCAGTAGGTAAATTGTTTTTGATTATCCACGATTCCAGACTGCATCAACTCTACAGTTTCAGCATCAGCACCGCCACCTGATTCAATCTTGAAAATGACTTGCATATTATTCATGTCAGGGGAACTAGAAGCTTGCTCATCCATTGTTCTCATATCAATATAGAAATAACTTTCAGAAGCACCAGCAACGATAATTCTCGCAGTTGGTTGAACCTTCAATTCAACATCACCTGCAAAATATATTGGGACTGCACCAGGGAAAATATCCAGTGCAGAATGTGAATTAATCAACTTGCCTTGAATCAATCTCTCATTTCCATCAATGTGGCAAGTCCAAGTCTCAGTCAAAAGACCAAGATGATCACTATCTGCCTGCTGCATCGGCGAGCAAATCGCATAATCACCAAGATTCAACAAGTCACCTTCACCAGTGATGAACCCACCCGAAGTGCCAGCCAATGATTCGTTCGTAATCATCCCATATGTATCCGCTTCCATCTCGGGTGTACGCCAACCGAGGTATTCCGAACCGTCCTGTTCGAGAGTTTCTCCAGTATCACAATCGGGGTTTTCTCCGGTGCATACCTTGTACAGAGTGCCATCACCAGTTGAGACGCCATTTGGAGCATCTGCAGATATTGACCCGAAGAAGGTCTTGTTTGTCTCAAGAGATTGCCAGCCATAGGTCAAATCATTGGAATTACCTTCAAGCAAAGCCATCAAAGGGTCGCGCCAACCGAATAACCATTGGTCAACAGTGTGGGACACCCACTTGGTTGCACCGGGGTATCCTGTAGTTTCTTCACCAAACATACTACCAAGTAGATTTGGGATTTGAGTATTGAACATTAATTTATGTACGAAGTAACGAAGTGCTGCTGCACTATTCTCGTCTATATCGTATAATTGTGAAACTAACGAAGTATTCCACTCAAGTTCAACCCCGCCCGTTTCTGGAATCATAGTAGTAGGATTAACTGGCAATGTATGTCCAGTCGTTTCACCATAGAGGAATCCTACTACAGCATCAGTTGTGATACCCATTGGGCCATATAGAATGTTATCAACTTGTGAATAATTGAGAATAACATCATCACCTGAAACGCCGTATGTGTTCCCAATAAACGAACCCCACATTCCAGCAACATTGAGGCTAGCACTAGCAAAATATCCAGTTAAAGGGTCAGGCCCAGCAAACTGGGTATAGAGATATTCAGTGGAGTTCAATGTTCCTGAACCACCATTAAGAATCATCGGGTGGTTAGTAACCCCAAGCAACCAGTTGCCAGCATATTCTCCAATATAAGCCACATCAGAAATCCCAATATTATAGTCTAACATAATTGCAAATGGATTCTCAACGGCTGTGGATAATATGAGGCCAATACCCCACATAAGGCCACCAGAATCTGAAACTAGAATACCGCGTGGTGTACCTCCATCCATCCCCCAAAGTAGGTCATTTAGTGAATCATGGTTTGAAATCCTTGAACCAGATACTTCGTAGAATCGGTCTTCAACCTCGTCCATATCATCTGCCCAATTTGCATCCCCTCCACCTTTACTAGCAAAGACGCTCCCTACAAGAGCATACATTGCTTGATCACGCGCAAAGATTTCTGTAAAGTCAGGAATTGTCTCATTTTGCATAGCCAAATAACCAAACAAGGTTGCTCTAACCATAGATGGATTTTCTTCAGGACTAGACATCAAATCTGAAATTGAACTGCCTGGGTTACCAATCCCCATGAATACTGCTGGCCCCCACTTGCTGTCAAGCGAGATGCTTACTGATGAATCACCGGGATCAACTGCTTGTCGGAAGGCAAACTCAAGTCCATCAGAAAAATCTGGCTCATCCCAAGTATTGATAGTTAGTTCACTGCCATTAATTAGTGTCATGTTGTATGCTGCTGAGGCTTCTGAAGTAGCATTCCAAGTTGTATAAGCCTGCATTGCCATATTCTCACTAGCAACTTGTTCGTTAGAAAG
Organism: Candidatus Poseidoniales archaeon; assembly: GCA_012959435.1. Taxonomy (GTDB): domain Archaea; phylum Thermoplasmatota; class Poseidoniia; order Poseidoniales; family Thalassarchaeaceae; genus MGIIb-Q1. The sequence continues at coordinate 7,831 of DUDF01000044.1, forward strand.
AGTAGTAGCCAAATCAACTAATGTTGAATCTAATTCATTTGCTGTCCTCTGGCTTGGAACTCCCACCTCCATATCGTTTTCAATCATTCCAGCAGCAAATCCTGCTTGGGTCATGCTAGCAACAATACCAATGAAAGTTGAAGTTGCACCAACTCTTTGAGGCTCAAATAAAATATTGAGGTTTGTAATTTCTGTATCTGACGAAGTACCTCCAGCCCAAGTGAATTTATTGACTTGAGTGTAGGATATTGTCCCTTCTTCAGCATCGTGTTCAACCAAGGTTCTCTCTGCTGTTATCTCGTAAACCACCGGCCCAACTTGCTCAAACTGAGGCTCAGTGGTTGGATTTGCTCGAACATCAGCGGAATTCGTTATATTCCACGCGTAATATGAGCGCTCACTGGTAGAGGTCGCCCAATCATCATTCACTTCTGAGCAGTCATCGTTTGCACAAATTTCATCCTTTGTGTAAGTCTGAAAAGCCGATTGTACTGCACCATCTACTGCACCAGTTGCAACGGTTCCAACTACAGCCATATTGAAGCCTGCGAGCATCACCCCAACCACAATAAATACCATATTCTTGTTCGCCATGTATAACACCTAAACTGCTCGAGAACTGCTATTTGGGATGAACCTTACCTTTGAACAATTTAGTAAGTGCAGGGGAATCACATATTGCCTAAAGCCCTGCGTTGTCTTTTACACAGGAGGAGATGGCGTGAACAAACCCCCGCTTGTCTATCGCGTTATTCGTTGGCTTTGCCGCCAAATCAGTGCCTCATGGTTTCGTGAACATGGTATTGTTCATGAAGAGTGTATTCCTAAACAAGGAGGGGTCCTTTTTGCTGCTTGGCATCCAGCCTCTTTGATAGACCCGTTATTGATGCTTTCATTACTACCTGGACAAATGACTTTTGTTGCAAAACATACGCTATTCAAAACCCCTATCCTTGGTCATCTTATGCGTGGTGCTGGCGCAAAACCAATCTATAGAACGCAAGATGTATCTGGTTCAAACGATTCTAAAAAGGCCGCCACCGGAGGGAATACTGGACTTATCGATACACTCTCAGATGTACTTTGTGACGGCGGTTGGTGTGCCATTTATCCAGAAGGAATTTCACACCTAATGAGTCAACCGCAAAAGACCAAAACAGGGCCCGCACGAATAATGCTGAAAGCATTGGTCAAAGCCCGTGAAAGTGGTGAAGAACCACCCTCTTTAGTGCCGGTGGGTTTGCATTATTCGGATGCCAGTAAATTCCGAGAGCGAGCCCTAGTGTCAGTACATCAGCCGATGAGCATGCCACCACTACCTGGTGAAGAAAGAGCGCCTACTCCAAGCGAAGAGATGATTACAGAGTTTGGGGCTGATATCGCTGCTGATCGTGCATGGGTACATGCGGTAACCGAATCCCTAGGTACTGAGCTGCAGCGCAGTAGCCAAGGGCTTGACACATGGGAAGATCGCAAACTACTTTGGCGGACTCGTGGCTTACTTTCAGTACATCGGAATCGAATGCTCGGCCGGAAAACTGGAGCGACCTATGCAGAAGCAGTCATGGGTGCTAGACGCACCCGTGCCGCTTGGCTATGGTTATCTGAAAACAAACCAGAGCAAGCAGTCAACCTAAAGTCAAGAGTTAGCAACCACGCTCAAAAAATGGATAAATATCAGCTTAAGGAGCATGAATTGTACGACCGCGATAAAAGGCCTGGGACGATTGATTTAATTTCAGCCGTATTCCAGATAATCGGTTCTTGGATATTCATGGCAGGGCTCATCACTTGGGGTGCGTTAATCGGTTCGTGGCCACCATACCGTCTCTCTGCACCTATTGCAACTAGAATGTCCCTGAAAGAGAACCATACTCTTGGCACTCACAAAATTGTTGTGGGATTTGCGTTGCTTCCTATTTGGTGGGTTCTGGTTTCATTCCCTGTAGCCTTTTTGCTAGCGGCACCAGCTAGCCCACTTTGGGATCTGAATTTGTATGGTTTATTACCACTAATTCAGCCCTATGTGACAAAAATAAATTGGATATTATTGGCTTTCATCTTGATGCCTTTGTGGTCTGTAGCAGCAAGACTACATCTGCTCTTATGGAGCCGATCAGTACGTTCTATTGGCACATTAAAACAATGGAAAAGATTACGTCGAGGCGAAATCCCATGGGATGAACTAACTCAAGAACAGAAAAGTTTGGCCGAAACACTCAATGAAATTGGGCAGGGACTTGTACTCCCCAGTGACGATGATTGGATTGAACCAACTACAGGGAAAGAGGATTATGAATCAGTATATGTGCGAACATAAATTGACAATAAACCACGGCTAATGCATTCTAACATTAAGGCGAACTATCAAAGACGGGGGCGGACTCGTAAGTATGCCTACGGAGTAGGCACTGGGCTTTTGTCATGTCAAAGCAAAATCGTATCCCAATGTTGCCTCAAGCGGGCAAGCGTGAATGGATTGCTTCTGTCAATGAAAAAAAGGTCGTAGAATCAATTTCAAGTGATTCAATCCTCCTTGATGTATTACGTGACCAAATCGGCATGCTAGGCGTCAAGAGGGGTTGCGATATGGGTACTTGTGGATGTTGTGCCGTTCTTGTGGACGGCGAACCAAGGCTCTCTTGTCTGACACTCACAAGTGAAGTTGAGGGGTGCGATATAACCACTGTTGAAGGGATCGCTGATGGCCACCACCTCTCACCTATCCAAGAAACTTTTACCACATATGGTGGTAGTCAATGTGGATTCTGCAGCCCTGGTTTCTTAATTGTGATAACCGCACTTCTAGAAGAAAATGACAACCCTTCTGAGGCTGAAATAAAGACTGCAATCGAAGGCAACCTTTGCCGCTGTACTGGCTATCAACCAATTATTGAATCAATTCAAGCTGCTGCTGAATTACTTCGCAGTGGGAAATCAACCTCAAACCCCACCTCTCCACACTCTGACCCACATCCCGGTTTCATGGGAGATGACGCTTAGTTAGGTGATACTTACATGACTGACGAAGAGGAAATGGTTGGCTACAAACAGCAACCGGGTAAAATACCATTCTCCCGCCCCGGAAGTGGGGGTAAAGACCAATTTAGTGCTCTCCAAGATGATGAAATGATACCTGAGGGACAAGGAGGAAAGTTATCTCAACCCTGGGGGAAACATCGCCACGATGAACTAGTCACTAGTACCTCTATTGGCAATCGAACCCCACTGATAGATGGGTGCTACAAAGTGACAGGGCAAGCAAAATATGGAGATGACATTCGCTTAAGCAACGAATTGATTGGCAAAATTTTGCGCTCACCACACCATTTTGCCCGCATCAAATCAATTGACACCTCTGCAGCAGAAGCACTGGATGGAGTCATTGCTATCGCAACAGGTGCTGATGCAAGCAATACATTTGGTGTTCTGCCAGTGACCAAGGATGAACACGCCTTAGCAGTCAGTTTAGTACGCCATGTTGGTGATTTAGTAGCTGCTGTCGCAGCCGAAGATGAAGCGACTGCACTTCAAGCACTGCAACTCATTGAAGTTGAATATGAGATATTAGACAGCATTCACGATATGAAAGATGGATTAGAAGATAGTGAAAACCCAATCCATGACCGCGGGAAATATCACATTGGTGAAGCGAATATCCAAAAACGGGTTTTCCAAGAGTTTGGTGAAGTCGAAAAAATGATTGATAATGCAGAAGCATCCCACCACTCAAATTGGATTTTTGGTGGTGTCAATCACGGCTTTACAGAACCACATGCCACGGTTGCAAACTGGGACCCAAGAGGTCGCCTCACTGTCTACACACCACAACAAGTCCCACACTATTTGCATCGATCACTTGCGGATGTCCTAGAAATTCCGATGCATCAAATAAATGTCTATAGAACGTTTGTAGGTGGTGGATTTGGTGGCAAGTCTGACCCGTTTCCTCACGAGATGTGTGCCGCGATATTAGCACGTAAATCGGGGCGCCCTGTAAGAATCACATTTGACAGAGAAGAGGTTTTCTTGACTAATCGTGGTAGACACCCTTCACACATTGAAATGAATCTTCACGCTGATTCACAGGGGAGACTCTGTGGAGTTGAAACTGATGCTTTGATTGATGGCGGTGCATTCGCTTCATTCGGCCACGTTACAACCTACTACAACGGTGTTCTTCACACCGCCCCATACGAGATTGGAGCATTCCATTACACTGGGGCTAGAGTTTGGACAAACAAACCTGCAAGTGGCGCCATGCGCGGTCATGGTGCTGTTAACTCACGTTGTGCCTTTGAAGTTGGATTAGATGACCTCTCAGACAAACTCCAGGTTGACCCGATGACCTTCCGTTTAGCCAATTTGCTACCACCACTTAGTGCAACGATTACAGGCTTTAGAATCACTAGTACTGGGATGAGAGAATGTCTAGAAAAAGTTCGTAAAGCATCTAATTGGGATGATAGATTTCGCAAACTACCATTAGGACACGGTATCGGAGTGGGCTGTGGATTCTTCATTTCCGGAAGTGGGTTGCCAATCCATTGGGACCCTAACAAGTTCCCTCACGCTACAGTTCATCTGAAAATTGACATGGATGGCGGGGTCACTATCCACACTGGGGCAGCAGATATTGGACAAGGTTCAGACACTGTTGTTGCTCAATCTGTAGCCGAAGTATTGGGGCTCCCATTAGACATGATACGAGTTCGCTCTCAAGAAACAGACACTGCACCTGTTGATCTTGGCTCATATTCAAGCAGAGTGACATTTATGAACGCTAATGCGGCAATCTCAGCATCAATGAAAATCCGTCAAGAATTGCTTGATGCAACCGCTGATATTACCGGTGCTGACCCTGCAAAATTGGTGATTGGTGACCGTCGTATTTACGATAAAAGAGATCCTGCTGTCGGTGTCTCTTATCTTGAAGCACTTCACAAAGCACAGGAAGAGCGAGGAGCACTCGTTGCGTCAGGAGCATATCGGACACCTCCAATGGGTAGAGCACACAAAGGGGCTGCAGCAGGATTAGCTCCCGCTTACTCATTTTCAGCGTATGTCGCGGAGGTGAAAGTCGATGTTGAAACCGGACAAACCAGTGTCATCAATGTCTGGGCTGCACACGACTGCGGAAAAGCCCTGAATCCTTTGGCAGTTGAAGGACAAATAATTGGCAGTTGCCATATGGGCTTGGGTCAAGTGCTATCTGAAGAAATGGTATATGGCAGAACTGGACATTTACTGAACGGAAATCTCCTAGATTACAAGATACCAACAGTTCATGAAATGCCAAAGGTGTTCCCAATCATTGTCGAGAGTAATGACCCAGAAGGACCATTTGGGGCAAAAGAAGCCGGCGAAGGGCCGCTACTACCAATTCTACCTGCAGTCTGTAATGCGGTATACGATGCAATTGGTGTAAGAGTGGATGAACTCCCCATAACACCTGATAGAATGCATAGAAATATCGAAAAATTATGTCGGGCACAGGGTATCTCCGACTCACTAGAATTAGAAACACCTACACTCAAACTCTCACCACTACAAGAGTTACTCGCAAACCGTGCTGAAGAACATGAAAAACGTGACATCGCTAGACGAAACAACGATGATATCGAACCATACCATAATGGTGCCTTGTTTGGATTTACAGCCACACTACCTGCAGATGAACAATCCGAGGATTGGAAAGTTTCTGTAATCCCGTCTCAAGAGTATATCGACAATCCTAGATTAGCAGGTTCGGCGTGGAAACACATTGAGCGAAGGCACCGAGGTGATGATGCATGAAAATGCCTCCATTTGAGTTACTAATGCCAACCAGCCTTGAGCAGGCTTTGGAATTGGCTGACGGCTTTGTTGCAGCCGGTGAAGAATTTGATTGGATCGCTGGCGGCACTGATTTGATTCCAAATTACAAATGGCATCTTAATCCAAAAGCAAATGTTATCTCACTTGCAAAAGTTGCTGAAATGAGTGAATTATCTTCAACTCATATTGGCGGGATGGTTCGATTACACGATTTATCAGAGAGTGAAATCACACATCCATTACTCAAGGACGCGGCTGGAAGCATTGCTTCAGTAATGATTCGACGGTCAGGTACAGTCGGAGGCAATATCTGTTTGGACACACGATGTTACTGGTTCAACCAATCAGAGGATTGGCGTGAATCTATTGAGTGGTGTCACAAATGTGAATGTGGTACGGATGCTGATTGCCGTGTTATCGCTAACCAGAACACGTTGTGTGTTGCAACTTATCAGGCTGATTTAGCTCCCGCTTTACTATGTCTAAATGCAACAATTCATCTCGCTTCCTCAAAAGGAAAAAGAGAGATGCTTCTATCCAATTTCTTTGAGTTGGATGGCATGACGAGAAATGTTTTGCAACCTGGTGAATTAGTAACCCACATTACTTTACCACCTGAAAGTTCAGAATTGATTGGCTGTTATCACAAGTTAACATTACGAGAGTCTTGGGATTTCCCAGAAGCAGGAATCGCTGCTGCATGGAAACTTAATGGGAAGGAAATATCTGCTCTCAAAGTTGCTTCCACCGGACTAGAATCTATTCCACGCGTTCATGACGAAGAAGTTGCGGCGGTTCTTCCGGATTGGAGTGGAAAAGAAAGTATTGAAATTCTTTCTGAAGCGCTGAGAAAATCAATAAAACCAGTCAATAACACCGGTTTAAAGCCAAATTATCGTCGCAAAATGGTAAAAGTTCTAGCGCGCCGATGCTTGAATCAAATAATGCATAAGTAAGCGACGGTTTCAACAATGAGGAGTGTGTCGAAGTGAATGTGCGAGCCAAACTACTGACCCTCTTACTGGTGCTTGCGATGTTGCCTTTCTCGGTCACAGCACAAGATGACCCACCAGATATTCCGGCTGGGTGGGAAATAGGTATTGATACACCACAGGACACTGAACCTATCTTTGATATTGGGTTAGATGGAGAAGTAAGCGTGAAATTTTGGATTGATAATCAAAATATGGTTTCAATAAATCTTGACATTGAATTTGACATACCATTTGATGGCTCAGTCAATGGCCCTGAAACAGTAGAAGTCAGTGCTCAAACCAATAAATCGTTTGATTTTACAATCAACCAAATTGATGTAGCGGCATTCGCCGCTAGCCAAAGTGACCGCTTCATAGTAACTGGAACGGTCACAGCATATAGTAGTGTAATCCCAGTCCTTAATGGCGATTCAAAAGATGGTGAAGGAAATATCACAATACCAATGGTTGTTGATTTAACCATTGATTTATCTGAATCCAATGGGCCTCTGAATGCTGGCACAACAAGTTCACTAGAAGTAATTGTAAGCAACCAGGGAAATGCAGTTGATTCGGTTTACAAAGTGACTGTCACTGATTCTTGCCCTCTCTTAGAAGTTGGAGGAGCTGAAGAACTAGAAAGCATCGCTATTGAGATGGGGGACAACCTTACTCAAATACTCAATATTTCAACCTCTGACAGTCACCCGACGAAAAACTGCGTGATTGAAATTTCAATTCAATCAAGAGGTGATGTTGATGCTGGGAGATCACAAACTGCTGACTCAGATGAAAGTACACTCAGTATTGTTGAAGACCGCGGCGGGAATTCCGAAGGAGGCGACACATCTGACAACAATGATGGGACATCAAATGATGGAGATGTTGTGTCACAGAATTGGACACCAATATGGCCGGGAGCGGCGATTTTTGCTCTTTCCATAGGTGCATTAACCCGTAGAAAAAAATGATAGGAAAATTATCACTTTTTCCTACTCTTATGCAGCATATTAGTAAATGATACGCAACACCTTTGTTTGAAACTACTACAAACGCGCTACTCTAACAGCCCCAACCTATATTTGGGAAACTTAATTCCAAGAATTAGCAATCGTAGGCTCAGGCCTGTTCAACCACAAGGAAGTGACTGGGAAATGGCAACAAATGATGATGGCCCAAAGCACTTTGGAACCATCATTGGGGCAACCTTTGCAATCCTAATTATTGTGATGATGTTATCAATGACATTAGTCACTGCAAACAAAGAAACTTACTATTCTGCATATGTCACTGAGGCTAGTGATGAGAAAACGCAATTGGCACAGGTCACAGACATGCGAGCCAGTCTTGGAGGGGATTCTGGTGGAGAAGGATACAAGATTCGTAACACACTTTCCACACCAATGTTAGTCAATGACTGGGAAGAACCACATCGTACATTGTTAGTAATTGCTGGTACTGAAAAACCAATTGATGAGACTGAAGCAACTGCGATTCATCACTTCGTGACTGAACTTGGTGGCAAGGTAATCGTTGCGACCGATGGCAAAAATGCAAACCGGCTTGCAGTTAAGTTTGGGGTCACCTACTTTGGTGACGATCTCCTTGATGAAAGCCAAAGTTGGCAGACCTATGATGATGATGGTGTTGCTGGAATGAAAAACCCCACAAATGTTTGGGGTATTTCAGCCATAAGAAATGATATTGTTTCAGGAGAACAATTCGGAATGACCCCGATAGGTTGTAGCGACACAATGCTCAATGAAAGAAGTGATGATCTTGACCATTGCCGTATGCCTGTAATGTTCAAGGCACCTACAGCAATGCGGTGGGAAGCGCTACCCAGTGATGTCACAGGTAGTGACGATTATGTCAAGAGAGATGTGAATGTTCTATCAAAAGCAAGTGAAGGGTCTTGTATTGACCGAATAGGTTCAAATTCCTGTGACGACCAAGATAACCCGATAAGTAACCTATCTCTTATCCTTAGAATGGACTACCCTGATGTTGAAGTCCTTGATGAGCGAAAGATCCCCGGAAAAGATGGGGCTTCATTCGGCTCCCTAAAAGCCACTGGTTCAATCGTTTTCATTGCTGATGATGAAGTGATTTCAAACAGATTTTGGTCTGCATCTAAAGCAGCTGAAACTGATGTCCGTCAAGACTGTAACACCGAGGAAACTTCCTGTTGGCAACGCCACCTTGAAGGAGATAATGGCTGGAAAGGTAATGACGCCTATTTCAAAGCACTAATTTATGATATGATGGAATTTGACAACGAAATGTTGCCATTCAGTATCAAACTAAAGATGGAAGAATTCAGAGTTGTATTTGATGAGAGTCGCCACGTAACTGGCTCTATTTCCAACCCATTCACAGAAACTATGAGTACCATTGTCCTACTCACATCAGATAGTTTCCTAAAGTGGCTAATCGTACTCAATCTCTTACTACTGTTACTTGTGGCCATTATGGTTGTACCAGAAAAGGAAAATTGGCGACACGTTTTCGATTTGACTAGATTTAGAGAACGGCCAGACAAAATCGACCCTAGCACTTACAAGCAGAGAATGCGAGAGGCGCTGATGACAAAGATCAGAGTTTTCTATGATTTAACGCGTGACGAGATGGCAATAAAGACCCCAGCCGAAATTCAATCAATGATAGGAGACCCACGATTAGTGGAGTTAGCCTACTCGCAAAATGTATCTTATTCCCCTGAAAAACAGCGCGAATTACTTCAGACAATTCGCCGATGGGGTAAAAAGTAAAACACTGATGAGAAGAAAATGGAGAGATGAAAAATGGTACAAGCACCACCCCCCCCGCCCGGAACGAACCCAGCCACTGGAGGCGCAGCAGCGCCACCACCACCAGCAGCAGCACCAGCCGCACCAGCGGTTCAAGCAGCAGCCGCACCAGCGGCACCTAAACACCAAAGTAGCCCTGAAGTGAAAGAACGACTAGCAGCCGTAGCCGCTATTGGACAAGCAATTAGTGCTGAAGTCCAAAAAGTAATTATCGGTAAGGCGCACGTGATTGACAATGTTCTTGTCAACATCCTTGCAAACGGTAACCTACTTTTCGAAGATTATCCTGGTCTAGCTAAGACTTTGATGACGAACACTTTCGCTGACGCACTTGGTTGTGACTTCAAGCGTGTTTCGTTTACTCCGGATTTGCTACCTGCAGATATTACTGGAACTAACATTTACGATGCAAAGAAGGGAGAATTTACCTTCAAGCCTGGTCCAATCTTCTGTAACCTATTACTTTCTGACGAGATTAACCGTGCTCCACCTAAGACTCAAGCTGCTTTGCTTGAGGCTATGCAGGAAAAGCAAGTGACCATTGGTACTGTGACTCACAAGTTGCCAGCACCGTTCCTAACAATGGCTACACAGAACCCTGTGGAGCAAGAAGGAACTTACCCACTACCTGAAGCACAACTTGACCGATTCATGTTCAAGATGAGCGTTGGATACCCAGACCGTGCAGATGAAGACGAGATTCTTGCCCGCCGTATTCAGAGAAAGAAAGATGCGGTTGATGTTGAAGTTATTACTGACCCGCAGCGTGTGATTGCAATGCAGCAAGCGATTGAAGATGTCTATGTTGACCCAGCAATACGCATGTACATGGTTGAATGTGTAGCCCGCACTCGCGAGGATCCAAGAGTTCTAGTCGGTGCCTCACCAAGAGGTTCACAAGCACTACTCAAGACCGGTCGAGCCGCAGCAGCAATGCGCGGACGAGACTTCGTAACACCTGATGATGTGAAGTCAGTTGCAGTTCTTGCATTGGCACACAGACTAATTCTAAAGCCTGAGCACCAAATTAAGGGTCTTGAGACTGATGAAGTTATTCAGACAATTCTTGGACAGGTACCTGTCCCAACTGTCTGAGTGATTAAAAACTCAGATATGCGGAATTAAGGGGGATAGTTGAATGGCATGGAGCCGTAAATCAGCAATGTTTGGCAGTTTAGCGATAGCGCTATACCTGCTGGGCTTGACTTTGCGAAACCATCAACTGGTAACTGTTGCAGTCGTTCTACTGTCCTTTTTGACTTGGGCGGCCCTTCGCGCCGCACACGCAGATGTATCAGCGAGTGGCCGACGAATGGATGAGCGTACTGATGAAGAAGCAGGGGCTTCTCTCAGCCGCTTAGAAGCAATGCGTAAACTCAGTGCAGCACGAGTGTTTGAAGATGGGACAGTTGATGTCACTCTCAAAGTACAGAATATGTCACCTCTCTCCAAAGTATTGGAAGTTAGAGATAGCCTACCTGAAGTGATGAGAATCAAAGAGGGAGCTAACTACATTCTGATGGAACTTGGTCCACGCCGTGAAACTGTCATTGAATATACCGTTGAATGCCCGCTTCGTGGATTCTATACTGTTGGTCCTGTCTGTATCCGCATTCAAGATTCATTCGGACTCTTCCACAAGGAAAAGGAATTACACGTCTATGACGACTTCCTCGTGTTCCCTAAGACAGAGGACCTAAAGGACGCATTTGTCAAGAGTAAGGTGCCCAAGATTTTCACTGGTGCAGTAAACATCCGCCAGCCTGGACCTGGTTCTGAATTCTACAATCTGCGTGAGTACATCGCTGGTGACCCAATGAAATCGATCAACTGGCCTGCTTATGGTAGGACTGGAAAATTGATGGTGAACGAACGTGAACGTGATGCGGTAAGTGATATCATCTTAATCCTAGATAGTCGAGCTGTCTCTGAAACAGGACCTGTTAGCAGGAACTCTTTGGTTTACGGAACTCGTGCCGCCGCTTCATTAGCATCCTTCTTCCTTTCAAGAAGAGATTCTGTCGGACTAGTTTCATACGCTGACGAAATTATCAGCGTTGACCGTGACACAGGCAAGAAACAACTGTATGTTATTCTAACAAAATTAGCAGGGGCTATGGCAAGAGGTTCTACACCATTACAAGTGGTAACAAACCGAATTCTCCCTCATATTAACAAAGGAAGTCCAATCATTATTCTATCATGCTTAGAAGATGACAGTACCATCGTCAATGCAGTTCGTGATCTTCGCGCCCGTGACTTTGACACTACAATCCTCACCCCATCAAGCCTTGAGTTTGAATTTGATGCTCGACGTCTTGATAGAACTGGGTACGAGGTTCTCAAGACTGAGCGTGATATTCTCATCAGCGAGTTGCGTGGACTCGGTGCTTTCGTGATGGACTGGGAGCCTGATATGTTGCTCTCTACCGCTCTAGCAGGGGCAAGAGGATTCTAGGTGGTTTAGATGGTTCAGAAAGGAGCAAGCAGTGATACCAGCCACCTATACGATGGAAAGGTTGTCCGTTCCTCAGCCCCAAGCCGCAAAGCCTTGGCAGCAAAGATGACTGGTTCAGCCAATACAATCCCCAAGGACGCTATTCCTGAAGTTCATATCCCATCCTTCGTTGAAAGTCTATTTGGCGGACCTTTGGTACCAAAAATGAAATTCCTTCCAGCAGATAAAATGGTTCAAACGTTGCAAATGGCTGCTGGCGCAGTAATGATAATGCTAGGTGTTCTCACTTACATAGTCACACCAGTATCAGGAACAGCATGGTTTTGGTTTGGGGAAACCATCGGCGTTGAAGTGCTTGGTTTGGCAATTCATTTACTACTAGTACTCGGCGCAATTGGATGTGGGTTTTGGGGGATTATTTCAAGAGATTCAAGATTCCTACTTATCTCATATGTATTGTTCATCATTGTATCATTCCGGTTTGCAGCCAGCAAAGTAAGTTTTGAATGGCTTTCATTTAATGATGATGAACTACTACAAAAAATTGCATTAGTTGCTTACGCTGTATTATTGGTAATGTACATTGAATTGACCAATGGTGTAATCCGCTTTTCAATGTTAGATACCAGTATTAGAACTGGTGAAGTGTATGTGATGAATGTCAAGAAAGTCTTGACTAAGTATCACATTAGTCTAGTAATCACTCCAATAATTGCTGCAATAGTAGCAATTACCACATTATTATTCAAAGATGTAATATCAGGTTTTGTCGGGATATTTTCTGAAGTCTCTGCTTTAAGACTAGAGGAAAGTGTTGAACTTGAGAGCGTATATGGGGTCGCTTTGGGAACTATGATTGTATTCTCGTTAGTTGCAATCGTGTTCGTTGCCGATATCCCTGGACGCTACCAGAAAATGCGTGAAGGCGGCAGTAGCGAATAACTGACTGATTCTCACGGGATAAGAAGATCAAAGTTTTTTGCAATTGTAATCAAGGCTTCTTGAGTCTGGCTATTCAAAACAGTGTAATGTAATGCATTGTCTCTCTTACCCTCATCTAAATGAGTTAATTCCAAATCAGATTGTCGAGCAAATTCTTCAATCTCTGAACTAATTGAAAAATTACTACCTATTGACTCACCGACAAGACATAGGATTGAAATTGTATCACCTTGATTTGGTGTAGGTAAGCCTGGACTTTCTGAAAGTAGTCGTATTGCAAGGGAGGCGACTCTCTCTGAAACTAAAAATCGTGCCTCGTTTGGTCTTGCGCGAAGTGACCAAACGCGAACGTGGGCACGGTCTAACAAAATCGTAGCATCTGCAACAACTTTAGCAACTGACATCACCCCTGACAATCTCATAGTCAATGGAACAAGATGTGGGAGACATCCTATTGCACGTACTCTTGGCACCCCAGTTGCTATTGAAGGACCTATACAACTACCTAAATTACTCGGGTCATGCAAAGGCCTCAACCGCAAAGGTATCCCTTCTTTTCTAAGTGGCTCTACCGCAAATGGATGTAATACCGGTTCACTAAACAACGCTAACTCTTGAGCCTCGGTGTATGATAAATATGGGAGATTACGAGACGGTATCGCCCACCTAGGAGATAGAGCCAGTACCCCAGAAACATCTCTCCAAATGGTTACTTCTGACGCATTCAAGACCGCTGCAAGAGAGGTCGCGGTCAAGTCAGAACCACCTCTTGCAAGAAGAGCTGGCACCTCATCATACATACCATACCAACCAGTCACCACTATCACAGGTACATCTGGAAGATTAAGCGATTCAATGGTTGAATTGATGTCGATAACAGATTCCCCCTTGACTTTGTGAATCTTGATTCCAAATTCTTCAGACCATACTGGTTTACTATCAATCCCACACGCTCCAACTGCTGCAGAAACTGCAACACTGCTCATCTGTTCACCAGCAATTTGCGCCCTGACTCGTGACGGCTCTGATGGATTTTCACAATTATCTAAGAGGGCGTCCGAAAGTGCTGATAAGGCGTCCTGAAACTTGTAATAATATGCATCATTAACTAATGCTGGTGACATCTCTAGATGCATCATTTCAATAGAAGCCACAAAAGCAGGTATTGAATCTCTTTCATTCCTCTCCAATCTCTCAAGTATACGGTCTGTAACCCCGTGCAATGCTGAAACTACAATTACAGTTTTTTCACAAGTTGATTCTACTATTCTCTGAACCACTGCTTCTAGATCATTAGACTCCTTTAGACAAGAACCACCGAATTTGAATATTTTCACTTCACTCACTAGACCACCCCCCTTGTATAGATAGGTCGGATAAAACTAGACGCGCTGAAGATTCTACTACTGCAACTGCACGTGGAGCAATTACGGGGTCATGCCTTCCAAGAACAACAAGTTCCTCATCTTCACCTGATACTACGTTGAGAGTTTTCTGAGATTGTGAGATGCTGCTTGGTGGTTTGAAATGAACCATTACGAAAAGGTCCCCACCTGTGGCCATCCCGCCAAGTGCGCCATCAGGGCGTATCCCGGTGGGTTTTGGGCCATCATCTCCCTCACTCCATGTATCATTATGTTCACTACCGCGCATTTGACTGGCTTTGGTGCCGCGGCCAAATTCAACTGCTCTTGCAGCAGGAATTGCCATCAGAGCTTTTGCTAATGCTGGTTCAATCCCATCATACCATGGTTGACCAAATCCTAGAGGAAGTCCTGAAATTCTCAATTCTACTGAACTTCCTATTGAGTCACGCTCTGAACGCATTTTCTCAACTAGCGCCACCATCTTTTTTGCCGCATCTTTGTCACGGCAGCGTGTTCTTTCCCATTCTGTCCCTTTGCCAGTTGGAAGCATCTCTATCCCAGCAGATAATACTTCACCAATAGAATGGACATGTGCTTCAACCTGCCAATCTGAGTTTTCTTCAATTGGCCTGCAGAGATTAGCAGCGGCAACCAATCCTGCTGTAAGCCGAGCGCTATTGCCGCCGCCTCCACGCAAGTCAGCATGCCCTTTGCTACGAACCAATTCAGGGAGGTCAGCGTGACCTGGACGGGGCTGGTTCGGGAGAAATGAATAATCTGATGACCTCGCATCTTTATTGGCAATTACTAACAAAATCGGCCATCCGGTAGTGAATCCTTCATTTATGCCACTGAGAATGTGGCATTCATCATCTTCACGCCGTTTGGAAGCTAATTGACCACCAGGGCGCCTTCTGGATAAATCGTCAGCCAAAGATTCTGCATCAATCTTGATGCCAGGCGGAATCCCTTCAACTAGTGCGCCAACTACCAAACCATGGCTTTCACCAAATAAGGTTACAGCCAATGTGTCGCCCAAGCGCATAGACAGGAACCCACCACCTCAACTATTCAACCCAGAAATCAGTTACGATCGTTTTGTGCCCACGTTGCTCAGTAAGTTGTACAATACGTCTCAAAGTTATTTCACTATGTATAGGAATTACGGCAGCAATTGCAGGGCCCGAGCCAGTTATACCTGCGCCACGCGCACCCCACACTAGCAAATCATTTGCTAATCTACGGCCTTTGGCATCCCCTAATGCATTAGCCGTGGCCCTTCCATTCTCGGTAAGCGCAACAAGAAGAGAACCTTGCTCCATTGCCCCTATTGCTTTCTCGAATTGTGCAGCCATCTGAGAAAATCTCTCAGGGTCAGGTAATAACTCACGCTCACCACGAGGTATGATGAGGATTTTCCAGTCATCGGGGTCAACGAATTCACCTTCTAATATCACTCCTTCAGCCGCTGGTAAATTTGGATTTACGATTTTCCATCCCGGCTCAACAGCAGCCCATGAATCGTCAACGCTACCTGTAAATGATACACCAGCAGCCAACTGAGCTCTAGATGCCAAATCAACAATGTCAGTATTTGCCAATTCGATTTTTGTAGCATCCATCAAAGACCTGATTGCAGCGACAGCAATTGCTGCAGAACTTTTCAATCCTATCCCCATTGGAACAGTACTACGTACTTGCCAGAAAAGTTCGTCGGCCGGCTTCTCTAATCCAGCCTCAACCCAAACATCAACAACCGCATCCAACACACCATTTGGGTCTTCAACATCTTTACCAGGCTTGTCATCTCTCAATCGGACTTTTGTTGACAAATTTACTCCAATTGAACAACCATAGCCTGCGCCAAGAGCATGAAGGAGACTGACGCCCCCATGACCTTCACCTTGACCTATGACACCCATTCACTTTTCCTCCACATCTCCACTGATTGCTTGACCAATATGTCGCCCTGCCGTAGCGGCAGCACCGAGGATATTCATCCCCGCCTCAAGGTGCGTGACGGAGACTGTCTTTTCAAGTTTTAACACGAGCCTAACGGTCTCAGCCTGTTGTAAGAACAGTTGACCTTCACCAAACTGGTCATTTTTGAAGCGAACTAACAGTAGTGGCCTAGGCTCAATTTTCAAGCGACCTACAGCAACCGCCCTTGAGCCAACAGGAGAAACTACCAACACTTCATCACCAGCCACTAATTCTGAAAGGTATTTCGTTGAACCATCAGCCATGAAAATATACGAGTGAACTGGCCCGGCATTAACCCTGAAGGGACGTGGTGGGACAAATTGAGATGACAATGTTTCACCATGTACGAGAACTAAAAGTGCGGCGCTAGAACCAACTAACACACCTTCACCAACCTCTAGCATTTGCACTAAATCTACACAAACTCGGTCACCCATCCCACCTGTTTCAACGCTCATAACCTGTAATTCAACAAGTTCAGGGGATTCCATCATCACCACCGAACTTGATTCATTGACATCACCCCAATCTGATAAGCGTTGAGCCGCAAGTTCTTGAGCAACTCGCCAAATATCATCATCATCTGGAAGGATGAGTGCGTCAACACCTCTCTGGAGTGCGAATGTTGCCCCTTGTAATTGATCTGAGTTTGAGATTGCAGCCGCTAATTTAGTGGTAGTTTGGTCAGCCGCTGCAACCAAGTTTTCAAGTGGAATCATCTTCCAATCAGGGCAGTCAATGAGCAACCATTCGGCTAAGCCAACGAATTCTAATGCCGCTGCTTGACCTTCATCATTTTCAATTTGAATGAAAGCGCCGATAGTTCTGCCATCACTATCAATGACTGCACCATCATCAACCTGATATCTTCTAATTTCACTTTCATCACCAGCCCAATTGGGGAAGGAATCATCCTTTGTGCTGATCAAAGCGTCTGCAGGATGTTCCCCTACACCATCTTTAGAAGAAAGCCATAATTCCACAAAAAACACCTCAGTTATTACCGAATTTCCCAAGACTATCTCTGAAAGATTCCACCAAATCTTCTAAGTCATCTGCTTCATCTGAATCAAATTTGAAGCGCCCATCAGCATCCCACGGTATTCCATGAACCACCTCTACAATCTCAGCGACTCTAGCCGCTGGGTCTGAATCAGAGAAAATTTGTCTACCCATACAAACTCCAGCAGCCCCTGCTGCCATTGCGGCTCTAACAGTTCGGACTACTGCTTTGAAGTCATTTTGTTTAGGACCTCCTGATACTAACACTGGAATCGGGACTGAAGATGTAACCTGTTGAAATGACTCAATTGAGCCAGTCCAAGGTACTTTGACGACATCACAACCCAATTCCCAACCAATTCTTGCTGCGTGAGCCACGGCCTCGGTTTCATCACCTTCCAAGACATTCAAGTGTGGCCCACGTGGGTAAATCATACCCAAAAGAGGAACACCCAAAAAGTGACATTCATCAGAAACTGATGCTAGAAACTCAAGCATTTCCCCTTCATTTTTATTACCAAGATTTACTTGAACACTCACACCAACTGCTCCCCTCTCTAGCGCCGAAACAACAACATTGCTCGGCTCACCAGCTAGCACTTTGAAATCTGATTTCTCCCCTCCATGCCTAGTAGATACTGAAAGGTGGAGAATCCAGCCACCACGCCAATTTTCTCTAGTATCTGATTGATGATGTGAAAGAGGGCCACGATGTGAAAGGATTGCGTCTGGACCTCGGCTAGATGTGAGTTTACTAACCAACGAACCAACATCACTTAGGCCCGATACTGGCCAATCAGATGCTCCGTGGTCAATCGGTATCCAAACACCTCGGCCGGTTGGTAGTATTTGCTTGAGGCGCTCCTGTTTCAATTCATCAACTGTGATTTCTGACACTACGTCCACCCCTTCCGCCCCTACGGGGCGGCAACTATGCTAAAATCTGTCCGACCGATTAATAATCTAAAATTTTGCTAAAACCCACTACTAACACTATGTCCTGCTAACAATGTGAGTAAAATATCACATCTCTAAATCGACTATTAGAGGTGCGTGGTCAGAGATAACTAGGCCCCCTTCACGCATGACTTCAGCTGATTTGAATAAGTCCTTTGCGGCTTGGTTAGCAAGAATATAATCAATTCTCCATCCCCTATTCAATTCTCTTGCGCGCCCCCTATTTGACCACCATGTGTATGGGCCCTTATCTAATCCGACATGAATTCGTAAAAGGTCATGCCAACCAGTATCAAGTAAACGAGAAAACCATTGACGTTCGTGCTCTAAGAAACCTGATGTGCGGCGGTTGCCAGATGGATTCCAAATATCATCTTCGGTATGTGCAATATTGAGGTCACCACAAAGCAATGCTGGCTCATCGGAATCAATAAATTTCTGAGACCAAATCAATAAATCTTCCAACCATTGATCTTTGTAATTTTGTCTCTCAATACTTGCCCCCCCATTTGGCAAATAGATATTGATGCAATGGAGTTCACCATGCTTAGTATGTAATACCCGGCCTTCTGGGTCTCGTGTTTGGTCAAGATTAGTGTCAATCCCACGACCTTTTTCCTCAAGCCCAACCCTAGAACAAGTCATTACACCAGAGTAACCTTTTTTTTGCGCGGGATGCCAAATCACATCGTGGCCTTCTGGTGCTTGCCAATCATCTGGCATCTGTTCAGGCAATGCGCGAGTTTCCTGAAAGAGCCAAATATCCGCATCAATACGTGAAACGAAATCATCCAAGCCTTTTCGATGTGCGGCGCGTATACCGTTGAGGTTCCAAGTTACAATCCTCATAACCAACCCTACCATATTCTGTTAATATAAAATAATCATTTGAAATAAAACATCATTTACCATTCATTTCTTCACCAAACAATGTTGGGTCACCCTCAAGGAAATATTGAATGATTTTTGCCTCTGATTTAATCAGATGTTCTGAAACCGTACTTCGTCCCAGCCCGATTTTATTGGCTAATTCCCCTAAAGTGATGTCTCTCGGGGTATTGTACCAACCTTCAGAGTAAGCAATTCGCAAAACATCCATCCGTTTTTCAGAGAGGATTTGGTTGCCTCGGAAATCAGTCTGAGAAATCGTTGTTGCTGAGATTCTGTCTGGTTTTAGCATCATTCTTGCAGCAGTTGTAACTATTTTGATTGATAAAGGGCTACCTCTGATAATGTAGAACAATCCTTCATCATTTAAACAAGAACCCGGTTTAACTGTCAATTTGCCAATTTTCGCTGATAGAAGGGTTAGAGGATGCTTGATGTTAATGACAAACATCCATGCGGGATCATTACCAGATGGTTCAGATAAAATTTCTGTAATCTCATAATCATCACTTTCATCCATATCAAATGGAGTCTTTCCTGGTTTACAAATTCCACGCATGAACGCCAAAACAACGGTTGGAGTCCTTTCAAGATAGCCTAGAAAAACACATTTTTCAAAAACTTCGGCCACTAAATTTACACGGTTAAGGGCTAATCTTTGGCGCTTCCAAAAAAGTGTAATCTCACGCAACTATTTGACCCCCGGAGTGCACCAAGTTAGCCACCACTATTCAAGAATCACCCCGGCTTGAGACATGTTGTGAAATAGAATGTTGAGAATATTAATTCAATAATCATTCCAGTTCAATAGCAACTTTCCACTCGGTATCTATCAAAATACTGCGTAACTAATATAATGGCAACTAATCGCAAACAGTGATACCAATGACACTAGTTGAAATTTCAGAAATGGAAAGGCATTATGTAATGGCCTCTGAGACAGTGAGAGCCCTTGATGGGATCGACCTCAGCATCAATAAAGGAGAGAGAATTATCTTACTTGGACCATCTGGTTCCGGCAAAACTACTCTACTAAATTGTGTCGCTGCACTTGACAATCCGACCGCAGGGGATTATTCGTTTGATGGGGAAAGTGTTCCACGCAATCACGCAGAAAAAATGACTACTTTCCGCAGAGAAAATATTGGCTATGTGTTCCAATTCTTCAACCTCCTACAAGACCTAACAGTTTTAGAAAATATTCTGCTAATTCAGGAATTATCGGGTAAGAGAGACAAGAAACGAGCGATTGAACTTCTCAGTTTAGTTGGACTTGAAGCAGAAGTAAACCGTTTCCCTGCAGAAATCAGTGGTGGGCAACAACAACGAGTTGCAATTGCTAGAAGTTTAGCCAAGAGTCCGAAATTATTACTGGGAGATGAACTTACGGGGAATTTAGACTCTGCCACATCATCCAAAGTGATGGAGGTGCTTGTCAAAGCATGTGATGCAGAAGGAATCACAGTCATCATGGTGACTCACGATGAGTCCCTTGCAAAATACGCTACAAGAGTTGTTCGTCTTGACAGTGGGAAAATAATTTCAGATGAAAAGGTAAACAATTGAGGTGAACTGATGTCGATGTTGTTAACCAAGCGATTGGCTAGAAGCCTGTGGCGTACCAAGTTAAGACTTTCAGCAGTAATTCTAATGGTTTCTGTAGGTGTTTTTGCTGGTATAGCATTCGGTGCTTATGCGAATTCCGTGACTACCTTGTATGATGACATCTATGCAGATGATGACGATGGTGTGAATCTGCCTGATGTTTGGGTAGAGAACAATGGTGGGAATTGGGATGGGAACACCTCTGAGAAATTATGCCAAGATATCACAAATGAATGGCCAATTAACGAATTAACATTAAACAAGTGCGAAGCACGTTTGAAGTCTAGCGGCCAACTGTTCAGCGATGATGATGAAATCGGAATGGTAACTGCAGTTTGGCACGGTATCGATGAAGGTGAGTTAGACAGAGTTTGGATTCCTGAACATGATTGTTGCTCAGGACGAACTGCTTCGGCCGCCAACGAAATCGTAGTTGATCAACACGCTGCTGACGCTTTACACATTGGAATTGATGATATTATCAATATCAGTGCTGGTGCTGGCTATTCAATGGGTTTTAAAGTCGTAGGAATTGGCTTCCATTCCAATCATCTTTACTTTGCACAGGCAGGTGACCTGTTACCTGCGGAGCCTGGAACCTTTGTTACAGGGTATATGACAGATGAGGGATTGGAGGCACTAGCAAACTTCAATCCGGGTGAATCTAATTTACTATTGTTAGATATTAGTGGGACACCAGAATCAGAAGAATTAGCGTCTTTACTTGAAGAAATATCTATCATCGTATCCGAAAATGACGATTCACCAATGATTGTATATGACCGTACGGGAATTGCATCTGTTGAATTCCTAAGAGCTGATGTCGAAGGGGCAATGAAGACTTACCCCATTGTCACAGGTATGCTCGCCATGGTTGCAGGAATTACAATCTTCCTTAGTTTGCAGAGATTAATCCAATCTCAGGCCAAAGAAATTGCAGTTCTCAGAACTCTTGGAGTCCGACAAATCTCCCTTATGCCTGGCTATGTAATTGCACCGATTTTCATTGGCATCACGGGAGGTGTTTTGGGAATTATTCCGGGCGTGCTTTTCGGGGCACCTGGTATGATTACAATGTATGAATCAATCATGGGAATTCCAATTATTAATCCTGAAATCTCGGCCTCAATGGTGTTACAAAACTTTGCAATTGCAATGGCTATTGTGTTCCTTTCAGGACTTCGTCCTGCTTGGCAAGCCTCACGATTACAACCATTGGAAGTATTACGTGGACAACATGAGATTCGACTATCTTCGAAAGGTCTCCAGAAGGTGACCTCTATATTCCCAGCAACTGTAGGATTGACAATTCGTTCAAGCGTACGAAAACCGGTTCGGCTAATGTTTACATTCCTTGCAGTTGGCCTCTCAATGTTGCTTTTTGGTTCAATGATAATCATGATGGATTCAATGGGTAATGTTTTCCTTGGGGGGCTTGAAGACCGTCAAAGTTGGGATGCTCAAGTATTCACCTTAGATGGTCAAGAAGGCATTATTGAATGGGCAGATGAAAATGATGCTGTTTACGAAATGGCGCTCATGTTCCCTGGCACTCCTGAAAACGATTCTCGGCAATTATTAGCATACGGTCTTGAGAATGTGGCAACCGAAACTGGTGAATCAATGTACCTTGTTGATTTGGCCAAAGGTGAGTTACCAAGTAGCGGCCTAGAGACGCCTGAAGTTCTAATTGATGAGGGAATCAATAATTTCCTAGGTTGGGAGATTGGAGAAACACATTCACTGGTGTTTGGCACTAAAACTGTAGATGTAAAGATTACAGGATTTACTAAAGGTGAAATCTCTAGAACTGTGTATTTCTACCGTGCTGATTTGGCTGAAAAAATCGGTCTGCAAGCCACTGTTATTATGCTACAACTCCCCGATGGTGTTGAGGTGGATGATGAACTTGCTCAGAACTCATTAGGGATCACAATGCGTGAAGATACGCTGGCTTCCTTCGAAACCATCATGGAGAAACAACAAGGGATGTTTTATGCTATTGAGGGGCTTGGAATCATGATTGCTGTCGCTGTTTTGTTTAACACACTAATCATGAATCTCGCTGAGAGAGACACTGAATTAGCAACCCTTAGAGTATTAGGAGCCTCAAACAATCGGTTGGGATTGATGCTATTTGGTGAACATTTGGCAATTGGATTAATTGGTGGTATTCTAGGGTGTATTTTCTCTTTGATAGGAACAAAAATAATGATTTCTGCATTTGCCCAATGGACCATGTATTTCACCATCTCCGCGTCAACATCATCAATTTTCATACTCATCGGGATTGTAGTATTCATTTCGATATCACTCACACCGATTGGGATGTGGCGGATCAAGAAAATGAACCTAGTTGATAAGGTCAAGGATCTATCTCAGTAATTCTCAAGATATACCCGAATATTTTGTTGCTAGTTGAAGTCCGATGTAATATGCGATAATCGTCAGTCCACAAGCAAGCCCCAGTGAAGGCCAGAACTCCATTCCTCGACCCAAGAATACAGGAAGTGTCACGAATAGGACTAGAGATGGTATGACTAGCCAAAGTATTCCGGTGGTAAAATCAGCAACCTGTTCAGTGTCTGATGTGTCACGATAAAGCCAAATGATTGCTAAAATTGAGACTAAGGGGATTGACACAAGCAAAGCACCAATCAACTCATTTCGCTTTCCTAACTCACTTGCGCCAACTACTAAGCCACCCGAAATCAACCATCTTGTTGCCAACTGCCACCATACCATGTGCAGGCGATGTGGGGCCAAGGCCCATGAAATCCACCCCTAAAATAATGGATTAATCCAAGATTTCGCCAGAAAAGAATGCCCGTGAACCTTTGAATAATTCTTCTTTTCTCCTCTTTTTGTTGGTGCGAATATGCATAACTGCAGCAATAAAAATCACTATGATTATTATTGGAATGAGCAATTCTGCATTCAGTGCATGTAATACTTCAATTATGCTTTCAGCAGTATACGCCCAAGTAATAGATGCGGCTGCACCACCAATGAAACAAGCCGTTAGAACTCTGAGGAATGGCATCCTAGCAACAAGTCCCATCATTGCCCCAACAAGAACACCTGATGCCATGAATGGAATCCAGACAAAGACGATTAATCCAAAGAAGCCCCAACGGTCAATCTTCGCACGATTCTCATGGGCCACATATTCTACGGATGATAGAATATCCCCCATGAACTGGCTTTGCAGAATCGTGCCTGCTAACCCTTCTTGACGTGCCACGAAAGCCTGCCCCTGGTGCTCGCCTACTCCACTCTCCGTTCTTCCCGCACCTGTGCGATCTGCAACAGTAGCTACCTCATTACGGCATGATATGATTATGTCCCTATCTCCTAAATGTTCATCTAAGGTGCTTATGAGATGCTCTTTCAT